>NZ_JBEOWM010000045.1:0-53296 GCF_040296045.1 Streptomyces sp. NPDC002490 | reverse complement strand
CGGCCCGCCGCCCCGTCTCGTTCAACTCGCGGAACTGGGGGGTCTCCGCCAAGGAGGAGCGCAACAACAGGCCCCCCGCCGCGAGCACCCCCGCCAGGTTGTACCCGACCGCCGCGCCCGTGCAGCGCACCCGCGGTGCGTACAGCTCGGGGAGATAGGAGGCGATCACCGCGAACACGGTGACGAACGCGATCAGCGCCACCAGGAACCCCAGGAACATCAGGACCGGTTCACCCGTGTCCAACAGGGCGACGAGCGGGAACATCCACACCACCGCGAGCGCGCTGCCCGCCAGGCACATCGGGCGCCGCCCCACCCGGTCGCTGAGCCAGGCCGCCACCGGGGTCAACGCCCCCTTGACGGCGACCGCCACCATCACGCACGCCAGCATCACCGTGGTACTCACCCCGATCCGCTCGGTGCCGTAGGCGAGGGCCCAGGTCGACACCGAGTAGAAGATCGCATAGCCCGCGGTCAGTGCACCCGCGGTGAGCAGCACCAGCCGCCAGTGGTCGCGCAGGACCTCGGCCACCGGCGCCGCGGCCCGCCGCCCCGTCTCGTTCAACTCGCGGAACTGGGGGGTCTCCGCCAAGGAGGAGCGCAACAACAGGCCCCCCGCCGCGAGCAGCCCCGCCGCCCAGAACGGCACCCGCCAGCCCCAGTCGTGGAACTGGGCCTCGGTCAGGGTGGCCGACAGCAGCAGCATCATGCCGTTGGCGAGGAGGAACCCGAGCGGCGGGCCCATCTGGGGGAAGCCGCCCCACAGCCCGCGCCGCCCGGCGGGAGCGTGCTCGGTGGCGAGCAGCACGGCGCCGCCCCACTCGCCGCCCAGGCCGATGCCCTGGAGGAACCGCAGGGCGACCAGCGACAGGGGCGCGGCGGCCCCGATGGCGTCGTACGTCGGCACGCACCCCACCGCGACGGTGGCCGCCCCGGTGAGCACCAGCGACCCGAACAGCACCGGGCGCCGCCCGTACCGGTCGCCGACGTGACCGAACAGCACCGAACCGAGCGGCCGGGCGAAGAAGCCCACGCCGAAGGTGGCGAACGCGGCCAGCGTGCCGGCCAGCGGGGAGAACGAGGGGAAGAACAACGGCCCCAGCACCAGCGCGGCGGCGGTGCCGTAGACGAAGAAGTCGTAGAACTCGATGGCGGTCCCCGCGAGCGAGGCGGTGGCGAGCCGCAGCATCGACGGGGCGCGGCCGGACGGGCGCGGCGCAGGGGTGGCAGGAGGCATACCGCACCAACGGCACGCGCCCCGCGCCGGTTACGCCTGCCGCGCCGTGCGGGCACGGTGCACGACGGGGCGCGGACGGTGCCGCACGCTCCGCCCCGTGCAACCCCCCGCCACCGCGACGGGGCGTGCGGTGCACGAGGGGGCCTGCCCGGTCCGCGACCGTTCCAGCCTGCGCGTGCACGGGGTTCGAGCCGTCCCGCCGGGCACCGGAGCCCCGCGGGGCGACGCCCGGACCTAGCCTTCCGAGCAAGCCGGGCCACCCGGCACCCGACCCACCGGTCCCACGGACCGCGGGCCGTGCCGCGCGGGCTCGGGGCCCACGGACGCCCCCCGCCCGCCCATGCACCTCGCCGTGCCGACCGTCAGCGCCCGCACGGGGCGCGGCCCACGTCCTCTCGGAGGTTTGCCCATGCTGGAGAGCATCGTTGTCGTCGGCGGAGGAACATCGGGGTGGATGACGGCGTCGTACCTCAGCGCCGCCTTCGGCGACCGGATATCCATCACGGTCGTGGAGTCCGACCGGGTCGCGACCATCGGCGTGGGCGAAGCGACCTTCAGCACCGTGCGGCACTTCTTCGCCTACCTGGGGCTGGACGAGCGGGACTGGATGCCGGCCTGCAACGCCACCTACAAACTGGGCATCAGGTTCGAGGACTGGCGAGCCCCCGGACACCACTTCTACCACCCGTTCGAACGGCAGCGGATCGTCGACGGGTTCACCCTCCCCGACTGGTGGCTGTCCCGGGCGGCCCGGACCGACGAGGGGTCCGGCGACCGGCCGGTCGGCCGCTTCGACGAGGAGTGCTTCCTCGTCGGCACCCTGTGCGACAACCACCGGTCCCCCCGCCACCTCGACGGCTCCCTCTTCGAAGGGGACCTCGGACGGCGCACCGACCCCTCGCCCGGCCGCAGCACCCTGGCCGAGCAGAACACCCAGTTCCCCTACGCCTACCACTTCGACGCCGCGCTGCTCGCCGGCTACCTGCGCGACCACGCCGTCGCCCGCGGGGTGCGCCACGTGGTGGACGACGTGCTGCACGTGGCCCAGGACGAGCGCGGCTGGATCACCCATCTGACCACCGGGTCCAGCGGGGACCTCAGCGGGGACCTCTTCGTCGACTGCACCGGCTTCCGGGGGCTGCTGATCAACCAGGCGCTCGGCGAGCCCTTCGAGTCCTACCAGCGCAACCTGCCCAACGACAGCGCCGTCGCACTGCGGGTCCCCGTCGACACCGAACGCCGCGGGCTGCGCCCCTGCACCACCGCCACCGCCCGGGCCGCGGGCTGGATCTGGACCATCCCCCTGTACGACCGGATCGGCACCGGCTACGTGTACGCGCGGGACTACAGCTCGCCCGAGGAGGCCGAACGCACCCTGCGCGCGTTCGTCGGCCCCGCCGCCGACGACCTGGAGGCCAACCACATCCGCATGCGCATCGGCCGCAGCCGCCGCTCCTGGGTCAACAACTGCGTCGCGGTGGGGCTGGCGAGCGGATTCGTCGAACCGCTGGAGTCCACCGGCATCTTCTTCATCCAGCACGGCGTGGAGCAACTGGTCAAGCACTTCCCCGACGCCCGCTGGCGGCCCGGGCTCCGCGACGCCTACAACCGCCTGGTCAACCGGTGCATGGACGGGGTGCGGGAGTTCCTGGTCCTGCACTACTACGCCGCCGCCCGCGCGGACAACGCGTACTGGAAGGACACCAAGACCCGGCCGATCCCCGACTCCCTCGCCGAGCGCGTCGAGCAGTGGCGCACCAAGCTGCCGCACGCGGAGTCCATCTACCCGCACTACCACGGGTTCGAGGCGTACTCGTATGTGTGCATGCTCCTGGGGCTGGGCGGGATACCGCTCTCCCCGTCGCCCGGCCTCGCCCTCCTCGACCCCACCGCGGCCCGACGGGAGTTCCGGCTGCTCGCCGCCCAGGCCGCGGAGCTGAAACGTTCGTTGCCCAGCCAGTACGCCTACTTCAACCAGTTCCACTGACCACGGCGCCGGCAGCCGTGCACCATGACGGAGCTGGTGGTCGCGGGTCTGCACCTGCTCGCCCTGCTGGGCCTCCTCGTCCTCGTCGCGCCGGTCGGACGGCGGGTCGCCGGACGGCTGCGACTGCCCCTGGCGATCGGGGAGATCCTGGTCAGCCTGTTGGTGGGGCCGGCGCTGCTCGCCCTCGCCGGCGGGCGGCGCTTCGGCCTCCTCCTCCCCGAGCACCTCGCCGACCCCCTCGCCACGGTCGGCGAGGTCGGCCCGGTCCTGTTCCGCGTCGGAGTCGTGCACCGTCCGGAGCACGGCTCGGCCGGCCGGTGGAACGCGACCACGGCCCGGGTGACGACCGGCACCGGCCCGACCGGACCGTTGCTCTCCACGATCGATGCGTGCGCGGCTCGCCGCGAGTCGCCCGCGCGCCAAGGCGGTGCGTAGTGAACCTGTCCGACCAGATCACCCCGACCCGGTTCCGGACCCTGATGGCTGGCTTCCCCAGCGGGGTCGCGATCCTCACCGTGGTGGACACCGCCTCCGGACGGCCGTGGGGGATGACCTGCTCCGCGGTGTGCGCGGTGTCGCTGAGTCCGCCGACCCTGTTGGTGTGCGTGCGGGTGGGCAGCCCCACCCTGGACACCATGCTGCGGGAGGGCACGTTCGCGGTGAACCTCCTGCACGACAGGGCCCGGTCGGCCGCCGAACTGTTCGCCTCCGGCGCCCCGCACCGGTTCGAACGGGTGCGCTGGGAGCACGCCGCCGACCGCGGCGGGCCCCACCTGGTCGAGGAGGCGCACACCGTCGCCGACTGCGCGGTCAGCGGTCGCCAGGTCGTCGGCAGCCACACGGTGGTCTTCGGCGAGGTGTACGGCATGCGTCAACACCGTTTCCCTCGACCCCTGTTGTACGGACTGCGCCGTTACGCCTCCTGGCCCCGCGACGCGGAGCCGCCCGGCGGGGGCGCCCCGTAGACGGGCTCACCGCTCGGCCGACCGCCCCGGGTCCGCCCCCAGGAGCCATTCCACCGCCGCCCGCGCCGCGGCGGTGGTCCGGGCCGAGCCCGTCGCCCCGGTCAGGTCCAACAGCCGGCGCGCGACGGAGAGGGCCTCGACGGCGGTCCGCGAGGAACGCAGCGGCACGCAGGAGGCCCCCGTCCCGTGCACCACCAGCGTCGGCGCGGTGATCGCACCGAGCACCCCGCGCGGCTGGAGCCAGAACACCTCGTTGAGCATCGCCCTGCCCAGGGTCAGCCCGGGGGAGTAGCGCACCCGCCCGTCGGCCACCAACTCCCGGCCGGACACCTCGTCCAGGTAGCCGTCGCGCCACGCCCCGGAACCGTCCACGAACCGTTCCTGGTAGTCGATCAGCGGGTCGAACAGCACCAACCGCTCGATCTCCGCGCCGCGCCGCGCCGCGTACCCGGCGGCCACCCCGCCGGTCAGCCCCGCGGCCAGCAGATGGATCCGGGTGGCCCCGATCCGTTCCCTCAGCAGCCGCGAACCCGCGCCGATCACGTTGAGGAGCCCCGACAGGCTCAGCTCGGCCTGACGCCCCTCGCTCACCCCGTGACCGGGCAGGTCGAAGCGCAGGCCCGTCACCCCCGCGGTCGCCAGGGCCTGCGCGACCTGTGCGTAGAGCCCGCCCTGCTCGCGGGTGGCGCCCTCGGCGTGCAGGAACAGCGCGGCGCGGGCGGTGTCGGGCGGGGAGACGACCGCGGGGGTCAGGGTGCCGGCGAGCCAGAGCCCGTCCGGGGTGCGCAGATGGGTGCGCACCCCCGCCGCGGGGGGCGCGTCCGGTCCGACCTGATCTGAGGGCTCCGCCATCGCACACTCCGTGGGGCTGGGGGGAACGGGGGAGTCAGCCTGCCCCGACCCCGTGCCCACCGGGCCCGAGCCCGTGCGAATCCGCTGGCTCGCGGGGTGTGGAGCCCCGCCCCGCACGGACACCGGCGCGCGCGGCTACCACAAACCGTCAAGGCCCGTGCCGGCAGGGGGATGTGGGTGGTGCCCACGCCCTCGCACGATAAACGGCGGGGTCGATGCCCACGACGGCACCCGGCCGGCGGTCCGCCGACCGCCTCCCGAGCGCCCGGGCCGGCCCACCGCGCCGCTCCCCAGGGAGCTCGTCGGCAACCGTCCCCCCTCCCTCCCTAAGGAGCACGGTGCGCAGGACACGCCCGGCGGCCACGGGCCGCGACCCCGCCGTTCCGTCCCCCCCACCCGATCCGTCCGCCCGCCGCCCCAAGCGGATCACCGTGCTCGGAGCCGGCGTCGCCGGACTCGCCGCCGCGCACGAACTCGAACGCCTCGGCCACCGCGTGCAGGTGCTCGAAGCCCGGCTGCGCCCCGGAGGCCGGGTCCGCACCCACGGCTTCGCCACCGGCGGCCCGCTCGTCGAACTGGGAGCCATGCGCATCCCCGCGGCCCACCACCTCACCCTGCAGTGGATCGACCGGCTGCGCCTGAGCGACCGGGTGCGGCAGTTCCGGCCCCTCTTCTCCGACGACGCCAGCTACCTGGAGACCCCCGCCGGCCACGTCCGGGTCCGGGACGCCTCGCCCGTCCTGGTGGAACAGTTCCGCCGCAGCCTGCCCGCCGGTCACCCCTACCGCCCGGAGACCGTGCTCTGCGCGGCCTGGCTCGCCGCGAGCGTCGACGCCGTCGCCCCCGGCACCTTCGGCCGCGCCCTGCTCTCCGGGCTCCACCACGAACTCCTCGACCTCCTCGCCGTCCTCGACGTGCGCCCCTACCTGGTGGACGGCCCCGTCCAACGCATCGACCTCAACCGGTTCTTCGCCCACCACCAGGGGTTCGCCGCGAACGGCCGGTTCCGCTACTTCTTCGACGACGTCGTCACCGAGACCTCCTCGGCGCTGTTCCGCCTCGACGGCGGCATGGACCAGATACCCCGGCGGCTGGCCCGCCGCCTCAAGGGCCCGGTGCGGTGGGGACAGCGGGTGCTGGGCGTGCACGTACGACCCGACGCGGTCCTCGTCGACGTGCGGCACGGACTCTCGACCCGTCGACTGGCCTGCGACCACGTCCTGTGCACCCTGCCGTTCTCGGTGCTGCGCCGGATGCCCCTCACCGGTGTCGAACCCGCCAAGACCGCCGTCGTCAACGACATGCAGTACTGGCCGGCCACCAAGGTCGCGCTGCACTGTCGCGAAGCGTTCTGGGAACGCGACGGGATCAGCGGCGGCGGCTCCTTCACCGGCGGACTGACCCGGCAGACCTACTACCCGCCGGTGGAGAACGATCCCCGGCTCGGCGCCGCCCTCCTCGCCAGCTACACCATCGGACCCGACGCGGACGCCCTGAGCGAGGTCCCCCGGGACAAGCTCGTCGCCACGGTCCTCGGCGAACTGAGCACCATGCACCCCGAACTCGCCCAACCCGGCATGGTCATCGACGCCGAGACCCAGATCTGGGGCGAGGACCCGTCCAGCCGGGGCGCCGCCTCCGTGCGCTGGAGCAAGGAGCCGGCCACCGCGGAGGAGGAACGCGCCCTGGCCGCCCACCCCCAGGGCGCCCTGTTCTTCGCCGGGGAGCACTGCTCGACGACCCCCGCATGGATCGAGGGCGCCCTGGAGTCGGGGCTGGCCGCCGCCCGCCAGATCCACGCCCACACCGCACCCCGCCGGGTGACGGCGCCCGGCCACCGCCCGCCCGCCGAGGCCGCCGCACACGCCACCAGGGAGGACCGTTGAACGCTGCGCCGGACGCAGGAACCCGACCCCCCGGCCGGGTCCGCGACACCGACGTGCTCATCGTCGGAGGAGGCCCCACCGGGCTCGCCACCGCCCTCGAACTGCGCTCGCGCGGCGTCGACTTCGTCCTCGCCGAAGCCGGCGACGGCACCGTCACCCACCCCAAGGTCAGCAGCATCGGCCCGCGCTCCATGGAGTTCTTCCGCCGCTGGGGCGTCGCCGACCGCATCCGCCGCTCGGGATGGCCCGGCGACCACAGCCTGGACGCCGTCTGGGTGACCCGGGTCGGCGGCCACGAACTGTTCCGACTGCCCCGCCACACCATGGACACCCGCCCCCCGTTCCGGCACACCCCCGAACCCGACGCCATCTGCCCCCAGCACTGGCTCGGTCCGCTGCTGCGCGCCGAACTCGGGACCGGCCCGGACGGGCCCGTGCACCTGCGGACCCGGGTGGACCGGGTCGCGGTGGACGGCGACGCGGTGCGCGCCGAACTCACCGACCAGACCACCGGCCGGTCCACCCCGGTGCACGCCCGCTACCTCATCGCCTGCGACGGCACCTCCTCGCCGATCCGCAAGCAGTGCGACATCCCGGCCCCCGCCCGCTACCGCACCCGGGTCTTCCGCAACATCCTCTTCCGCGCCCCCCGGCTGCGCGCCGAACTCGGCGCCCGCAACGCCAACTTCTACTACCTGCTGATGTCCTCCGCCCTGCGCTTCCCGCTCCGCGCCCTCGACGGCGCCGGCCTCTACCGACTCACGGTCGGCCTCCAGGGCCACCCCGACTCGCTCGTCGACGCGGACGTCCTCGTCCGCCGGGCACTCGCCCCCGACACCCCCGTCGAGGTGCTGTCGGACAACACCTGGCACCTGGTGCACCGGGTCGCCGACACCTTCCGCGCCGGACCGGTCTTCCTCGTCGGCGACTCCGCCCACACCCTCTCCCCGTCCGGCGGCTTCGGCATGAACACCGGCATCTGCGGCGCCGCCGACCTGGGCTGGAAACTCGCCGCCGCCCTGGACGGCTGGGCCGGACCCGGGCTGCTGGACAGCTACACCGCCGAGCGGCGGCCCGTCGCCCTCGAAGGACTGGAGGAGGCCAACCGCAACTTCGCCCGGGCGATGGGCCGCGAGGTCCCCGCCGCGCTCAACGACGACACCCCCGAGGGCGAGCGGCTGCGACGGACGATCAGCACGGCACTCGCCCGCGGGGGAGTGGGCCGGGAGTTCGACGCCCCGGAGATCCACCTCGGCTTCCGCTACGCCGACTCCCCGATCGTGGTCCCCGACCCCACCGCCCCCGACGACACCGGCCCCGACCGACGCCCGGGCACCCGGCCCGGCTCCCGCGCCCCGCACGTCTGGCTGGCCCCGGGCAGATCGACCCTGGACCTGTTCGGCAACGGCTTCGTCCTGCTGGCCGGCGGTCCGTCGCCCCGCATCGACGGCTTCGCCCGCGCCTTCGCCGACCGTGGCGCCCCGTTCACCGTCCACCGCTACGAGTCCCCCGACCTCGCCGACAGCTACGAACGGCCCTTCGTCCTGGTCCGCCCGGACGGACACGTGGCCTGGCGCGGCGAGGCACCGCCGGGTGACCCCGCCACCGTGGTCGCCCGGGTCACCGGCGCCCACCACCCGGCCGCACCCGACCGGCCCGGGCCGCCCGGCCACCCCCGAGGACGCCCATGAACCGCACCGGCGCCACGCTCCCCCCGTTCGGCCTCACCGGATGGTCCGCCGACCGGCTCGTCGACCCCTACCCGGTGTACCACCGCTACCGCGCCGCCTCCCCCGTCCACCCGGTGCCCGACCCCACCGCCCCCGACGCGCCCCCCACCCACTACGTGCTCGGCCACGCCGAGGTCGTCAGGGTCCTCGGCGACCCCGCCTACGGGCGCAGCGCCCACCGGGCCCGGGGCACCGACCCGGCCCCGGACGGACGCTCCGCGCTGCGCGACCTCGTGGAGAACTGGCTGGTCTTCCTCGACCCGCCCCGCCACACCCGGCTGCGGTCCGTGGTGAACCGGGAGTTCACCCCCGCCGTCGTCACCGACCTGCGGGAACGCATCCGCACCATCGCCACCGACCTGCTCCGCGACCTGACCGCCACCGCCCGCCGCGAAGGGGTGGTGGACCTCGTCGAGGAGTTCGCCGCCCCCTTCCCGATCCTGGTGATCTCCGCCCTCCTCGGCGTGCCGTCCGAGGACTGGCCCTGGCTGCGGGACCGGGCCGTCGACGTCCAACAGGCCAGCAGCAGCCGGGCGGCGCACGACCCCGCCGCGCCCCGCCGCGCCGACGCCGCCGCCCGTGAACTCACCGCCTACTTCCTCGACCTCGCCGCCCGCCGCCGCACGGACCCCGGCCCGGACCTGGTGTCCCTGCTCGTCACCGCCCGGCCCGCAGGCAGGTCCTTGAACGACACGGAGACCGTCGCGACCTGCGTGCACCTCATGACGGCCGGCCACGAGACCACCACCAACACCCTCGCCAAATCCGTCCTCGCCCTCGCCGCGCGCCCCGAGTCCTGGGCGGCGCTGCGGCGCACCCCCCGCATCCCGCCGTCCGCGGTGGACGAACTCGTCCGCTTCGACCCGCCCGTGCAGGCGGTCACCCGCTGGGCCTACCGGGACCTGACCCTCGGCGGCCATCCGGTGCCGCGCGGCAGCAAGGTCGTCGCCCTGCTCGGCGCCGCCAACCGGGACCCCGCCCGCTTCCCCGAACCGGACGCGCTCCGACTCGACCGGCGGGGCCGCCACGTCAGCTTCGGCCTCGGCATCCACTACTGCCTGGGCGCCGCGCTCGCCCGGACCGAGATCGAGATCGGGCTCGGACTGCTGCTCGCCGCCCTCGACGGCCTCGGCGGACCGCGTCCGTCCGGCACCCTCGCCGTCGACGAGGTCGCCTACCCCTACGACCTCGTCTTCCACGGCCCCTCCCGACTCACCCTGCGTCTGGATCCCGCTGCGACGCCGGGACCAGCACCCGGTCCAGATGGGCGGTGAGCCGCCCCACCGGATCGGCGTCCGGTAGGTCGACCACCACGGCCACGTGCCCGTCCGGCCGCACCACCACCCACCGCGCCCCCCGCACCTGGTACGCCCGCCGGGCTGCCGCCTCCCGCGGCGGCACCTCGTGGACGGTCACCAGCCCGGGATAGCGGTCGTCCAAGGCCTCCGCCACCGCACCGACGCCCGCCGCGGTACCGGACGCCCCCGGGAAGCAGAGCACGTGGTAGCCGGCGCCGTGGGTCAGGTCCAACACGCTGCGCGCGCCCCCCGGGCCTTCGCCGCCGGCGCCCCCCAGCGGGGCGTGCGGGGCCCGGTCCCCGGGCCGCAGCCGGCCCGCGACCCGCGGGCCGCCCGCCACCGCACGGCTGCCCCGGTAGGTGATCCACAGCTGCGAGAAGACGTGGAAGAACAACCGCCGCACCGGCGCCAATCGGCTGACCGCGCCGATGACCCGGGTCACCAGATGGGTCCGCATCCACACCGCCGCCGCACTGTTGCCCGTCTCCGCCCGGAACCCCAGGTCCGTCCGCTTCAGCACGGTGCGCGCGACCGGCCGCCGCTCCGCGTCGTAGGTGTCCACCAACCACGCCGGAGCCCGTCCGTGCGTCACCTCCGCCAGCTTCCAGGCCAGGTTGACCGCGTCCCCGATGCCCAGGTTGAGGCCCTGGCCCCCGGCCGGATTGTGGATGTGCGCCGCGTCCCCGATCAGGAAGCAACTCCCCGAGTCGAACCGCGACGCGATCCGGCTGTGGAACCGGAACATCGACGCCCACACGACCTCCCGCAACTCCGCGTCCACCCGGAAGAAGTCCGCGAACCACCGGTGCAGCACCTCCGGCTCCAGCGGGGCGTACGCCTCGTGCGACACCGCGGCGGGTTCGTCCCCGTGGTGGATCCACGGCGGCACCACGCCGAACAGCCGGCACCTGCCGCTCGCCAGCGGCAGGATGCCGACGAAACCGCCCCGCGTCAGGTTCAACCGCATCCCCCGCACCCCGAGGTCCACGTCCAGGGTGACATCGGCGAGCATGCCGCTCTGCTGGTAGGTGCGCCCCCCGAAGTCCAGCCCCAACAGGTGCCGCACGGTGCTGCTCGCCCCGTCCGCGCCGATCAACCAGCGCGCCGTCACCTCGCCGGCCGCCGCACCCCGCCGCGTCCGCACCCGCACGCCCCGCCCGGAGTCGTCGAGGCCGTCCACCGCCGTGTCCCAGTCGACGGCCACCCCGTGCTCGGCCAGCGCGTCCACCAGCAGCCGCTCCGTCTCGAACTGCTCCAACGCCAGCGCGTACGGGAAGCGGGTCCACGCCGCCGTGCCCTCGCCCGCGAGCGGCATCCGCCCGGCCGGCCGCCCCCGTTCGTGGATCGCCACCTCGGCGATCGGCAGCCCCCGGGCCACCGCCTGCTCCGCCACCCCCAACCGGTCCAGCAGCTCCAACGTCCGAGCGTGCACGATCGCGGCCCGTGCCTCCTCGACCGGACCGGACCCCCGGTCCACGATCCGTACCCGTACCCCCTGCTGCGCCAGGGCCAGGGCGGCGGTCAGCCCGCTCGGTCCCGCCCCGACGACGAGGACGTCGCAGTCGTGTGCGTCGTGCATGTGACCCCTCAGCGTGGACTCGGACATCGGGCCCGGACTGGGCCCACGGGCCCGAGTCTGACCCTCGCCCACCCCCCTCCGCATCGCGCGCCGCGCGCGCGGACTGACGGTTGTTGCGGCGGGGCGGCCCCCCACGGCCCCGCGGTGGAGGGGGTGGCGCGCGCGCCGGGACGCGCCACCCCGCGCGAGTGCGCGGTATCCGGCGTGTCACCTCCCCTTCCGCTTCCGGCCGCCCTGCCCGGCCGGTACGTTCGGGCCCTCCCCCCACACCCCCGCGGCCCCCGACCGGCCGCGCCGGGGGAAGCCGCCGACCCCGCCGCACCCCGAGGACGTGTCGATGACCCCTGCCGCCCAGGAGACCACCGGGCCCAGCCGCCCCGAGCCGTACTTCGACGACCTCGCCGACCTGTACGAACGGTTCACCCAGGTCCGTGACGCGGCCACCAGCCCGGTCCGCTCCTGGCTGGTGGAACGGCTGCCCGAGGGACGGCGGGCCCTGGACGTCGGCTGCGGCAGCGGCAACAACTGCCTGCTGCTCGCCGAACGGTACGACGAGGTGGTCGGCGTCGACATCTCCCGCCGGATGCTCGACCTCGCCGCCGCCAAACCGAGCCGCGTCCCGGTCAGCTACCAGCACCGCAGCGCCCTGGAACTCTCCCCGGCCGTCGACGGCACCTTCGACCTGGTGCTGTCCGTCAACTCCGTCTTCCACCTGGGCCCCGCCGCGACGGTGCTGCCGCGGCTGCGGGACCTGGTCGCCTCCGGCGGACGGCTCGTGGTCATCGACGTCACCCAACCCGAGGAGGCGCACGCCGCCCGCCCCGGCGAGCAGTGCGCCTACGCCTTCGACACCGCCCGCACCCTGTACGAGGTGTCGGGCGACGCGGACGCCGCCGCCGACTCGCTGCGGATGATGCTGCACCCGCGCTGGCTGGAGATGAGCGCGGCCCACACGCCCCTGACCCACACCGGGTTCGAGGACGCCTACCGCGCCCACCTGCCCGGCGTGACCTTCACCCGGGACCTCATCCCCACCATGAGCGCCGCCGTGTGGAACGCCCCGTGAGCCCTGCGCCGACGCCGTCCCCGGACGCCGGGTGCGCGGTCGAGCCCGTGCGCACCACCGTCTGCGTGGTCGGCGGCGGGCCCGCCGGCGCGATGCTCGGCCTGCTGCTCGCCCGCGCCGGAATCGAAACGGTGGTCCTGGAGCGGCACCACGACTTCCACCGCGACTTCCGCGGGGACACCGTGCACCCCGCGACCCTCCAACTCCTGGACGAACTCGACCTCATCGACCGGTTCCACGCCCTGCCGCACCAGAAGGTCACCACCATCGGCGTCGTCCAGGACGGCCGCCGCACCGACATCGCCGACTTCACCCGGCTCCGGGTGGCCTACCCGTACATGGCCTTCGTCCCCCAGTGGGACTTCCTCGACCTGATCACCGCCGAGGGACGCCGCCACCCCGCCCACCGGCTGCTGATGGGCACCGCCGCCCACGGCGTGCTGCGCTCCGCGGACGGCCGGGTACGGGGGGTGCGCGCCCGCGGCCGGGCCGGTGACCTCGAAGTCCACTGCACCCTGGTGGTCGCCGCGGACGGCCGGCACTCCACGCTCCGCGAGGAGGTGGGAGCCCGCCCCCGACTGCTGGGCCGCTCGCTGGACGTCGCCTTCTTCCGGATCTCCCGCCGGCCGACCGACCCCGACGAAGGCATCTGCGTGCGGGTCGGCCCGGGCCGGATCTTCGGGGCCACCGACCGCGGGCACTACTGGCAGATGTCCTACGAGACGACCCGCGGCGGCCTCGACGCCGTGCGGCGCGCCGGGCTGGACGCCTTCCGCGCCGACCTCGCCGCACTGGTGCCCTTCCTCGCCGACCGGGTGCACGAACTGCGCTCCCTGGACGAACTCAGCGTCCTCAAGGCCCGCATCGACCGGCTGGACCGCTGGCACCGGCCCGGCCTGCTGTTCATCGGGGACGCCGCGCACGCGATGTCCCCGGTCGCCGGCTTCGGCGTCAACCTGGCCGTGCAGGACGCCGTCGCCACCGCCAACGCACTCACCGCCCCGCTCCTGCACGCCCAGCGCACCGGTGCCCGGTTCGACGACGCGCTCCTGGCCGCGGTGCGCCGCCGCCGGCTGCTCGCCACGGTCCTGTCCCAGGGCTTGCAACGCGGCACCCAACGCTTCGGCATCGACACCACGGTGAAGAAGGGCCGACAACCCCCCGCCCCCCGACTGTTCGCCCGGTGCGGACCCGCCCAACTGCTGATGAGCCGGATCATCGGCCTCGGGTTCCGCCCCGAGCACGTGCGCACCGCGCCCCCGCGACCGCCCCGCCCCCGCGGGAGCGACCCGGAGAAGGGACGACCATGACCGCACCCGCCCCCCGCCCCTCGGCCGACGAACGCATGATGTCCCTGATCACCGGGTACTGGCGGACCCAGATCGTGCGCACCGTCGCCGAGCTGTCGGTCCCCGACCACCTGGCCCAGGGACCCCTGACCGCCGCCGAGTTGGCCCGGCGGGTCGACGCCGACCCCGACGGACTGGCCCGGCTGCTGCGGGCCTGCGCGGCCCTCGACCTGGTCGAGGTCGACGCGCGCCGCCGCTACCGCTCCACCCCGCTCCTCGACACCCTGCGCGCCGACGCCCCGCGGTCCCTGCGGACGATCGCCCTGGTGCACGGCGCCCCAGGCCACTGGCAGCCCTGGAGCCGCTTCCCCGAGGCGGTGCGGACCGGCACCCCGCAGACGCGGGAGGCACTCGGCCGGGACATCTGGGCGCACTTCCAGGCCCACCCCGAGGAGGGGGAGCGGTTCGCCGCCTCGATGGGCGAACTGACCGCCGGACTGTCCGAGGAGGTCGCCACCCTCCTCGACACCCGCGGGGTGCAGACGGCGGTGGACGTCGGAGGGGCGAACGGGGAACTCCTGCACGCCGTGCTGCGCGCCGACCCACGGGTGCGCGGCACGGTGGTCGAACTCCCCGCGGTGGCGGAGACCGCGCGGGCGGCGGCGCGGGCGGCCGGGTTGGCCGACCGGGTCACCGTGCTCGCCGGGTCCTTCTTCGACCCCCTGCCCCGAGCCGACCTCTTCCTGCTGAAGGCCGTCCTGCACAACTGGGACGACGCCTCCTGCACCACCCTGCTGGGCCGCTGCCGGGAGGCCCTCGCCCCCGGCGGGCGGGTGGTCGTGGTCGAGATGCCGCTGGGTCCGCCCGGGGAGTCCGGGTTCGCCCCTCTGCTGGACCTCGACATGCTCGCGGTGCTGCCGGGGCGCGAACGCGAACTGGGCGAGTACGACGCCCTGTTCGAGGCCGCCGGGCTCCGTCGCACCCGGGTCACCCCGACCCGGTCGCCGCAGAGCCTCATCGAGGCGGTGGCCCGCTAGGACACCCGGTGCCGGGACGGGGCACCCCCGGCACCGGGTTCGGGCGGCGGGCGCCGCGGCCGGCGCCCGCCGCCTCGCTCAGGGCCCGTCGAAGGGCGCCCGGTCCCGCTGGGCGACGGGGGCGCACACGATCCGGGTGAGGTCCACCCGCGACTGGATCGACAGCTTCCGGTAGATCTGCCGCAGGTGGAAGCTCACCGTGTGGGGGGAGATGAACAACTCCCCGGCGACCTGACGGTTCGTCAGTCCACGGGCCACCAGGTGCGCCACCTTCTCCTCGGCCCCGGTGAGGCTGTCCCAACCGGTCTGCGGCCGGGCGACCAGGTTCCAGTGCCGTCGTCGGACCCCGAGCCGGCGGAGCCGTCTGCGCACCCGGGCGGAGTCCCGCTTGGCGCCCAGGGCGTCGTACCGGGCCATCGCCCGGTTGAACGCGCCGATCGCGCCGTCCCGGTCCTCGGGGCCCAGCAGCACGCCCATGTCCTCGGTCGCCGAAGCGGCTCCCCACGGGTCGGCGTAGTGCTCCGCGGCACGGGACAACAACGCCCCGTTCCCGTCCAACAGCGCCCGCCCGTGGTCGGCCGCGGCCGCGACCGCCGGGTGCCCGGGGGCCGCCGCGGCGATCTCCTCGGCGCACTCCACCATGCGGACCGCGAACTCCCGGTCGCCCGCCGCCAGCGCGGTGCGCACGCACCAGGCCGTGGCCGTGGGGTCCTCCACCGTCAACTGCCGTCGCGGACCCACGTGGAGACGGGCCTCCCGCAGCACCTCCAGCGCCTGTTCGGCCCCCCTCCGCGCGGCCGTCACCTGGGCTGTGAGCAGACACCGCAGCGCCCACCACGGACGGGGCGGCGCCTCGGGGTCGACCGGGCCGGCCGACGGGTCCCAGGGTTCGCCCCGGTCCCACTGGGCCTGCCGTTCCAAGGCTTCGGCGAGGTCGCCGCGGCGCAAGGCCACGGCGACCAGCACCGCCCGCAGGTGGGGCTCGCACAGGGGCATCCGGGCCTCGGCCGCCGCCGTGAGCCCCGTCGCGGCGTGGGCCTCCGCGTCGGCGAGTTCGCCCCGGGCGAAGCACATCCAGGCGCGCAGGGCGTGCTGGACCGGGTCCAACACCCCGTTGGACCGGGTGTCGATGCTGCGGCGGATGGTGTCGACGGCTACGGCGGCCTCGTCGAGTCTGCGCATCTTGATCAGGAGCCACGCCCGGTTCCACAGGGCGTTGCCCTGCCAGATGCCACCGCCCGCCTCGGGCGGCACCTCGGTCCGCTCCAGCAGGGCGAGGGACTCGTCCAGACGGCCCCGTGACCACAGGGCCGTGGCCCGGATGGTGCGGGCCGCCGCCCGCTCGTCCTCCTGGTGGTCCTCCTCGGCGCGCAGGACCTCGTCGGCCGCGGCCAGCGCGGCCCGCTCGTCGGTGTGGGACAGCACCGTCAGGCGCAACAGCAGGGGGGAGGGGCCGTCCGGTCCCGGCGCGGCGGTCGGCGGCGGGCCCTGCGGCGCGGGGTTGCGCAGCAGACGGGGAACGGCGGACGCGTCCCCGCGCAGCAGCAGGGCCGTGGCCAACCAGGCCCGCAGCGGCCAGGTGCGGGGGTCCGTGTGCGCGCAGTCCGGCGACGGACCGAGCGGGGCTTCGCCGGCCCGTTGGTGCACGGCCAGCACCCGTTCGGCGACCTCGACGGCCCGGTGGAGCGTGCCGGAGCGCACCAGCGCGGCGGTCGCCGTCGTCGCCAGCGCCAGATAGGCGGGCTGCGCGGGGCGGGTGATGTCGAGTCCGCGCAGCGCCAGGGCGGAGGCGGCCTGCGGGGCAAGGGGCAACAGCCGTTCCGCCGCCGCCTGGATGGTGGCGATGGCCTGGGCGTCGTCGGCGTGCGCGCAGTGCACGAGGTGCACCGCCGCGGCGGTGCCGTCCCCGAGCCGGTCGAGGATCATGTTGGCCGCCTGCCGGTGCAGCAACGAGCGCATCAGCGGGGGGACGGTCCCGAGCACCGCGTACCAGATCGCCTCGCGGTGGAAGGCGAACTCTTCGGGACCGCTGGTGAGGATGCCCGCGGCCAAGGACTCCTGGAGCGGGCCCAGCAGTTGGACGGGACGCTCGTCGGCCATGTCCGCCAGATCGCGGGGCAGGAAGGACGGCCCGAGCACCGCCGCCACCTGGAGCAGCCGCTGGGTCCCCGGTGCGAGCCGGTCCAGGCGGTCCCGCATCAGTCGCTGGAACGTCGCGGGCAGATGGGCGCCCGGATCGGCGGCGACGGCCGAGGTGAACCCGCTCGCCAGGGGTTCGGCCACCAGGCTCACGGTGTCCCCGCCGATCCGCAGGCACCGTTCCTCCGCCAGCCCGCGCACCAACTCCACGACGGCCTGCGGGCTGCCGCCGAGGCTCTCGCCCAAGGCGCGGACGTCGTCGCTGGGCCGGGCGCCGAGCAGATCGCCCATCAGATCGGCGACCGAGACGTCGTCGAGCGGGGCGAGCGGGGTGAGCCACTGCGCACGATGGGTGGTGAGGTTGCGCAGCAACAGCCCGTTCGCCGACCGGGCGTCCTCCGTGCGCATGCTGAGCAGCCACCGCACCGGAACGGTCACGAGTTTGAGGGCGAGCCCGCACAGGGTGCGCAGTTGCACCGGGTCGGCCCACTGGGCGTCGTCCACCACGACCAGCACCGGTCCGCGCCGCAGTCCGGCGTCGATCTGCGCCTGGATCTGCACCGGGCCGGTGGGCCGCACCGGGCGCGGCACCCGGGTGGTCACCGCCCGCCCGGTGGCCAGGAGCGTCGACGGGGTCTCGTCGCCGCGCCACGCGCCGGTGGTGGAGCAGTCGAGCACGGTGTAGCCGAGCGCCTCGGCGAGGGTGCCGGACTCCTGGAGCAGCCTGGTCTTACCGCTGCCGGCGGGTGACTCCAGCAGGGTGATCCCGCCCTGCCGGCCCTCCGCGGTGGTGAGCAGGGCCGCGCGTATCTGCTCCAGGTGGCCGTCGCGCCCCCGGAGCGGCCGGACGACGATCCGGGGGAGCGGAACGGCGGGATCGTCCGGTTTTTCGAGCGTCTTCGCGTTCATGGTCTCTCCTGCGCAGAGGGGTGGTGGTCGCGTGCGGCCCCCTCGGGCCGTCGGACGTCGGGGACCGGCGGCGTTCCGTGGTCCGTGCCGTGCGGGCGTCGGGCGGCGGCGTCGGCGCCGCGCGACGGGGCGGAAGCGGTGTCGGACCGGCGGCCGTTGCTTCCGCCGCTCTCCGTGCCGCTCGGCGCGGCACCGGTATGCGTCGGAAAAGGAGAGCGGGCGGAGGAATGCCTTGAAGGGATTCGTCGGAAAAAGGGGACTGAGTGGAGCGCGTACATTCTTCGCTGGTGGATGCAGTGATCTCAGCATACGCAGGGGGCAAGGTCGTCGGGAAGGGTGACTCCGCCCGCCCCAGTTGCGTCCGGACGACAATGCGGAGGTCGCATCCGAACTGAATGACGGGCATGATCGGGACGTTTCGGCGGGGGAGTCTCACCTGAATGTGCGAGAGGGGCGGGTGGGCTTCACTTCGTGAATGGGTTCTATGGCGCGTTTTGCCCTGGTGTTCCCTGAGGGGCGAGCGGGTTCCACGGGCCCCGCACGCGCCCACGAGGTGCCCGTGCCGCAGTCCCCTCGACGCCCACGGAGGCCCGGCCGCCCCGGGAAGGGGGTGCGCCCCGCGTGAATTCCCAGGCACTTCACCCTCCCCGTGCGTCAACGCTCCGGGGGGCGTCGCCCCCGCGCCCCCTGATGCGCCCCTTTTCCGCCCGCTCCGCGAAATCGTCGCCCCGCATGGAGAGCAAAAATTCATGCGCGGAATTCACCACCCTCCACGGGGAATCGGAAAGGGCGTGTGCGCGTCGTGGCCGATGGAGTTCCGTCCGGAATCGCAGACCTTCCGGGGTGGAGAACACCCCGGAGGAGCACCCGTATCGCCGCGGCGGAACAAGGGCGGAGCGGGCTGCGGAGCGACCGGCGGGGAAGTCGATTCCGTCCCCACCGGGAACGCCCGACGCGCCCCCACCGCCGCGACCGGAACCGAACCGCCCGGACGGCGGCCCCGACCCGCCGAATCGTCCGAACGTCCGGAGGACGTACGGGTGTCGGCCGCTCCGCGCACCGCAGGGGAGGGGCGGCCGACCTTACGGGTGAACGGGTTTTGACGGGGTCCCTCCGTGACCTCAACACTGCACAACGCCGCAGCGCACCAGCGCACCTGACGCCGTTCCCGGGGCCACCGACCGCCCGAAGGCCCCGGCCGCCCCGGGGACTGCGGTGGTGGTCTTCCGTCCACCACCGCAGTGATCGACCCGTCGCGGCGCAACCCACCAGGAGGTGTGGCGTGGGGCCTTCCGCCCAGGAATCCATCGCCGTCATCGGAATGAACTGCCGCTTCCCGGGCGACTGCACGTCCCCCGAAGCGTTCTGGCGATTCCTGTCGGCAGGGCACCACTTCCGCACCGGGCTCCCCCGGGACCGGGGATGGGACCTGAACCGCCTCACCCACCCCGACCCCGTAACGGCCGGGAGCACCCGGGTGCGCCACGGCGGATTCCTCCCCCGGATCGGGGACTTCGACGCCGCGTTCTTCGGAGTGGGCCCCCGCGAAGCCACCGCCATGGACCCCCAACAGCGCCTCCTGCTGGAATGCGCCTGGGGCACCGTCGAGCACGCCCGGATCGCCCCCGCGAGCCTGCGCGGCTCCCGCACCGGTGTCTACGTGGGCATCAGCGAGAGCCGCTACCTGTGCCGCCTCGGCGAACCCGAAGCCGACCTGGAGGCGTACCTGCCCACCGGGCTGTCGGTCAGTGCCGCCGCCGGACGCATCTCCTACGCGCTGGGGCTGCACGGCCCGGCGCTCTCCGTGGACACTGCCTGCTCCTCCTCCCTCGCCGCCGTACACCTCGCCGTCCGCGCCCTGCGCGCCGGGGAGTGCGACAGCGCGCTCGCCGCCGGTGTGTGCGTGATGGCCGAGCCCGACGTCCTCGTCTACTTCTCCCGGCTCGGCGCCGTCACCCCCGACGGACGCTGCAAGTCCTTCGCCGCCGACGCGGACGGCTTCGCCCCCGCCGAAGGGGTCGCCGCCCTGCTGCTGACCCCGCTCTCCCGCGCCCGTGCCACCGGCCAACGCGTCCTCGCCGTCATCCGGGGCAGCGCCCTCAACGAGGACGGCACCGGCGCCGGGCTCACCGTGCCTAACGGAGTCGCCCAACAGGCCGTCATCACCGACGCGTTGCGCGATGCCGACCTGCACCCGCACCAGATCGACCTCATCGAGGCCCACGGCACCGGAACCCCGGTCGGCGACCCCGTCGAAGCCGCCACCCTCCAGAGCGCGTACGCCCACGGCCGCCACCCCGACGCCCCCGTGTGGATCGGCTCGGCGAAGTCCAACATCGGCCACACCCAGGCCGCCGCGGGCCTCGCCGGACTCATCAAGACGGTGCTCGCCCTGCGACACGGCGAGATGCCCGCGACCCTGCACGCCGCCCACCCCACCCCCGCGGTCGACTGGTCACGCGGCACCATGCGCCTGCTGCACGCCGCCCGCCCCTGGCCGCGCGGCGCCGAACCCCGCCGCGCCGGCGTCCTCGCCTACGGCATCAGCGGCACCAACGCCCACGTCCTGCTGGAGGAAGCGCCCTCCGCCCGCCGGGTGGTCCGCCCCCGACGGGGCGAAGCCCCCCTGGTGTGGCCGCTGTACGCCGCCACCCCCGAGGCCCTGCCGCCGCAAGCCGCGGCCCTCGCCCACCGGTTGCGCACCGACCCGACCACCGACCCCGTCGCCCTGGGCCACTCCCTGGCCACCACCCGCGGCCCCCTCGACGAACGGGCCGCCGTGACCGGAACCGACCGGGACGCCCTGCTCGCCGCCCTGGACGCGCTCGCGGCCGACCGCGAGGCCCCGGGCCTGGTCCGCGCCCGGGCCGCCGCCGGCCCCGGTCCGGTGTTCGTCTTCCCCGGCCAGGGCGCCCAATGGCCCGCCATGGGCGCCCGACTGCTCGCCGAGTCCCCGGTCTTCGCCGCGGCGTTCGACCGGTGCGCCCGCGCCCTGCGGCCCTGGACGGAGAGCGACGTCACCGCCGTGGTCCGCGGCACGTCCCCCGCCGCGGAACGGGACCGCGCCGAGGTGGTCCAACCCGCCCTGTTCGCCATGTACGTGGGCCTCGCCGAGCTGTGGCGCGCGCACGGCGTGCACCCCGGCGCGGTCATCGGACACAGCCAGGGCGAGATCGCCGCCGCACACGTCGCCGGCGCCCTCAGCCTCGCCGACGCCGCCCGGGTGGTGGCCCTGCGCAGCCGACTCCTGCGCACCCTCACCACCCGCGGCGCGATGGCCTCACTGGCCGTGCCCGCGTCCCGGGCGGCCGAACTCCTCGCCCCCTGGGCCGGGCGTGTCGAGGTCGCGGTGGAGAACGGACCGGCAGCCACCGTCGTCGCCGGGGACGAGGACGCCGTCACCGCGCTGCTCGACGCCTGCGCCCGGGACGAGGTCTGGGCCCGCCGCCTCCCCGTCGACTACGCCTCCCACAGCCGCCACGTGGAGCCCCTGCGCGACCCCCTGCACTCGGCACTGGCGGACACCACCGCCCGGCCCGCCACCGTCCCGATGTTCTCCGCCACCACCGGGAAGCGCCTCGCGGACGGCGAGGTGGACCCCGCCTACTGGTACCGCAACCTGCGTCGACCCGTCCTCTTCGAGGAGGCGGTGCGCACCGCGCTCGCGGCCGGCTTCACCCAGTTCGTCGAGGTCTCCCCGCACCCGGTGCTCACCGGCCCGCTGCGGGACATCGCCACCGAGGCCCGCACCACCGTCGCCCTCAGCGCCACCCTGCACCGCGACCGCGCCGGCACGGCCGGCTTCGCCGAGGCACTGGCCGCCGCGCACGCCGGCGGCGCCCCCCTCGACTGGTCCACCCTGTACCCGTCCGCCGGCACCGCCGACCTGCCCACCTACCCCTTCCAACGACAGCGCTACTGGCCCGCCGCCCGCCGCACCCCCGAACTCGCCGCGGCCGGACTGCACCAAGGCGAGCACCCCCTGCTCACCGCCGCCGTGGAACTCCCGGACGGTTCGCTGCTGTGCACCGGACGGCTCTCCCTCACCGCCCACCCCTGGCTCGCCGACCACGCCGTCCACGGCACCGTGCTGCTGCCCGCCACCGGGATGCTGGAACTCCTGCTGCACGCCACCCGCCACGCCGGCCTCCCGCTCCGCCTGGACGACGTCGTCCTGCACGCCCCCCTCGTCGTACCGGAAGCCGCCGTCATCGACCTCCAGGTGCACTGCACCCCCGAGGACACCGGTGGACGACTGCTCACCCTCCACTCCCGCAACGGCACCACGACGGGAACCTGGACCCGGCACGCGGAGGCCACCGCACCCGCGCCGACCCCGCCGGAGCCCCCCGCCGCGCCCTCCGCGCAGCCCTGGCCGCCGCCCGGCGCCGTACCCGTCCCCGTCGACGCCTGCTACGACGCCCTGGCCGCCCGCGGCTACGCCTACGGTCCGGCCTTCCGCGGACTGACCGGCGCCTGGCGCACCGACGGCACCCGGTACACCCGGGCCCGCCTGCCCGCACCCGGTGACACCGCCCCGCACGGGTACACCGTCCACCCCGCCCTGCTCGACGCCCTGTTGCACGGCCTGCTCACCGAAGGCGACACCGACCGTACCCTCCTGCCCCACGCCGTCGGCCGCGTCGAACTCCTCGCCGAAGGCGCCACCGATCTGGACGCCACCCTGGTCCGGGCGTCCGACGACCGGGTGTCCCTGACCGCCACCGACCCGGCCGGGCACACCGTGGTGCGGATGACCGACCTCCGGATGCGGCCCACCACCGCGCACCGGATGCGCGCCGCACTGGCCGCGGCCGACCCCACCCTCTTCACCCCGCGCTGGCACCCGGTCGACCTGCCCGACGAGGTCCCGCCCCCCACCGACTGGGTCGACGTGGGGTCCCCGCACCGGCCGTCGGCCCGCCGCTGCCACCCCGACATGGCCGCCCTGGCCCGGTCCGTGACGAACGGCACCCCGGCACCCGGGGCCGCGCTCCTCGACCTCACCCCCGCCTGCGGCGACCCGACGCGCGCGCTCCGCCCCCGACTCGCCCACCTGCTCACCGAGGTGCAGACCTACCTCGCCCACGAGGCACTCGCCCCCACCCGACTGCTGGTGCTGACCCGAGGCGTCCACCCCACCGGCTTCGGGGAGACCGTCCACGACCCGGTCGCCGCCGCCTGCGCAGGACTGCTGCGCTCCGTGCAGAACGAACACCCCGGACGGGTGTTCCTGGTCGACACCGACCCGGACCCCGCCCCGGACGCGGCCACCGCGGACGCCGCCGCGCTGGCCGCCGTGGTGCACGCCGGACACCCCCAGGTCGCCCTGCGCGGGGACCGGGCCCTCGTCCCCCGGCTCGCCCCCGCCCACGACGACGACGGACTCGCCCTCCCCGACGACACCCCGCCCTGGCGACTGGTCCCCGCCCCCAGCCGCACCCTGGAGGACATCGCACCGCGGCACCCCACCACCCCCGACCCCGACCGACCCGCGCCCGACCGGGTCCGGGTGCAGGTCCACAGCTGCGGGGTCAACTTCCGCGACGCGGTCGTCGGCCTGGGCATGGCCGAGGGCGACGCGATCGGCTTCGAGATCGCCGGAACGGTCATCGACACCGGAACCGACGTCACCGCGATCCGCCCCGGCGACCGCGTCGCCGCCTGCCTGCTGTGGCAGGCCGGGGGGTACGCACCCCGGGTCGACGTCGACCACCGCCTCGTCATCCCCGTCCCCGAGGGTTGGACCCTGCCCCAGGCGGCCACCGCCACCGCCGCCTACCTCACCGCCCACCACGCCCTGGTCGACCTCGCCCACCTGCGCCCCGGCGAGCGCGTCCTCGTCCACGCCGCGGCCGGCGGCGTCGGCACCGCCGCCACCCGACTCGCCCGCGTCCTGGGCGCCGAGGTCTACGCCACCGCCAGCACCGGCAAGCACGAACTGCTCACCGCCCGCGGCATCCCCCGTGACCGCATCGCCGACTCCCGCACCCCCGACTTCGAGGACACCCTGCTGCGGGCCACCGCCGGCACCGGATTCGACGTGATCCTCGGCAGCCTCGCCGGCCCCTTCGTCGACGCCTCCCTGCGCCTGCTGCGCCCCGGCGGCCGCTACCTGGAGATGGGCAAGACCGACGTCCGCGACCCGGAGAAGGTGCACGCCGACCACCCCGACGTCCACTACCGCGCCTTCGACGTCCGCGACCACCCCCACCCGGACCGCTCCCTCAGCCACCTTCTCCACCTCTTCCGCTCCGGCGTCCTGCCCCCGCTGCCCCTGCGCACCTGGCCCCTGCGACACGCCCGGGCCGCCCTGCGCTTCCTCAGCCAGGGCCGCAGCACCGGCAAGCTCGCCCTGACGCGGCGCACCGCACTCGACCCGGACGGCACCGTCCTGATCACCGGCGGCACCGGCACCCTCGGCATGCTGACGGCCCGTCACCTCGCGGACGTCCACGGCGTCTGCCACCTGCTGCTCGTCAGCCGCAGCGGCGAACGGGCCCCCGGTGCGCGCGCCCTGGCCCGGGAACTCGCCGACCGCCCCGGCAGCCCGGTCCGGGTGACCTTCGCCGCCTGCGACGCGGCGGACCGTGCCGCCCTCGCCGAGGTGCTCGCCGCCGTCCCCGCCCGCCACCCCCTCACCGCCGTCGTCCACGCCGCCGGCGCCCTCGACGACGGCCTCGTCACCGACCTCACCCCCCAGCGCCTGGACACCGTGGTGCGCACCAAGGCCGAGGCGGCCTGGCACCTGCACGACCTCACCCGGGACCACGACCTCGCCGCCTTCGTCCTCTACTCCAGCATGGCCGGACTGATCGGCACCCCCGGACAGGCCAACTACGCGGCGGCCAACGCCTTCCTCGACGCCCTCGCCCACCACCGGCGCCACCGGGGGCTGCCCGCCACCTCCCTGTCCTGGGGCCTGTGGCAGGAGACCAGCGGACTCACCGCCCACCTGGACGCCACCGACCAGGCCCGACTCTCCCGGCAGGGACTCGCCCCCCTCAGCACCCGACAGGCCCTGGCCGGCCTCGACCTGGCCCTCGACCTGGACGTCCCGCACGCCGCCGTCACCGCCGTGGCCCCCACACCCCCCGGCCAGGCCCCGGCCGACCTGCTCGCCGACCTGGTCCGCCGCCGGCGGACCCCGACCGGCACACCGACCCGCCCCGCTCCGAGCGCCGACGCGCCCGAAGAACGCGAGCGGCTGCTGGCGCTTCCCGCCCACGAACGCCTCACCCACCTGCTCGCCCTGGTCCGCAGCCATGCGGCCACCGTCCTCGGCCACCCCGGTCCCGAAGCCGTCCGCCCCGAACACCGCTTCCGCGAAACGGGCTTCGACTCCCTCGCCTCCGTCGAACTGCGCACCCGGCTCAGCCGGGCCGCCGGCGTCCGACTCTCCGCCACCGCCGTGTTCGACCACCCCACCCCCCTCGCCCTCGCCCACCACCTCGACGGCCTGCTCACCCCCGCGCCGGCCCCCGCCCCGCCGCCCGCCGACGACTTCGTCGGCACCGTCCTGGACACCTGGGCCCGGGGCGACTACCCGGCGGGCCGACGCCACCTGCACGAACGGGCCCGCCACCGCCGCACCACCAACCGCCCCGACGAACTGCCCACCGGAGCCTGGGAACGCCTCGGCCGGGGACCGGCCCGCCCGCTCCTGCTGTGCCTGCCGCCGTTCACCGCCTCCCCGAGCTCCACCCCCTACGCCCGGCTGGCGGCCCTCCTCGACGGACGACGCGACGCCTGGACCATCCGGCTCCCCGGCCTCCACGACGAGGAGTGCCTCCCCGCCGACCTGGCCACCCTCACCCGGGCCTGGGCACGGACCGTCACCCGCCTCGCCCCCGGGCAACCCCGGGTCCTGCTCGGCCACTCCTCGGGCGGGCTGCTCGCCCACGCCCTCGCCCACACCCTCCACCAGCACGGCAACCCCGTCGCCGGACTCGTCCTCCTCGACCCGCCGCTGCTCAGCGCCGTACCGGACCGGCTCGCCGCCCAGGTCACCGAACGGGTGCGCGGAGCCCGGGCGCTCGTCACCCCCGCCATGCTCACCGCCGTCGGCGCCTACTCCCGGCTCTTCGCCGACTGGGCCCCGCCGCCCCTGGACGCCCCCACCCTCCTCGTCCACCCCCACGACAGCGACCTGCCGCAACACTGGCCCCACCCGCACACCCGCCACCCCGTCACCGCGACCCACTTCTCCCTCCTCGAAGAACACGCCCCGGACACCGTCCGGGCCATGGACCCCTGGCTGGACTCCCTGCCCGCCGCACCCCACCCGTCCGACCGGGACGAGCCCGCGACGCCCTCACCCGCCGAAGGAACCCGGTGAACGCCACCCCGCCCCCCACCGTGCCGACCGCCCCCGGGAGCCTCCCGCTCCTCGGCCACGCCCTGCCCCTCGCCCGGGCCCCGCTCGCCTTCCTGACCCGGCTGCCCGCCCTCGGCGACCTGGTCCGGGTGCGCATCGGACCCCGCTCGGTGATCGTGGTGTGCGACCCCGAACTCACCCGCCACGTCCTCCTCAACGACCGGGTCTACGACAAGGGCGGCCCCCTGCGCGAACGGGGCCGCGAACTGCTCGGCAACGGCCTCATCACCTGCTCCCACGCCGACCACCGGCGCCAACGACGCCAGTGCCAACCCTCCTTCCACCCCGCCCGACTCCCCGCCTACGCCCTGCGCTTCACCGACACGGCCCGCACCGCCGTCGACGACTGGCGGCCCGGGCAGGTCCTCGACGTCGTCCCCACGATGATGGCCCTCACCGTGCGCACCGCCCTCACCACCATGTTCGCGACCCCGCCCCCGGCCCGTGTCGCCCGCACCCTCACCGAGGACATCACCACCGTGGTGGAAGGAGTGCTCCGCCGCGCCCTCACCCCCGCCGCCCTCCGGCACCTGCCCGGCCCCGAACGGCGCCGCTACGACCGGGCCCGGACCCGGCTGCGCACCGCGCTCGCCGAACTCGTCACCGCCCGCCGGGCCGACCCCGCCCCCCACGACGACCTGCTGCACGCCCTGCTCCACCCCGGCGGACCGGACGGGGCCCCGGACGTGCCGCCGCCCACCGACCGGGAGGCCGTCGACCAGCTCCTCACCTTCCTGGTGGCCGGCGTGGAGACCACCGCCGGCGCCCTGGCCTGGGCCTGGTACCTGCTCGCCCGGCACCCCCGGATCGAACACCGGGTGCACCGGGAACTGGACACCGTGCTCGCCGGCGCACCCCCCACCCTCGCCGACGTGCCCGCCCTGACCACCACCGGCCACGTGCTCACCGAGGCGCTCAGGCTGTACCCACCCCTGTGGCTGATGACGCGCGAGGTCACCGAGGACACCGTCCTCGGCACCGTCCCGCTGCCCCGGGGCACCGTCCTGGGCATCAGCCCCTACCTCGTCCACCGCCGCCCCGACCGCTACCCCGAGCCCGACCGGTTCGACCCGGACCGCTGGCTCGACGCCCGCCCCGACCGCACGGCCTACCTCCCCTTCGGCTCCGGTGCCCGCAAGTGCATCGGCGACCGCTTCGGCACCGTCCAGGCCACCGTGGTCCTCGCCACCATCGCCACCCGGTGGCGACTGGAGCCGACCGACCCGCGACCGCCCCGGCCCTCGGCCCTGTCCACCCTCACCCCCCGCGGCCTGCACATGCGGATCACCGACCGGACGGCCCCGCGGTCCGCGTGCGCCGACCCCGTGCGGGAGCCCGACTGTCAGTGCTGACGGGGATGCTGTGGGCATGAACGAGGAGATCATGCGCAAGCGGGTCTACGGCGCCGACCACGAGGACCCCGACCCCGGCCCGCGTCCCGGCCGCACCTACGTCGAACTGGTCGGCGGCCCGCTGGACGGGCTGCTTCTGGACGTCACCGACCGGCCGGACCAGCAGCGGCGGACCGCCGTGCCGCTGAGCACCGAGATCGGACGCTACGGCCCCGGGGGACACGCGCTGTACGGGCCGCGGCCGGGCGCTCCGCAACGCTACGACTGGCAGGGCGACACGCCCTGACCGCGCCCCGTCCGACTACGAGCGCAGCGCGAGGTGCTGCGCCATCACCTCGTGGTGGTGCCGCACCGCGTACAGGGCGAGGGCGACGTCCCGCGTGCGCACGGCCCGCAGCAGCGGCTCGTGGACGGCGGTGAGCGCGGCGGCCCGGTCGGGCGCCAACCAACTCGGCACCGTCCCCTCGTCGATCCAGGTCCGGTACTCGTAGTCGATGAGGGCACCGTGCACGCTGGAGAACATCGAGGTCAGATACGCGTTGTGGGAGGCCCCGACCAGGGTGGCGTGGAAGTAGGTGTCCGCGCTCATCCAACTCGCGGTGTCACCCGCGCTCCGCTCCAGCCGCTCCAGCGCCCGCTCGCCCTCGGCGAGTTCCTGCTCGGTGGCCCGTTCGATGGCGCGGATGATCCCGGACGTCTCCAGGGCGAGTCGCAGCTCGGCGAGTTGGTCCACCGAATCCGGTCGGACGTCCAGCATCAGGTGCATCGACGTGGCCAGGGAGGTCTCGGGCCGCAGCCGCACATAGGCGCCGGAACCCCGGCGGGACTCCACCAACCCCTTGACGACGAGGATGCGGATCGCCTGGCTCACCGTGGGGCGACTGGTCGACAGCAGGGCCGCGAGGTCGCGTTCGGAGGGCAACCGGGCGCCGTCCGGCAGGTCACGGGCGAGGATCAGCCGCTGGATGTCGGCGGCGATCTCCTCGGCCGCACCCTCCCGTCCCCGGCCCCCGGCACCGCTGAGGGCCTGCCACGGGCTGTCGTCGGGAACCCCCTTGGTGCGCGCCACTGGACTGCCTCCGCTCCCCGGTCGCCGACGCCGGTCCCGCCGCACCACCGTCCGGCCCGGCGCGGCCCAAGGTATCCCAGCACGTCCGGAGCCGGCAGCAGCGCCGGGAACCGGGCCTACGATCGCCCGCATGACCGACACCCAGGACAGACGCCTCCTGCGACGCATCGGCATAGCCGTCGCAGTGGTGGCCGTGTTGCCGTTCGCCCTCCCGCTCGCCGTGGAGTCCCGCCAGACCGTCAACGGCGAGATCACCGAGTTCAGCTACCTCAACCTCACCGCCCTCGTCGCCGGGGTGGTGGCCCTCGGCTACGCGGTGCGCACCTACTCCGGCCTGCGGTTCGCGTCCGAGGCGACCACCACCCACCGGGTCCTGCTCGCGGTGCTGGTGGTGGTCGCCCTCTTCCAACTGCTGCGGGGCAGCGGGGTGGTTCCCGCGGTGACGGAGTGCACCGCGTCCTTCAGCCTGGACCTGTGCCGGCCCGCACCGGAGTGAGGCCGGGGGCCGGGCGGCCGTCGCCGCCCGGCGCGGTGCGCGGGGTCAGCGCACGTCGACCCGGTCGCTGCTGCTGGTGCTGCCCAGCAGGGCCGCGCCGGTGGTGTAAACGGCCCGCCAGCTGCCGTCCTTCTTGGCGGCGAAGCCCTTGGTGAAGGCGCCGCTGCCGTTGGTGCGGGCGGTGCCCAGCTTGCTCCAGCTGCGCGCGCCGTCGGCCTTGAACCAGATGCTCACGGTCTCGTTGGACGCCTTGCGCCAGGTGCCGTCCAGCTTGGTGAGCGTGCCCTTGACGGTGAGCGTGCGGCCCTTGCGGACCGGCTCGGGGCCGGCGTTGAGTCCGGTGATCGCGGTGCGCAGGCGGACGTCCACGTAGTCGCTGCCGCTGGTCGACGCGGCCCGGTCGGGCGTTGCGGTGTGGCGGGCCCGCCAGTCGCCGTCCTTGGTGGCGGTGACCTTGGCGGAGAAGGCGCCGTTGGTGCCCGTGGTGGCACCGGCGGCACGGCTCCAACTGCGGCTGCCCTTGGCCCGGAACTCGACGACGACTCCGGTCCGCGACACCGGACGCCAGGTCTCGTCGGTCGCACCCACGGCCTGGAGGGTGCCCGTGACGGTCACCTTGCTGCCCTTGGCGACCGGTTCGGGCGCCGCGTTGAGCTTGGTGATCCTGCTCGGCACCGCGGTGACCGACAGGGCGGCGGAACGGGTGGTCGCCTCGCCCGCGGCATTGCCGAACACGGCCCGGTAGAGATGGCCGTTGAGGGCCGCCGTCGCCTTGACGGCCAGGGTCGCCGAGGTGGCGCCCGGCACCGCGGTCCAGGTGGTGCCCCGGTTGGTGCTGCGCTCCCAGCGGACCGCGTCGGCGTTGGTCGCGGCGGCCCGGAACGTGGCCGTGGCACCCGAGCGCACCTTCTGGGCGGCGGGCTGCGTGGTGACCCGGGTGCTGCCGAAGGTGAGGCCCCGTTGGACGTCCTGGGCGCGCGAGGGCATCCAGGTGGTGTCGTCCCGGTCGTGGGAGTTGAAGCTGGTGACGAAGCACTTGGTGGTGCGGCAGTCGACCGCGGTCCCCCCGCTCGGGGTGAAGGTCTCGGTGAGCTTCATGGTGGTGGTGAAGGTGCCGTCCGGGCCGACCTGACGGACCCAGGCGGCGTTCCCGTAGGTGCTGGGGTAGGTGGTGCCGGGCAGGGCGGTCGACTGCGCCAGGTAGACGCCCTTGCCGGGACGGTAGCCGGTGCCCCGGACGGTGACCTCGGTCTCGGCGCCGAGACCGGACACCCGACTGACGGTCAGGGTGGGGGTGCTGACGGTGCCGCCGAGGGTGAGCGGATCGAGCGCGGTACCGGGCGCGTACATGGCGCTGCCCTGGTGAGTGAACGTTTCTGCGCCTTGGGCGGTGAGTGTGGCGGTGATGCCGCTCCAGTCGAGCGTCGACCCGCTGAGCGCGCCCCGGGTCGCGGTGAGGGTGGCGAAGGGCACGGCGGCGGTGCTGGTGGTCGGCCGGCCGTCCAACTCGGAGCGCACGTCCAGGTAGAGCGTGCCCTTGCCGTTCTTGAGGACCACCCGGGGCTTGGCGAAGGTGATGCCGGTGATGCCGTGCGCCGGGACCGCGTAGGTGACCGAGCCGCCGAACCGGACGTCCGCCGAAGCGCCGGCGCGGTCCACCGCACCGTGCAGCACGGGGAAGCCGACGGCGCCGTTCGCCCGCGGGCCGGTGGCGCCGTCGGTCGGGGTGATGCTGCCGCCGAGGCCGGTGACGTAGCGGAACCAGCTCGCCTTGAACCCCCAACCGGCTTCGCCGGTCACCAGGATCGGGGAGGCGGCCCGGGCGGACCCGTCCAGCGGCACCGGCGCGGCGGCCGGGGCGGCGGCACGGACCTGGGGGCCCGCGCCGTGCGCGGTGGTGGCGGTGAGCAGGCCCGCGCTCGTCGTCGACAGGGCGGTGACGACCGCGAGGGCGGCCAGTCGGGTGCTACGGGTGGTGGACATGCGCTGCATGTCTCCTTCGGGTGGGAGGGCACACACGGGTGCCGGGCGGCGTCCGGGACGGAACACCCACGGAACGGGAACGGGCGTGTGGGGGACCGGCAGCACGGAGTGGGGGACCCGGGGCCGACACGAGTCATATTAGGTGAGCCTTACCTAAACTGTCACCCTCGGTGTTGACGCCCTCCCCGTCACCGGGCGGGACGAACCTCCCGCGACAGCCAGCCGAGCAGATCACCCGTCACCCGCTCGCCGACCGTCTCGACGTCCGGCGCCACCCCGTCGAGCGCGCACCGCAGGACGCTGCTGCGGTCCCGACCGTGCCGACGCATGAACAAGCCCGTGCCCGGACCGTCCTCGCCGACCAACACCCAGTGCGGCGCCCGCCGCGCCACCTGGTGTTCCCGGTTGCGCGCCACGAACTGGTGCGGTCCGTACACCAGGAGCCCACCGTCCAACCGCACGCCCGGGGTCGACCGCCACAACCGCGCCAGCGCCGGCTGCGGACCGTCCCCGAGGCCCAGCGCCCGCGCCGTGCGCACGGTGAGGAACCCGGCGAAGGACTCCGCCAGCGGGTGCTCCTCCCCGCTCGTCCCCTCGCGGCACACCACGGGCCACTCGCCCGCCCGCTCCTGGTCGAGGACGAAACCGAACGCGTCCCCGCAGTCCGGCTCGTGGGCGAACCACAGCCGCCGGCCCTCCCGTCGCCAGGGTGCCGTCAGCGCCTCGTACGCGTCGTGCGCCTCCTCGGGCCACACCGTCGCCCATTCCGTCCCGAGCAGCCGCACCCCACCGAACTCGGTGAGCCACCACCGGTACGACGGGGGCAAGGGGCCGAGCCGCGCCTCCGCCGCCCGCACCATCGCCTCCGTCGCCCGGCCCGCCGGGCGCGGTGCGTACCCGGGCACGGCCCGGACCAACTCGCTCAACTGCCCCAGATCAGGTGTCATCCGGGCAGTCTTTCAAGCACGCGATGCCCGGGGGAGCCCCACCCGCACCACGCTCGTCGCCCGTGTCTACCGCCCCACCCCAACCCTTGCTAACTTCAACGGAGTTGAGCCCGCCGGGAAGGCGGGGAGAGCGGAGAGCGGGAGGACCACGATGCGCCCGTGGATCAGACGGACCGCCGCGGCGGCCTTCGGTGCTGCCCTCGCCCTCGCCCCACCGGTCACCGCGCCCTGGGCGGAGGCGACCCGGGGCGACCCGGCCGGTCGCTGGACCGGAGCGTGGGGCGCCTCGCTGCAACGGCCCGCGGACCCCGGGGCGCCCTGGGGCGGATGGTCCCCGCAGGGCTTCGCCGAACAGAGCCTGCGGCAGGTGGCCCGGGTCACCGCGACGGGCCCGCGCATCCGCGTCCGACTCTCCCACCGGTACGGAGCCCAGCCCGTCCGACTGGCCCGGGCCACCGTCGCCGCATCCGCCCGGGGTGCCGCCGTCCGCCCCGACACCCTGCGCGAACTGCGGTTCTCCGGAGAACGCGAGACCGTCCTCCCGATCGGCGCCGAACGGCTCTCCGACCCGGTGCACCTGCCCGTCCGCGCGGGCGAGAAGCTCACGGTCACCTTCTACTTCGCCACCGCGACCGGCCCCGTCAGCTACCACATGGACGCCCTCACGACCTCCTACCGGGCCGAGGGCGACCGGACCGGGCACGCCTCCGCCGACGTCTTCGAGACGGCCACCAGCCCTTCCCTGTACCTCCTGGCCGGCATCGAGGTGGCGGCACGACACGGCCGCGGCACGGTGGTCGCGTTCGGCGACTCGATCACCGACGGCTACGGCTCCACCCCCGGCACCGACCGCCGCTACCCGGACCGGCTCGCCGACCAGCTGCACGCCGGCGGTCGAGCGTACGGCGTCGTCAACGCCGGTCTCAGCGGAAACCGCCTCCTCACCGACTCCGGGTGCTTCGGCGAACGGGGCCTCGCCCGGTTCCGCCACGAGGTGCTCGACCGCCCGGGCGTCCGCTCCGTGGTCGTCCTGCTCGGCATCAACGACATCGGCGCCGGCGGGCAGCCGGACTTCGGCTGCGGGACGGCGCCCGAGGTCACCGCCGACCGGCTCATCGAGGGACACCGCGCGCTGATCCGGGCGGCGAAGCGCCGTGGCGTCACCACGGTCGGGGCCACCCTCACCCCGTTCGAGGGCTACGCCTCCTACCACACCCCGGAGAAGGAACGCGTCCGTGACCAGGTGAACCGCTGGCTGCGCACCAGCGGCGCCTACGACACGGTCGTCGACCTCGACCGGCTGCTCGCCGACCCCCGGCCCGGGCGGGGTGACGCGTTGGCCCCCGGCTACGACTCGGGAGACGGGATCCACCCCAACGACGCCGGCATGGACGCCGTCGCCGAAGCCGTCGCGGACGCACTGCCCGGCTGAGCCGGGCGACTGCGCCCCGTCACCGTGCGGCGGAGGACCGCTCCCGCTGCCGCTCCTTCAGCCGCGCGGACTCCTTGCGGACCCCGGCCTGGGTGGCGCGCTCCGCGCGGAGCCACTCCGGCTGCTCCTGCTTGAGCGCGTCGATCTGCTCGGTGGTGAGGGGTTCGGTGATCCCGCCGCGCGCGAGTCCGGAGATCGACACCCCGAGCTTGGCCGCGACCACGGGGCGCGGGTGGGGCCCGTCGCGACGCAGGTCCCGCAGCCACTGCGGCGGGTCGGCCTGGAGCGCGTGGAACTCGGCGCGCGAAACGGAGCCCGCACGGAATTCGGCGGGCGCGGCTTCGAGGTAGATCCCGAGCTTCTTCGCCGCGGTCGCGGGCTTCATGGCCTGGGTGGTCTGGTCCGACGTCATGCCTCCAGGGTAACCAGCGGGTGCGGCGCCCCTGACCACGGCCGATACCCTGGTCCCGTGACAGACGTGCAGCCCCCCGCCCCCTTCCGGCTCGCCTACGTACCGGGGGTGACCCCCGCGAAGTGGGTGCGGGTGTGGACCGAACGCCTGCCCGAGGTGCCGCTGAGCCTGGTGCCGGTGCCCGCGGCGGAGGCGCTCGCCCTGCTGCGCGAGGGCGGTGCGGACGCGGGGCTCGTCCGTCTTCCCGTCGACGGCGAGGACCTGAGCGCGATCCCCCTGTACACGGAGACGACGGTGGTGGTGGCGCCCAAGGACCACCTGGTCACCGCGGTCGACGAGGTGGCACCGCAGGACCTGGCCGAGGAACTGGTGCTGCACCCCGTCGACGACGTCCTCGACTGGGAACGCCCCCCGGGGGTTGCCGCGAAGGAGCGTCCGGCCACCACGGCGGACGCGATCGAGTTGGTGGCCGCGGGCGTGGGGCTGCTGGCCGTTCCCCAGTCGCTCGCCCGACTGCACCACCGCAGGGACCTCACCTACCGCCCCCTGAAGGACGCCCCCGAGTCGCGCGTGGCCCTGTCCTGGCCGAAGGAGGCGACGACCGACCTGGTCGAGGAGTTCATCGGGATCGTCCGCGGGCGCACCGTCAACAGTTGGCGGGGCCGGGGCGCCGCCCAGCCCGCGCCGGAACGGAAGCCCGCTGCCGCCCGGGGCTCCCGGAAGGGGGCCTCCACCGGCAAGGCGTCGGGCGGTCAGCGAGGTGCCGGATCCGGACGCGGCGGCGCCGGCAAGAACACCGGGGGCGCCCGCGGCGGCCGCTCGGGCCGGCCCCGCCGCCGCGGCTGACCCGACCCCTCGGCCGGTGGCCCGAACCGCCCTGTGCAGCGCGCGGGTCGGGTGCTAGACAGGGGGCATGCAGACCCCGTCGGCGCCCTCGGACGGCCGCCCCTTCGACGCCGTGCTGTGCGATCTGGACGGGGTGATCCGTTTCTTCGACGCATCCGTGGTCGCCCGGCTGGAACGGGAGGCCGGGCTCCCCGAGGGCACCACGGCCGCCGTCGGCTTCGCACCGGAGAACGACCAGCCGCTGCTGGAGGGGCGGATCACCCGACGGCAGTGGGCCGAGTCCATCGTCCGGGGCCTGCCCGCCGCCCTGCCCCGGCCCCGCGCCGAGGCCCTGGCCGCCGCGTTCACCCGGGCCGACTTCCGCGCGGACCCGCAGGTGGTGGCCCTTCTGCGTCGACTCCGGCGGCTGTGTCCGCTGGTGCTGGTCACCAATGCGACGGCCTGGCTCGACGACGACCTGCGGAAGATGGGGATCACGGACCTCGCGACCTCCGTCGTGAACAGCAGCGAGCTCGGCATCGTCAAACCGGATCCGCGCATCTACCGCATCGCCGCCGCCCGGGCGGGCGTGCCCCTGGACCGGTGCCTCTTCGTCGACGACCGGTCCGAGAACGTGACCGCTGCCGTCGCACTGGGGGCGACGGGCGTGGTCTACCGGGCGCGCGCCGACCTCGAACGCGCCCTCGCCCCGCTCCTCGGCGAGGACGAGGCGAGGGCGCCCGCAGCTGACCGCTGACGGGCACCCTCCACCGTCCTCCGTCCTCAGGCCGTCGCCCCCGGGCGCCACATGGCGGCGGTGGTGAGCGGACCGAGGACGAGGTGCTGCCGGGTCGTGAATCCGAAGCGCCGGTACAACCGCTCGTTCTCCGGATCCGCGGTGGTGAGGAAGATGCCGCCGGGCGCGGGCAACTCGGACACGACGTGGTCGAGGAGCCGGCGCGCCGCGCCCAGGCCCCGGTGCTCCGGGACGACACCGAGGAACTCCAGCGTCCACGCCCCCTGCGGGGTGGCCGTCTCGGCGCCGTGCGCGTAGCGCAGGGTCCGCACCAGCGCGCCCGGGCCGCAGCCGAGTCCGGTGCCCGCGACCCAGCGCGCCTTCGCCCGGGCCGGGGGCGTACCGCCCGGGGGAGTGAGCACCATCGCGGCGATCGGTACCCCGCCGCGGTCGAGGGTCAGCCGCCGCGCGCCCGGCAGCGTGTCGTGCGCGGCGAGGGTCGCGGCGAACCACCTCTCCCTGCGCACCGCCGCGTCGCCGCAGATCCACCGCAGCCCCGGTTCCCGTGCGAAGGCCGCGCTCAGGACGGTGCCGCACCCCCGGACGGAGGCGGAACGGTTCAGGACCGTCGGCCCGATCGCCTCAGCCATCGCCACGGCTCCGCAGGGGCGCCTCGGGGACCAGGTGGCACACCAGGAGCTTGAGGAAGAAGAGCGGGGCGAACCACATCAGGGCCAGCGGCACCGTCAGCCAGAACAGGTTGACGAGCACGGCCGCCGTCCACAGTCCCACTGCGACCGGCCGCTTGAGGTGCACCGGGGCGAACTCCACGGCCGCCGCGCCGCCGAGCAGCAGTCCGGCGTTGCCCAGCACCCACGCGGCGTCGCCCTCCAGGACGACCGTGCCGACCACGGCCAGGTGCAGCAGGTGCGCCCCGACGAAGACCAGCCGGCTCCGGCGGGCGTGCGCCGCCTGCCGGTGGTACCAGCGCTTGGCCGCGTTGGTCGCGTTGGTCAGGATGCCGCCGATGAGGTCGAGCCCGGCGAGGGCCACCACGACGAGTTGCACGGTGGACCAGGACTCCCGGACGCCGTCGGCGGCCGGGGACCAGAGGCCGGCGGCCAGCAGTCCGGCACAGAGCACGCCGCCGCCGATCTCCACCGCCGATTCGGCGCGGGACTTGCCGGGACCCATGAACCGTTCCAGTCGACCGGCCGGGCCGCTCGGGGTGGGCGGCACTTCCCAGTCCACGGTGAGGTCAGTGCGCACGGTCGGCCCCCTTCGTTCCCCACAGTCCGGCCAGCAGGGTCCACACCTGGGCGCGGTCGGGCTGACGGCCGGCCGCCAGGGCGCTCAGCGCCCACAGGTCGGCGGCCCCGACGACGGCGGTCGTGGCCCCGACGAGCAGTTCCCGGTCCAGGTCGGTACGGATGACGCCGAGCCGCTGCCCTTCGTCGACCAGCGCGGTGAACCAGCCCCGCCAGGCGGCGCCGCCCTCGTGGGCGGCGGCGACCTCCGCCAGGGCCAGGTCGTCGGGGTGACCCAGCAGATGCGCGGTGAGCGCGTCCGTGCCGCTCTCCAGCCCGGCCCAGAAGGTGTCGGGGTCCGAGGCGGACGGGTCGGGCCCGAGCGCGTCGAGGAGGCGGGCCAGGACGTCGTCCAGCACGGTCGAGAGGAGGTCCTCCCGCCCGTCGAAGTAGTGGTAGGCGGCGGTCTTGGAGATTCCCGCGGCCTCGATGATCTTGTTGTACGAAGCGTGCTGCGGACCGTGCTCGGCGAAGTGCTGCCGGGCGACGGCGAGGATCTCGGTCCGCCGTTCGGGGGGCAGACGATGGAAGCGGGGAAGGGGTGGAGTCACTTGTCCAACAGTACACACCTCCGGGGTGCACTGCCAGTACACCTCGGAGGTCCTCTTTCGAGTGTGTGTGCGTCTCGCCGAGGGGCCGCGGATGCCGACACCGATGGGTGTCGGTCGGACACGGGGCGTGATCCAGCCACTTCGGGCGCGCGTGGTCGCCGTCCTGACGTGGTGTTTTACAGTGGCTCCTTTCAGATCCAGCGATGAGGGCCTGAGAGGTAATCGCACCTATGTCGACCGAAGCGTTTGAGTTTCAGGTAGAAGCCCGTCAGCTGCTCCAGCTGATGATCCACTCGGTCTACTCGGACAAAGATGTCTTCCTGCGGGAACTCGTGTCCAACGCCTCCGACGCGCTGGACAAGTTGCGCCTGGAGAAGCTCTGGGACGACTCGCTCGACGCCGACGTGTCCGACCTGCACATCGACCTCGCCGTCGACCCGGACGCCCGCACGTTGACCGTGCGCGACAACGGCATCGGCATGTCGTACGACGAGGTCGGCCGGCTCATCGGCACCATCGCCAACTCCGGCACCGCGAAGTTCCTCCAGGAACTGCGGGAGGCCAAGGACGCCGCCGGCGCCGAAGGGCTCATCGGCCAGTTCGGGGTCGGGTTCTACGCCAGCTTCATGGTGGCCGACGAGGTCACCCTGCTGACCCGTCGCGCGGGGGAGGACGAGGGCACCCGGTGGACCTCGCGCGGTGAGGGCACCTACACCCTGACCAAGGTCGACGACGCGCCGCAGGGCACCTCGGTCACGCTCCACCTCAAGCCGGCCGACCCGGAGAACCAGCTCCACGACTACGTCTCCCGATGGAAGATCAAGGAGATCGTCAAACGGTACTCGGACTTCATCACCTGGCCCGTCCGGATGGCGCCCGAAGCCGCGGCCACCCCGCCGGAGGAGGGCGAGGAGACCGCTCCGACCGCCCCCGAGACGCTCAACTCCATGAAGGCCCTCTGGGCCCGCCCCCGCGCCGAGGTCACCGACGACGAGTACCACGAGCTGTACAAGCACATCGGCCGCGACTGGCAGGACCCCCTGGAGACCATCCGCCTCCAGGCCGAAGGCACCTTCGAGTACCAGGCCCTGCTCTTCCTCCCGGCACGGGCCCCGCACGACCTGTTCACCCGGGACTTCACCCGCGGTGTACAGCTCTACGTCAAGCGCGTCTTCATCATGGACGACTGCGAAGCCCTGCTGCCGCCCTACCTCCGCTTCGTCAAGGGCGTCGTCGACGCCGCCGACCTCTCGCTCAACGTGTCCCGCGAGATCCTCCAGCAGGACCGGCACATCGAGATGATGCGGCGCAGGCTCACCAAGAAGGTCCTCTCCACGGTCAAGGACATGGCCGCCAAGGACCAGGAACGCTACGCCACCTTCTGGCGTGAGTTCGGCACCGCGCTGAAGGAGGGCCTGGTCACCGACGCGGAGAACCGGGACGCCATCCTGGCCGTCGCCTCCTTCGCCAGCACCCACCACGACACCGAACTCACCACGCTCCAGCAGTACGTCGAGCGGATGAAGGACGGCCAGGAGGACGTCTACTACCTCACCGGGGAGTCCCGGCAGGCCATCGAGAACTCCCCGCACATGGAGGCGTTCCGGGACCGGGGCATCGAGGTGCTGCTGCTCACCGACGCCGTCGACGAGGTGTGGGCCGACGCCGTCGGCGAGTACCAGGGCAAGAAGCTGCGGTCCGTCGCCAAGGGCCAGATCGACCTGGACGCCGAGGACGACGGGGCGTCCGGGGACGAACGGGAGAAGCGGGCCGAGGAGTACGCCGGACTGCTCGGCTGGATGAAGGAGCAACTGGACGAGGACATCAAGGAGGTGCGCCTGTCCTCCCGGCTCACCGTCTCCCCGGCCTGCGTCGTGTCCGACGCGCACGACCTGACCCCGGCGCTGGAGAGCATGTACCGGGCGATGGGGCAGGAGACGCCCCGGGCCCAACGCATCCTGGAGCTCAACCCCGACCACCCGCTGGTCCAGGGTCTCAACCGGGCCCACCGGGAACGCGAGGACCACACCGGCCTCGCCGAGAGCGCCGAACTCCTCTACGGCCTCGCCGTCCTCGCCGAAGGCGGACAACCCAAGGAGCCGGCCCGCTTCGTCAAGCTGATGACGGACCGCCTGGAACGCGCACTGTAAGGCGGCGCGAAGGTCGGCGGCCGCCCCTCGCGGTCGGCCGCCGACCCCCTGTCACCCCGGCCCCCACAGAAACGTGACCGCCGTGCCCGACGGAGCCGCCCCCCGCAGGCCCACGGCCCTGGTGATCGGAGCCAGCGCCGCAGGGCTGCTCGCTACCGCCGCACTCGCCGAGTTCGCCGAGGTGACGCTCGTCGAACGGGACGCCCTGCCCGCTGGCGACGAGCCCCGGCGCGGCGTCCCCCAGGCCCGACACGCCCACCTGGTCTGGAGCGGTGGGGTCACGGCGCTCGGGGAACTGCTCCCCGGATTCGTCGACACCGCGGTCGCCCGCGGCGGACGCCTCGTCCACGTCATGGGGGACATGGTCTCGCGCGCCCCCAATGAGGTGTGGTTCCGACGCTTCACGGCGACCCGCCACCGCAATCTCGTCTGCTCCCGCACCCTCTTCGACGCCGTCCTGCGCGAACGGGTCCTGCCCCACCGCAACGTGACCCTCCAGCAGCGCACCACGGCGGTGCAGCTGCTCGGCGGCCCCCGACGGGTGACCGGCGTACGCGTCCACCAGGGCGACGGCACGCACGAGCTGACCGCCGACCTCGTCGTCGACGGCTCCGGCCGCGGTTCCGCCGCCCCCCGCTGGCTCGGTGACCTGGGCCTCCCCGACGCCGCGGTGCGCGAGGTCACCGCGGGCGTCGCCTACGCCACCCGGCTGTACCGGGCCCCGGGCAGCACCGGGTCGACGGCCTTCCCCGTCGTCAACGTGCAGGCCAACCCCGCCAAACCCCCCGGCCGGGGCGGCATCATCCTGCCCGTCGAGCGGGGGAGGTGGCTCGTTACCCTCTCCGGGACCCGCGGCGGCGAACCCACCGGCGACCCGGACTCCTTCCTCGCCTTCGCCCACGGACTCGGCGATCCGGTCATCGGCGAACTCCTCCGGCACGCCGTCCCCCTGAGCGCAGTGCACACCACCCGCGCCACCACCAACCGGCGCCGCTACTTCGAGCGGGCGGGCCGCTGGCCGGACGGCTTCCTCGTACTCGGCGACGCGGTGGCCGGCTTCAACCCCGTCTACGGCCACGGTCTCACCGTCGCCGCACAGAGCGCCCTCGCGGTGCGGGACGTGCTCGCCACCAGGGCCCTGACCGCCGTGGGCACCGCCCGGCGCCTCCAGCGCGCCGTGGCCCGGCCGGTCTCCGCCGCCTGGGACCTCGCCGTCGGCCAGGACGTCTTCTACCCCGGCGCCACCGACACGCCCCCCACCCTCCTGGACCGGCTGAACGCCCGCTTCGTGGACCGGGCCGTCACCACCGGGGCCCGCAACCCCCGAGCACTCGGTGCCCTGCTGGACGTGATGGGCCTGGAGCGGCCCCCGATCCGTCTGCTCGCCCCCGACATGCTCCTGCCCATGCTGATCGGCCCCCGCACGCCTCGCCTGTCGGCCCCTCCGCTCACCGAGGCGGAACGTGCCGCCGCCCGGCCCGTGACGGCACCTCCGCACGGCTGAACGCCCTGTCGCCCGTCCTGCGCGGCCACCGGGCCGCGCAGGACGAGAAGCCTCCTACCAGGTGTGCGCCACGTCCACGATCAGCCGGTCACCCGACTGGAGGACCCGGAAGGGCAGCCTCGCGCGCACCCCCACTCCCACCTGGGTGCGCCCCTCGAAGCTCGCACCGAACTTGGTGTCCTTGAAGGTGCGGTACCCGGTGACGTCCACCCCGGGCAGCGACCGCCCGGCCCGACCGGGATAGACCACCGTGCCGGTGGCCGGGTCGTACGCCGGCGCGTTCACGTAGACCTGGAGGATGGCGCCCCCCTGCACCGGTATCTGCGTGCCGGTGCCGTCCTGGTGGAACGCGTCCACGTAGCCGACGTGGTAACCGACGGTGCCGGACGTGCCGGTGATGTCGAAGACCATGCGGTCATAGCACGCGTGCTGACCGGTTCTGATGTTCTGCAACGGTTCCACGACCGATGCGGCGGACGAGGTGGTGCCGCTCCCCCAGGGAGTGGAACACACCGTCGCGGCGGCCCGACCGGGCACGGCGTGCGCCGCGCCCGCCGTGCCCACCAGGGTGGCACCCGTCAGTGCCAGAGCGCCGACAACCATTCCTAAACGTCGCATGACCTACCTCCAGTGAGCGGAAACACGGATGGTGCGCGGTGGGGACGGTACTCCCCTGCGCCTCTCCACCCTCCCGCCCCGGCACCCACCGCCGACATCCGCGCACACCCCCAACCCCGCAGGGGAAATCACCTAGGTACGTGCGCACCCGCGCACCAAGGGAATTCACCCGGGAGGAACGCCCACCGCTCGACCGGCGGCACCGCCGACCGGACACCGCCCCGGGAACTCTCCGGCGCCGTGCTTCGTCCTCCCGTACGGGCCATCCGGTCCGAGCGAGGGAAGAGGGGGCGGCCGTGGAAGCACACGGAACGGAGAAGCTGGAGACCACCCTGAGCAGCGGTCGACGGGTGACGCTGTCGCTGCCGCCCACGGACGCGCCGTGGGCCGAAGGCGGCGTCGGGGCCCTGCGCCCCGTCCCGCCCACGCACACGGGCCGCGGCGAGGAGCCCCCGCTGCTGCCCGAGCCGCCCGCACTGCCCGTCTCGGTGGCGCTGCTGGGGCTGGGAACCTGACGTCGGCCCCGTCCCCCTGCGCATTTTGCCCCGACCGGCCGATGCCACATGCTGTCGTCACACGGGACGGCCAGTGAATCGGAGAGGGACATGAACCACGCCCAGCGCACTGCGCTGGGCCGGGCGCTGCGCGTGTTGGGCGAACACGGCGACCGGCTCACCACGGAGACCACCGACGCGGAGCTGCACGAGGTCCGGGACGACGTGCGCAGGGCCCTGAGCCTGCTCGAAGAGGCCTTCAGCACGACCAAGCCGACCACCCGCTGCCCCGAGCACCCCAACGGTCCGGTGGACGAGGACGCCAGGGACCTGTGCCTCCTGTGCGAGACCCGCCGCCGCGCCTCGCGCCACCAGGGTCCCGTGAACGGCGCTCGGGAACGCTCCGGCGAGCACGAGCCGACGCCACGGGTGCCGTCCCGCTACGGCCTGCGCGAGGACCGACCGCAGCCGCACGAACGCTGGCTGCCCGAGCTGTGGAACGGGCAGAACTGGCAGCTGTGCGGGACGCCGCGCCGGAGCCGCCGCGACGCCGAGGCGTACATCGCCGCCCAGCGGGACGCGCCCCGAGCGGCCTCCGCGTACCGGCTCGTCCAGGCGTTCACCGACCATGAGGTCGTCCGGGTCTGGGGCACCCCGGTCCTGCGCCCCACGCGCCTCACGGACGGCTGAAGGCCGTCACCCTCCCCCGGAGGGCGGCCGCCCCGCACCCCCGGGCCGGCGGACGCGAACGGTGCCGGCGTCCAGGTCGACCTGGACGGGCGGAGCTTCCGCAGGTCTCACGTTCTTGCGTACGCGTTCCTGCTCCAGCGCCCGCTTGGACGCCTGGGCGGCGGGCGAACCCTCCTGGAGGAGATCGGCCCCGATGGACGAGAGTCCCTTGGTCTTGCGCCAGTAGACCCAGCCCCTGCGCTCCCAGGCCAGGAGGACCCGGTCCGCGAGGAACACCGAGGCGGCCGACCCGGCGGCCCAGGCCGCGATCACCATGCCGTCCACGATCAGTCACCGCCTCCCGCCCGGCCGACCCGCCGGCCGGGGCGTCGAACCGAGCAGGGTGCCCGGCGGGGGGAGAGGACCGGTAAGGAGACATCCATGGACCGAGCCTAATGGGCCGCCCCTCCTCGGGGACCACATGGTGCGATTCGTCGGACCCGCACCCCCGCGGCGGCTACTGTGTGAACACGCTGCGCTGCGTACCGTGTCCGCGCGAGGAGGAATACCGTGTCATCGCCCTGTGACCCCCGACATGCCGCCCCCGGTGACGTGGGCGGAGCACTCATGATGATCGACTCTCAGCTCAAGGCCGTTTACGACGGCAAGAGCGAGATCGACCCCGAACAGCGCGCACTCATCGACCAGTTCACCGCGTCCATGGACTCCAGCGGGCTCGACGACCTGCTGGACGGCGCGTGCACCCTCATTTACATGTTCATGAAGTGGTTGCGGATGGCCTATGAGGAGCACGACAAGGACGTCATCGAGTGCGTCGTGCCCGACGTGGTGGCGACCCTGCGCATGATGCCCAAGAGCGTGCGCCCCGAAGTCATCCCCACCATGGCCGGCCTGCTCGTCGCCGCGGGCACCGGCCTGAGCCCCAACCTGTGGCGCAAGCAGTACGGCTACTGGAAGAAGGAGGAGATGAACTCCCTGGAAGCCACGGTCTCCCTGCTCGCCGAGCACATCAACCGACTCACGGACGACCGCAACTTCGCCACCCGCATGATCATCGAAGCCCTGGCCAGTCTGCAGGACGACTGAAACGCCCTCGCCCGGCGGGGGCCGCACACGCCGACCACCCGGGGACCCGACGTCCCCGCCGCTCCCTCGGGTTCCCCTGATCTTCGTCCGTACCGCCTACAACCTTCGCCTCCTGTCGATCGTCCTTCATGCATCGACCATCCGTGCGCTCGCGGGGTGCTCCGTGCGCCCGCGGGTGCAACGGTCACGTCGACGACGGGCTACCCGCCCGTACCGAACGACACAGGACACCCGCTAGGGCCCGTCCCCATCGCAGGAGACCCGTATGCATCCACGTCTCAGACTCGCCCTCGCCACCGCCACCACGGTCGCGTTGACCGGCGGGCTCCTCACGGCCGTGGCCGGCCCCGCGGCCGCCGCACCCCTCGCCGCCTCGGACGCGGACTTCAACGACGACGGCTACGCGGACGTGGCCGTCTCGGCCAGTGCCGCCACCGTCGCGGGCCACGCCGCCGCCGGCCAGATCGTCGTCATCTACGGGGGTCGCTCGACCACCCGGAAGGTCGCGATCAGCCAGAACACCGCCGGCGTCCCCGGCAGCGCCGAGAAGGAAGACCGGTTCGGCGGTGACACCGCTTACGGCGACTTCGACAAGGACGGCTACGACGACCTCGCCGTCGGCGCGTTGGGCGAGGACCTGGGCAGCGACAAGGACGGTGGCACCGTCATCATCCTGTGGGGCTCGGCCTCGGGCCTGAAGGGCGGCTCGACCGTCGTCGACCCGCGCCCCACCAAGCACGACCGGTTCGGTAGGGCCCTGGAAGCGGCCGACTTCGACAAGGACGGCAGGGTGGACCTGGCGATCGCCTCCCGCGACTCCGCCACCGTCGACGTACTGCGCGGCGGCTTCAACCGCTCGGCCAAGCCCGCCGGGCGGTACACCGTCACTCCGGCGATCTTCGACGGCGCGGGCGACGGAGTGCAGAACCTCCACTCGGGCGACGCCAACGGTGACGGCCGCGAGGACCTGATCGTCAACGGGTACTCCAAGAGCGACGGGTACAACGCCAACTACTGGTTGCCCGGCTCGTCCCGCGGTGCCACGACCTCCGGAGCCCAGAAGCTCCCGGCGGGCATCATCACCGACATCGGTGACACGAACCACGACGGCTTCCAGGACATCGTGTTCGGCATCAACTGGGACAGCGGCATATCCGGCTCCGCCCTGGGAGGCCGTGTGATGATCGCCAAGGGCACGCGCTCGGGCCCGGCGCACGGCCAGCGCCAGTCGTTCACCCAGAACACCCCCGGGGTGCCCGGCGGCAGCGAGAAGGCGGACAGCTTCGGCACGGAGCTGGACCTCGGCGACGTCAACGGGGACAAGCGGCTCGACCTGGTCATCGGGGCCCCCGGCGAGGACCTGTCGGGCGGCAAGGACCAGGGCACGGTCACCGTCCTGTACGGCGCCGCCAACGGATCCGGCATCAGCACGGTCGGCGCCCGGTCGTTCAGCCAGAACACGCCTGGTGTCCCCAACAGCGACGAGACCGGGGACTTCTTCGGCTCGGACGTCCACGTGGACGATCTGGACGGGGACGGCCGCGGTGACGTGCTCGTGGGCGCGGTGGGCGAGGACGGCGGCAACGGCGCGGTGTACGCACTGCGTTCCCAGACCAACGGCACGTTCACCTCTCCCGCCGGCATCTACGTCACCAGCGTCGGGGTGTCGACGGCCGGTTCGCCGCGTCTGGGCAACAACTTCTCCGACTGACCGACCGAGACCCCGCGGCCTTCCGCCACGTTCTCCGGCCGATCACGCCCGCACCCCTCGGTGCGGCGCGTGGTCGGCCGGCGGCGTGCACAGGCCCGATGGGGAGCGCCGGCGTGTCGGCTACGCGCTGCTGGACAGCCGGTTCGCGGCCTGTGCCCACGGCAGGGGACCGACCACGTCGTCCCCGCTGAAGGAGTCCTCCTCGTACCAGCCCGTTCCGGCCAGCCAGGTCTCCCACCAGGCCACGAGGCTTGAGGAGTCCTGGAACCAGCACTCCTCCCACGATCCGCCGCTGTACGGATTCGGTTCGAAGAGCAGGACCTGGCCGTCCGCGCTGAGACAGTCGACGCCCGCGTACATGGCACAGCCCCAGGTCAGGATCGGTACGACGCCTTCGGGCCACTCAGGGTGCTCCGCTCCGACGGACGCCTCGCGCCGCGCCAGGTACTCGCCGGTGACGCTGGAGCCCGGCCCGAGCAGCGGCAACAGCTGGTGGTCGGGGCCGAAGCCCCCGTCGGCGACCTCGCGGTACAGGCGCGCGAGCAGGGGGTGCAGGGGGAAACCGAGCCGTCCCTCGGCCTCCGTGATCTGGTCGTCGCCGACCGGACGGGGAAGGCGTTCGCCGTCCGAGGCGGCCCGAACGGCAACGCGGTGCACGAGGTCATCGGTGTCGGTCATGAGCCCGATGCTGTCAGAGCGCACTGACAGGTCGACGGCCGAGGTTCCGGGTCGCGTTCGTCCGCCGCCACTCGCCGCTGGGCGAGGTCCCCCTCCGCCCCCCGATGCCGAAGCGCGGGGGCTTCCCCGGTCCCGCTGATCGCCGTGCTGTCAGGTCGCCCGGCCCGCAGACCACCGACGATCCGCTCCCCGGCGCGTGCCGTCGGGACGGCATTCCCGGACCCGGGACGGCCCGGCTCGGGAACCGCCCGCGCTTCCGCGTGAACCGCCCGCGCGAAATGACCGATAGGGGCCCAACTCCGTTGTGACGGGCAACACGACGCCCCTCGGGGGCGTCCCCTTCACCAACGGCGCCAACCGAGGGAGCGGAAGATGTCAGCAGGTACGGGCCGCACGACATGGGTCATCGCGGTGGCGGCACTCGTCACCGGCGCGTTGGTGGCACCCGCCGCCGCGGTTGAAGGGGGCGGGGGCGGTCACGGAGCAACCCAGCGGGCGCTCGAACAGGCGGTGCGGGACGGGGTCCCCGGCGCCGTCGCCCAGGCGCGGGACCGGGCCGGGAGCTGGAACGGCACCGCGGGCGTCGGCGAACTGGGCACGGGGAAGGAGCGCACGACCCAGGACCGGTACCGCATCGGATCCATCACCAAGACCTTCGTCGCCACCGTCCTGCTCCAACTGGAGGCCGAGGGGCGTCTCGACCTCGATGACAGCGTGGAACGGTGGCTCCCGGGCACCGTCCGGGGCAACGGTCACGACGGCCGGCACATCACCCTGCGCCAGCTCCTCAACCACACCAGCGGCGTCTACAACTACACCTCCGACCCCGGCTACCAGGCCAAGATCTTCGGAGAGGGCTTCCTCCAGCACCGCTACGACACCTGGGCCCCCGAACAACTGGTCGACATCGCGATGCGGCACAGGCCCTACTTCGCTCCCGGAGCCGGCTGGCGGTACTCCAACACCAACTACACCCTCGCCGGAATGGTCATCGAGAAGGTGACCAACCGGAGCTACGAGTCCGAGGTCGAACGCCGGATCCTGCGCCCGCTCCGGCTCCGCGCCACCTCCGTCCCCAGCACCGATCCCAAGATGCCGTCCCCCGCGAGCCGCGCCTACTCCCCGCTCACCGCGGACCCGGGTGCGGAGATCCGCGACGTGACCGAGCTGAACCCCTCGCTGGCCGGCGCCGGCGGCGGCATGATCTCCGACTCCAAGGACCTGCAGAAGTTCCTCCGTGCCCTGCTGAAGGGCGGACTGCTCCCGCCCGAGCAACAGAAGGCCCTGACCACGACGGTGCCGATCGACCCCCAACAGCCGGAACACCGCTACGGCCTCGGCATCCAGTCCACCCGGCTCAGCTGCGGCAAGGAGGTCTGGGGCCACGGCGGAGGCATCCACGGCTCGCAGTCCGAGGTGTTCGCCACCCGGAACGCGAGCCATTCGCTGGCGCTGAACTTCAACGGCGACTGGGCGGGGAACACCGGGGCGGTGATCGAGGCGGAGTTCTGTGGGTAGTCGCCAGACCCTCACGGCGTGACTCCCGGCGTCCTCGTGGCCGGCCGCCGCCTCGGCAAGGGCTCGGCCGGGGCGGCGGCGCTGGCTGGTGTGGATCAGCGTGTGGCGCAGCAACGACCAACTCGGCACGGCCGGGCACCAGCGTCCGGGAAGGCGAGGAGACCCTCCGCGCGGCGCCGTCAACGGGGGTCGGGCTCCGCTCACTTCCACCGGCCGCGGTGCACGCTGCGAGCACCATCCCCCCGCTCGGTTCCACCCCGGACGCAATCATCCGGGCGGGTTAAAAAATGAGTTAAATATGGGGGGTGTGCTGCTAGCCTTCGGCGCGGAGGTGAAGCCGTATGGCGACCGAGGAAGAGTTGTTCGCGAACATCGACGCCTTGCTGGAGGAGGAGCCGCAGCTCCCGTCCCCGGCGGAGCGCGCCCGGCTGCGAGAGGCCGCCGGCATCACCCAGGCCCGCCTCGCGGCCGCGTTGAAGACGTCGACGCAGACCGTGAAGAACTACGAGAACGGCAGGAGCGAGCCGAAGGAGCCGCGTCTTTCGGCGTACCAGCGGCTGCTGAACGGCTGGGCGGCGAAGTACCCCGTGCACGGCGCCGGCCCCGCAACCGCGCCCGCCCCGGCCGTCGCCCGCCGGTCGGCTCCCGCGACGTTCGCCCGCCCGATTGCCTCCGCGCCGGAGACAGCGGCTCCGGCAACGCCTCCCACTCCTCCGGCCACGCCTCGGGCCCGGGCCCCGCGCCCCGCGGTGTCGTCGTGGAAGGCTGTGAAGCCCACGATCGATCCGCGGTTCCCGCACGGGCCGCTTGCCGTGCTGGACGGCGACGGTTCCGCGTACGGTGTCGACGGGATCGTGCTGGACTGTCCGGCCACCACCGTGGCGGAGCTGGTGGAGTGGACGCTGCGCGAGTCCGGCCTCGGTGCGCCGAAGCTCAACCGCTACGGCAAGGACTCCGACCCCTTGATCGTGCTCACGGCGGCAGCCGCGGTGATGCTCGGGCTGCCCGAGCACCTGGAGGGCCACGAGCAGCGCCGCTCCCTGCGCCTTTCGGCAGACCACCCGGTCGTCCAGCAGGTGGCGAGAGCGAAGTGGCAGCTCACCCAGCGCGGCTTCGGCCCGTGGGTGCGGATCTATCGCAAGGCCCAGGGCCGCGACCGGCAGTGCGTCCAACTCGCGGTCCTGTCGTGGGGCGCCCTCGACGAGCGGTCCTGGCCCGGCGTCGCCGAGATGGAGCCGGCCGACATCGCCCGCGTCCTCGGCGTCTACGCCCAGCGCGTCATCACCCCGCGCGGTTCCACCGCCGTCTCCGGACTGGAACTGATGACCGCGCTGCGCCCGCCCACGCGCGCCGTGTGGGACGAAGCGACCGGGAACTGGGTGCCCGGCCACAACCCGGGCTCGCTGGGGACGGAACCGATGGACCCGGCGCCGCCGGAGTCCACTCCGGAGCACCCCGTCGTGGTGAACTCCGGCTGGACCGGTGGCTTCCTCAACGAAGAGGCCTACCAGTGGGTGCGCCCGGTGAACCTGCTCACCGACGAGGAGTGCACGCTGCCGTACGCGGTCGGCCTGGACCTCAACACCGCGTTCCTCGCCGCCGCCGGCCGCCTGGTCGTCGGCCTCAGCGCCCCGGACCACTTCCACGCCCCGAAGTTCAACCCGAAGATCCCCGGGTCCTGGCTGGTCGACCTGTCCCACATCGAGCTGGACCCGCGCCTGCCCAGCCCGTTCACTCCGGACGGCACCCGCCCCACCGGCCCTGCCTGGTACCAGACGCACACCGTCGCCTACGCCCAGGAGCTCGGCCACAACGTCCACCCGATCGAGGCGTACCTGCGCCGCGAGACCGGCGCCTACCTGGACCCGTGGCACGGCCGCCTCAAGACGGCCTACGCCGACACCCTCGCCGACCTCGGCGTCACCAAGGACCTCACCGACACGGAGTTCCTCGCCGCGATGGAGCGGCACAAGCACGTCGACCCGGCCCTGACCGCGGTGCTGGCCGCCATCAAGGCCACGGTCAAGGGAGGCGTCGGCAAGCTGCGTGAGCGCCCACAGGGCAAGAACTACCAGGACGGCGACCGCTGGCCGGCCCTGGAACGCCCGACCTGGCGCCCCGACATCCGCGCCGCCGTCATCAGCAAGGCCCGGGTCAACATGCACCGCAAGCTGGGCAACATGGCCAAGATGACGGGCCTGTTCCCGCTCGCCGTACTGTCCGACTGCGTCGTCTACCCGAGCCCCGGCGACAGCCCGCTCGCCTTCCTGCCGTACGCGGCCTCGGGCAAGCCGCAACCCGGCGGCTTCCGCCTCGGCCCCACCCCGGGCCTGGCGAAGCTGGAGGGCGCCCAGTCGATGCTGTGGGCGGTCGACCTGATGGAGCAGGGCCTCAACCCGGCCCGCCACATCAAGGGCGGCGACGCCGTCTTCGACGACGGCGAGTGAGGCCGCGGACCACCGCCCGTCGGCGGGGCGCCGTGCCACCGGGGCCGGCGTGGACGCCGAACCGCACCGAAGGAGCCGTACCGATGAACGCCCCCGACGCCCCGTCCCCGCAGTGGCCCGTTCCCGCTGCCGCGCCCACCCATGACCCGGCGCTGTTCGCACGGGCGATGCGGGACATGCGCCTGACCTGGCGCGCCCGCGGCGTCCTGGCCGAACTTGCCACCGGTTATCTCCCCGGACAGGAGCCCAAGGTCAGCGAACTGGCCTCCCTCACCCGTGGCGAGCGCCTGGCCGCCGAGGGCCGCGAGGCCTTCCGCAAAGCGATCGGCGAGCTGCGCAGCCTCGGTTACCTCTCACTCGACGCCACCACCGTCTCCGGTGTGGGCGAGCGCCTGGTCGTGGACCTCGCCCCGGCTGCCGGCGCCCGCATGATCCCCCGGCGGTACGGCCACGGCCCCCTGACGGACGGGAGCTGACCGGTGGGGGAGATCGAGGACGCCATCGAGCGAGCCGACCAGGAGACGTTCACCCGTCAGCCGCCCAAGGGCCTCAAAGCCCGCATCAACTTCCTGCTGGGGCAGATGAAGACCACCAAGGCCGTCGCAGCGGAGATCGGGGTCAGCCAGCGCTCGGTGGAGCGCTACCGCGCCGGCGAGCGCAAACACCCGCCCAAGGACATCGCCGACCGGATCGAGGCGGCCGTCCGTGCCCGCTGGCAGCCGAAGGTCCGAGGACGCCGCCGAAAGCAGGCCGCCACCAGGACGGGCATCACCGTCGAGACCCGCGCCCGCTTCGGCTACACCGCACCGATCGGCACCACCGACGACGGCCGCATGCGCCGCCTCACCGTCCACCTTCCACCGGCCTACGCCCGCCGCCTCTTCGACGCCCGGCAAGAGGGCGCCACCGACCAGCAGATGCGCGACATCGTCGCCGAAGGGCTGCAGGAGGTGTACTTCAGGGACGGCGGACAACGCGCCTTGGCCCTCGAGGTCGCCTTCACCGACATCGACTACTTCGACGTGTCCTTCTGAGAAGGACGTGCACTGAGCCTCCGCCAACTTGAAGTCCCAGGTCAAAAGGCTGGTGTGATCCGTTCTCGGGGTGCTCGTGCTGGTCGTGGGCGGGAGTCCGCGGAGAAGATCATTCGTCAGCGGTTGACTTCGAGGTTTGTCAGGACGAGCAGAGCGCGCAGGAGTTGGGTGGCGTGGGCGGGATCGGTGCGGAGCTTGGTGAGGATCCGCCAGTTCTTGAGGTGGGCGAAGCCGTGCTCGACCGGTGCGCGTCCGACGGCGAGGACTCGGTTGGCGTCCTTCTGGCCTGGCGTGAGCTTGTGGGTGCGGCTGGCGGTGTAGCCGGTGACGATCACGGGGTCGCGGATGTCGTTGTCCAGGCCGCGGAAGCCGAGATCCGCCAGCGCCCCGAGGCCGGCGGCACGCAGGTGGGCCAGGATGTGATCGTGGCGGGCGGCGGTGTTGTCGTGGGTGCGGCCGGGCCGGGCGGCGGATATCCAGATCAGGCGCCCCTTCTCGTCGGTCAGAGCGAGGAAATGCAGGCCATGGCTGCGGTGCTTGCCGGAATAGTTCCGCCGGTCGCCCGTTCGGTGCGGCGCCTCGTGCGGATGAGGGTGCCGTCGATCAGGACCACCTCCCCGCCCTGCTTGGCGATCTTCTTCAGGGCGCGGTCCAGGCGCGGCGCCTGGGCGGCGAGCAGTCCGATCAGCTCGTCCCGCCACCGGCCGACCGTGGACTCGGACACGTTGTTGCCGCTGGCCATGTCGGCCAAGCGCTGGTCGTGGCGCAGTACGGCCAGGACGATCACTGCGATCTTCCCCGGCGGCAGGATCCGCCACCTGGACCTGATCGCCTTCAGATGGCGCCTGAGCAGATCGGCGAGGTGGTTGACGGTGCGCGTGGACAGAGGCAGACGGCACTGGTAGACAAGTGGGCAGGTATCCTCGGCGCGCTTCTTGGTATTCGTCACACAATTCCAACGGCCGTCGGGGGCAACCTGGTTACGGCCGGGCCGCGCCACTCCGGGCCGCGGTGCCCCTGGTCACAGGCGTGTGGTCAACCGGCCGTCGGGAAGTTTCCGCAGCCAGCCGTGATCGACGAGTCTGACCAGCTTCCCGCGTAGCGGTTCCAGCTTGGCCCGCACGCTGACGTCCACCCCCAGCACCTCCCCGGCCTCACGAGGCCATGACCGGTCCTGCGGCCTGCCGCACGGCGGTGATGATGCGCTGGTAGTCCCACGGAAGCGAGCCCTCCTCCACACCTGGTTCGCGGTGCGGAATCAGCATCACCGCTCGTCCGGCCACCTGCCTGGGCATGGGCGCGGCCGAGGCGCGTTCCTCAGCGAGCTGCCCGGACATCCGTTCAAGGACCCGTTCGGCGACAGCGAACTCATCCCGCTCAGCCCGCGCCGCGGCCAACTCCTTTGCCAGCCGTTCTTCGAGTTCGTCCAGTTCCGCGCGCCGCGCGGTGATCCGTTCCAGCAGCTCGGATCCAGCATGCACAGACCGTAGAGGCCAGTTGATGAGGATTTCCGGACAAGGGTGTGATCGAGTGGCTTTGTTCACGAGCCGACGGCACACACGAGTTTGGGCAGGACTCGAAGCTCTGTAGACGTCGAGCAATTCATGGCCCCGCGCAGCACGGGCCCCTGCCAAGACTCCTTGGGTTCTATCGGTCCTCGCAACACCCGCGATCTGTGGGAGTTGCGAGGACCGTGGGCGTTGGGCGGGATGATCTTGCGGGGTTGGGGGAGCGTTTCCTCGCGCGGCTGGATGCCGTGGGGAATGTGACCGTGGTGGCGGGTGAGCTGGGGGTGAACCGGAACACTGCTTTCGGATGGGCCCGGAAGGTCGGGCGGTGCTCGGTGCGCCTGCCGCGGCGGCATCCCGGGCGCGACGAGTACGAGCGGCTTCGGGCCGCCGGTGT
>NZ_JBEOWM010000044.1:0-54440 GCF_040296045.1 Streptomyces sp. NPDC002490 | reverse complement strand
CGGCCCCCCCCCCCCCCCCCCGCCCCCCGGCCCCCCCCCCCCCCGCCGCGCCCCCCCCCCCCCCCGCGCGGCCCCCCCCCCCCACGCCGTGTGCGGAGGGAGGGGCCGTGATCAGCCCCGCTGGATGCCCGAGGTGTCCTGGAGGACGCCCCTGCGGCCGTCCTGGGTCTGCGCCACCAGACCCGGACCGCGCTGTTCCACGGCCAGGTACCAGGTGCCCGGGGTGAGCTCGGCGATCGGGTTGGGCGAGCCGTCCTCCGGGAACAGCTGCCGGGTCACCGGCACCGCGAACCAGAACGGCGAGAAGTCCCCGCCGGACGACTGCGGCCCGGGCGCCGCCGCGGGGCCGGGCTGGGGCGCCTGGTGACCCGCGGGCTGGCCCGGGGTGCCGAAGGCGTTCGGCTGCTGACCGCCGAAGGGCGGCTGCTGGCCGCCCGGACCGGCCGGGTAGCCGTAGCCGCCGGGCGGCTGCTGACCGTACGGCTGCGGCGCCGCAGCCGGGCGCGGGGCGCCCATCAGCGGCGCCTTCAGCGCCGGCACCAGCGGGGTCGCCACCGCGGCGCCCGCGAGCAGCACGGCCGCGATCAGGCCGAGGATGAGTCCGGCGCCCGCGTCCGGGGACAGCGCGGCGTTGCTGTCGAACGGGCCCGCCGGGTCGAAGATGTTGCCCAGCGCACTCCACGCGGAGAAGATCGCGAAGGCCACCCCGAACTGACCGAGGTCCAACCCGACCACCTTGCGCGGCTGCGGCTGGGTGTGGGAGAAAACGATCAGTCCGGCGGCGATCAGGCCGGCCAGGAACATGCTCATCAGGGTGGGGCCGCTGTCCCAGGCGTTCGGGTACTCGGCGCTCTCCATGGCCCCGTCGATCGAGTACATGTCGAGGAACGACGCGATGAAGAGCAACACCGCTGCTCCGATCACCACGCCATCGCCTCTCGTGAGGGAGCGGATGTTCACTTCAGGAAGGTCCTTCGTCGGTCGTCTGGTCGGTCGCTCGTGAAGGGGGCGTGTCGCCGCCGCGCGGAGGCGGGAAGCGAGGGGGGTGACCCTCCATCGTAGGCTGACCCTATCGTCGGCCCGGCGCAGGAGTCTGCCAGGCCGGGGCAGGGCATACTACCCACGCAGAAAACTCATGATTCCCTCAGCGATTCCCCACGCCGCCCGCTGGCGCCAGGCGCCGTCCACGAGCCGGGCCGCGTCCTGCGGGTCCCGCATGTTCCCGCACTCGACGAACACCTTGGGCACCCGGGACAGGTTGAGCCCCCCGAGGTCCCCGCGCACGTCCAAGCCGGTGCCGCCGCCCAGGTAATTGGCGGGCGCGCTGCCGGTGGCCCGCCCGAACTCCCGGGCGACGTCCTCCCCCAGGGCGCGGGAGGGGGCGACGATCGCGGCGGTGTCGGCGGCGCCGGCCTTCACCCGGGCGGGCAGGATCACGTGGAAGCCCCGGTTCCCCGGTGCGGAACCGTCCGCGTGGACCGAAACCACGGCATCGGCGCGCGCCGCGTTGCCGGTCCGGGCCCGTTCGTCCACGCAGGGCCCGAAGGCCCGCTCCCCGTCGTGCGTGAGGACCACCCGCGCGCCCCGCTCCCGCAGCGTCGCCGCCAGCCTCCGGGACACGTCCAGGGTGAAGTCCGCCTCGGTTGCGGCGTCCGGCCCGTCGCCCGTCGCCGCCCCGGTGGCGTCGCACGCCTTGCGCCCGGTACCGATGTCGACCTCGCGGCCGATCTCGCGGGGGTGCCGGAAGTTGCCCGGGTTGTGCCCCGGATCCACCACGACCACCTTCCCGGCCAGCGGCCCCGCGGCCAAGGCCCCGCCGGTCGACGGTTCGACCGGGCGGCCCGGAGCGCCGGCCGGCCCCCGCTCGGCGGCCGACCCGCCCCCGCCGGCCAGGGCCGCCACCCCCACCAGGAGGACGCCGCACCCCGATACGGCCACCACCAGCGGCCCGCGCCGACGCCGGGCCGGCGGGGCGGCGGAGGGCTCGGGAACGTGTTCGGGCACGGGGCGACCCTAACCCCGCGGGGGCGCCGGGGCGGCTCCACGGCGCAGGACGCGCAGGGCACCCGTGGCCGAGACCTCCTGGAAGCGGCCGGAGGCGGCCCCGGCGCCGTGCCGCCCACACCTCGGAGTGTTCTCCGCGGCGTCGGGTTGACCGGCGAAATCATCGGACGGTATTGCGTTCTACGATGATCGAGCCGGTCCGCACGAGGGGAGTCGGGCCGGCCCGCCGCCGCGTGCGCCCGGTCGGTACGCCTCCGCCGGGTCGCCCGGGCGCGACGGACCCCGCCCGAGGAGAGGAGCACCGCGATGCGCGCAGCCGTCCTGCACGAGACGGGACAGTCCCAGCTGGAGGTCCACGACGACGTCGAGGCGGTCGGGTTCGGCCCCGGCAAGGTGCGCGTGCGGATGCGGGCGACCGGGCTCTGCCACTCCGACCTCTCCGCCATGGACGGCACCCTGCGGCAGCCGGTGCCGTTCGTCCCCGGCCACGAGGGGGCCGGGGAGGTCCTGGACGTCGGGGACGGGGTGGACGCGGTCCGCCCCGGGGACCGGGTCCTGATCGGGTGGTTGCCCGCCTGCCGGTCCTGCGGACCCTGCACCCGGGGGCAGACCCATCTGTGCCTCAGCGGCTTCCGGGCCGCCCGCACCCCGCACTTCCGCCGCCCCGACGGTCCCGTCTTCGGCTTCGCCGGCAGCGGCACCTTCGCCGAGGAGCTCGTCGTCGACGCGGCGGGCGCGGTGCCGATCCCGGACGACCTGCCCTTCGACCTCGCCGCCCTGATCGGCTGCGGGGTCACCACCGGGCTCGGCGCGGTCCTCAACACGGCCCGGGTGGAGGCCGGTTCGTCGGTGGCGGTGGTCGGCTGCGGCGGGGTCGGCCTCGCCGCCCTCCAGGGCGTCCGGCTCAGCGGTGCCGCCCACGTGGTCGCCGTCGACCCGGTGGCCTACCGCCGGGCGGCGGCGCTGCGGTTCGGCGCGACCGAGGCGGTGGCCCCCGAGGGCTTCGACGACGCACGGCAACGGGTCACCGGCGGCGAGGGCTTCGACTACGTCTTCGAGGTGGTCGGCACCTCGACCACCGCCCGCACCGCCTACGAGGCCACCCGGCGCGGGGGCACCCTGTGCGTGGTCGGCGCGGGCGCCCCGGACGACTTCCTCCGGCTCAGCATGTTCGAGCTCTTCTTCGACGAGAAGCGCATCCTGCCGTCGATGTACGGCGGCGGCGACCCGCTGCGCTCCTACCGGCGGGCCGTCGACCTGTGGCGGACGGGACGGATCGACCTGGAGGGCCTGATCACGCACCGGATCGCGCTCGCGGAGGTCAACGAGGCGTTGGCGCGGATGCGGGCGGGCAGCGCCCTGCGGACCTGCATCGAGTTCTGAAGGCGTGGACCGACCCCAACGGCCCCGCAGGGCGGGGCCGTTGGGACGTGCGGGCGGCCGGCGGGAACCCGTGGGCCCCGCGCCGGCCGCCGGGAGCGGTGGCTCGACTACGCCGCGGCGGAGTCCGGCTTGCGGTGCCGGCCGTGCGGTTCCTCCTCCTGATCGTGGGCGGCCACCGCACCCCGGTGCTTACCGGGTCCGGCGGTCTCCACGGCCTCGCGCGGTTCGGCGCTCGGGTCCGTCTGGGTCTCGGTCATCCGCATGGTTCACCCCGTCAATGGATCTTCACAACAGCCGGGTGATTCTAGCGGGCGACCGATCATCCGCCGAGGGGCACCCGCCCGGTGAGCGGGGCCTGTTGCAGCGGTACCGGGCGGAGGTGGCCGCCGACTCCGACCACCGCGCCGGCCCCCGGCCAGACGCCCGACCCGGGTCCGCACGGCACCAGGGTCACCCCGCCCGGATGCGGTTGCCCCTCGACGGACGACCCGTTCCGTCCGTCCTCGGCGGCCCGCGACCGGACCGGCGGCGGCTCGCCGGTGTGCTCGGCCCGCGGCGCGGGGACCGGGACGTCGGCGGCCGGACGGCCGGGCGCGGCGGTCGCGGGCGGGGGAGTCGAGGGGTGCGCCGCGGCCAGCGCGGCGGGCGTCAGCCGGGCCACCCCGCACGGCACCGTCCGGGTGGCGTACGGCAACCGCAGCTCACCGTCCCGGGTCCAGAGTCCCGACCCCGGCAACCAACCCGGTGGGGGCGGGAGTTGACGCACCGTTCGGGAGGCGGCGCGCCACACGCCCAGCCAACTGCCCCGCGGACCGTCGATCCGCAGGGCGACCCCGCACTCCTCCGGGGCCAGCGCCTGTCCCGGTTGCAGGGCGAAGGGCGCCACCCGGTGGCCCGGCAGTCGCAGGCAGTCGGGGAAGCGGACCGGCAGGGTGCTGCCCAGCACGCCCCAGCCCAGCCGCTCCAGCCCCGGCGAAGGGGCGTCGGAACGGATCAGCAGCAGCCCGCTGTCGGGATCGGCGAGCACCAGTCGGTCGGTGCTGTCCCGGGCGATCTGGAGCAGCGGGGACGCCGCTCCGCCCTGCCCGAGGTCGACGGAGACCGCCTTGGTGCGGCCGTCCGCGGTCCGGTCCAGGGCCAGCAGCCGGCCCGTCCGGTCCAGCCAGGCGCCGCCCGAGCAGCGCCCGGGGACCTCGGCGACCAGCTCCGGTCCCGCACCCCCGGCCACCCGCCACACCCGGCTGAGGTCGGTGTCCGCGCCCAGGGCGTAGGCGCAGGTCCCGCCGGGCGCGGGCGGGAGCAGGCTCCACCGGGCGGTGCGCGGGCCCTGGTCCAGGGCGCCGAGCCGCACCTCGCCGGTCCGCGGTCCCGTCGGGTAGACCAACGAGAACTCGTGGCGGTCCGCGACCGGCCGCCGCACCAGCACCCGGCCGTCCGCCATCGGCTGCACCTCGGTGCCGGGCTCCTCCGGCCGGGGCCCCGGCAGCGGAACGGCGTACGGCTCGGGGCCGTCCAAGGTCCACCGTTCGGGGAACCAGCGGTCCGCGGCGTCCGCGGACCGGGTCAGACGGGCGGCGTAGCCGCCGTCCTCGGTGATCACCAGGCTCCCCGAGACGCCCCCGGGACCGGGGGGCAGGGGTGGTGCGGGTGGTTCGCCGTCGTCAGCAGTGGTCCCGCTGGCACAGACCGTCATGGTTCGGTCACCTCCGGCGACGAAGCTAGGTTTTCGTACGCACGGACGTTGCACGCGTCGCCCGACATTCATCACAAAGGGTGGCGATCGGGGGTTCCGGTCGAAAACGCGCCGGAGACGGCCGGGGTGCGGCGGCCGGCTCGGCACCCGGCGGCGCGGTACGAGTGCCCCGCGGGTCCGGCTGCGGCCGACCCGGCGGCGACGGCGCGGACCCGGGCGGGGATCAGCCGTCCAGGTGGGGCACGGGGCCAGGTAGCCTAGCTGCGTGCCCCGCCTGTCTGAAGTCATCGCCGCGCTCGACGCCCTGTGGCCCCCCGAGCGGGCCGAGGGGTGGGACGCGGTCGGCACCGTCTGCGGCGACCCCGACGCCGAGGTCCGCCGGGTGCTGTTCGCCGTCGACCCGGTGCAGGAGATCGCCGACGAGGCCGTCCGGCTCGAAGCCGACCTGCTGGTCACCCACCACCCGCTGTACCTGCGCGGCACCACCACCGTCGCCGCCTCGCACTTCAAGGGCCGGGTGGTGCACACGTTGATCAAGCACGACGTGGCGCTGTTCGTCGCCCACACCAACGCCGACCGCGCCGACCCCGGGGTGTCCGACGCCCTCGCCGGCGCCCTGGACCTGCGGGTGACCGGCCCGCTGGTGCCCGATCCGAGCGATCCGGCCGGCCGCCGCGGCCTGGGGCGGATCTGCGCGCTCGACCGTCCGATGACCGTCCGCGAACTCGCCGAGCTGGCCGCCCGCCGGCTGCCCGCCACCGCGCAGGGCGTCCGGGTGGCCGGCGACCCGGACGCCGAGGTCCGCACCGTCGCGGTCAGCGGCGGCTCCGGCGACGGCCTCTTCGACCAGGTCCGGGCCGCCGGCGTGGACGCCTTCCTCACCGCCGACCTGCGCCACCACCCGGTGTCCGAGGCCCGGGAACACACCCCCCTCGCGCTGCTCGACGCGGCGCACTGGGCCACCGAATGGCCCTGGTGCGAGCTGGCCGCCGCCCAGCTCGACGCCCTCTCCGACCGGCACGGCTGGGGACTGCGCAGCTACGTCTCCCGGACGGTCACCGACCCCTGGAGCGCCCACGCGGCGTCCGTACCACCACTGGCCACCACCTACGAACCGGGAGCCCCCAACTGAACGCCGCGCCCGCCGACCAGCTCCGACTCCTCGACGTCCAGGGCCTGGACGTACGACTCCAGCAGCTCGCGCACAAGCGCAGGTCGCTGCCGGAGCACGCCGAGATCGAGTCGTTGACCAAGGACCTCAGCCAGCTGAAGGACCTGCTCGTCGCCTCCCAGACCGAGGAGGGCGACTGCGCCCGGGAACAGACCAAGGCCGAACAGGACGTCGACCAGGTCCGTCAGCGGGCCGCCCGGGACCAGCAGCGCCTGGACTCCGGCACCGTGTCCAGCCCCAAGGACCTGGAGAGCCTCCAGCGGGAGATCGTCTCGCTCGCCAAGCGCCAGGGCGACCTGGAGGACATCGTCCTGGAGGTCATGGAGCGCCGTGAGTCGGCCCAGGAGCGGGTCACCGAACTGACCGACCGGGTCGCCGCCGTGCAGGCCAAGGTCGACGACGCCACCGCCCGGCGGGACGCCGCCGACGGCGAACTCCGGGCCCAGGCCGCCGCCGCGACCAAGGAGCGCGAGCTGATCGCCGCCTCCGTCCCGGCGGACCTGCTGAAGCTCTACGACAAGCTGCGCGAGCAGCAGGGCGGCATCGGCGCGGCGCGCCTCTACCAGCGCCGCTGCGAGGGCTGCCGCCTGGAGCTCAACATCACCGAACTCCACGAGGTGCGGGCCGCCGCCCCGGACGCGGTGGTGCGCTGCGAGAACTGCCGACGCATCCTGGTGCGCACCGCCGACTCCGGTCTGTAGGGGCGTCGACGTGTCGTCCTCCGTGCGGGAGTTCGTGGTCGAGGCGGACGGCGGGTCCCGGGGCAACCCGGGGCCGGCCGGTTACGGCGCCGTGGTCATCGACCCGGCGAGCGGCGAGACCCTCGCCGAAGCCGCCGAGTACATCGGGGTGGCCACCAACAACGTGGCCGAGTACCGGGGGCTGATCGCGGGGCTGCGCGCGGCGCACGCCCTCGACCCGGCCGCACGGGTGCGGGTGCGGATGGACTCCAAGCTGGTCGTCGAGCAGATGTCGGGCCGCTGGAAGATCAAGCACCCCGACATGAAGCCGCTGGCCGCCGAGGCCGCCGCGGTCTACCCGGCCGGTCGGGTCGGCTACGAGTGGATCCCGCGCGAGCGCAACAAGCACGCCGACCGGCTCGCCAACGAGGCGATGGACGCGGGCAAGCGGGGCGAGCAGTGGTCGCCGTCGACCTCCACCGCCGCACTCGACTCCCCCGCCGCGGAACCGGAGCGGACGCCCGGGGACGCGACGGCGGGCGCGGCGAAGGCCCGGGCCGCCCTGGCCGGCCGTCGCCCCGCAGCGGACGCGGCGTCGGCCGGGGAGACCAAGGTCCGCGCCGACCTGCGGGCGGCCCGCAACCTGGCCGTCGCGGCGGAGCGACCCGGTCGGGTGCCCGTCACCGGCTGGGGCCCCGCCGCCGACCTGGGGCAGCCGGCGACCCTGGTGCTGCTGCGGCACGGCGAGACCGCGCTGACCGCGACCAAGGCGTTCTCCGGCAGCGGGAGCGGGACCGACCCGGCCCTCTCCGAGGTGGGTCGGTCGCAGGCGGCGCTCACCGCCCGGGCGCTGGCCGCCCGCGGCACGGTCCAGGCGGTGGTCTCCTCACCGCTGCGGCGCTGTCGGGAGACCGCGGGCGCCTCCGCCGAGCTGCTGGGCCTGCCCGTGAGCATCGACGAGGACCTGCGCGAAACCGACTTCGGCGCCTGGGAGGGGCTCACCTTCGGCGAGGTCCGGGAGCGCCACCCGAGGGACCTCGACGCCTGGCTCGCCGATCCCGAGGCCCGGCCCACCGGCGGTGGCGAGAGCTTCGTGGAGGTCGCCGAGCGGGTCGCCCGGGGGCGGGACCGGCTCGTCGAGCGGTACGCGGGGCGCACCGTCCTGGTGGTCACCCACGTCACCCCGATCAAGACGCTGGTGCGGCTCGCCCTCGGGGCGCCGCCCGAGTCGATGTTCCGGATGGAACTCTCCGCGGCGGCGCTCTCCGCCGTCGCCTACTTCACGGACGGCAACGCGAGCGTGCGGCTGTTCAACGAGACGGCCCACCTGCGCCCGACCCCCTGAGCGGGGGCGGCCGCGGGCGGGCCGGGGCTCAGCGGGCGGCCAGCGCGGCGGCCTCGCGGGCCAGGGCCTCGACGCGGTCCCAGTCGCCGGCGCGCACCGCGGCCTCCGGCAGCATCCAGGAGCCGCCCACGCAGGCCACGTTGGGCAGGGCCAGATAGGCGGGGGCGCTGTCCAGGGCGATGCCGCCGGTGGGGCAGAAGCGGGCCTGCGGCAGCGGCCCGGCCAGCGACTTCAGGTAGGCGGTGCCGCCCGCGGCCTCGGCCGGGAAGAACTTCAGGTCGGTGACCCCCTGCTCCAGCAGCGCCACGACCTCCGAGGTGGTGGAGACCCCGGGCAGGAACGGGACGCCGGTGGTGCGCATCGCGTCCAGCAGGGCGGGCGTCCAGCCGGGGGAGACCAGGAACCGGGCGCCGGCGGCGACCGCGGCCCCCGCGTGCTCCGGGCGGGTCACGGTGCCCGCGCCGACCACGGCCTCCGGCACCTGCTCGGCGATCGCCGCGATGGCGTCCCGGGCGACCGGGGTGCGCAGGGTGACCTCGATGGCGGGCAGCCCACCGGCGACCAGGGCCCGGGCCAACGGCACGGCGTCGGCGAGGTCCCGCACCACGACCACCGGAATGACGGGGGCGAGGTCCAGGGCGGAGGCGGGGGCGGCGGGCTGCGTGGATGTCATGGCGCCATCCTGCCGTTGAGCGAGCGCTCCACGCAAAGGGTGTTGCATGGAGCGCAACGGATGGTCAGTGGATCTCGGTCACCACGACGTCCAGCGCCCACGGGGCGCCCGAGCGGGCCGGCGGCTGCGCCTCCACCACGTACCCCAGGTCCCGCAGGGCGGTCACCAACTCGGCCGGCCCCTTCGGGTCCGCCCCGGCGGCCAGCAGGCTCCGCACGATCCGCCCCTTGGTCGCCTTGTTGAAGTGGCTCACCACCGACCGCCGCTCCACCCCGTCCACCACCTGCGCGTGCAGCACCCGCACCGTCGCCGTCCGCCCGGCGACCTCGCCCGCCGGACGCCAGGCCGCCGCGTACGCCGAGGACCGCAGGTCGAGCACCAACCCCCGATCCGCCACGGCGGGCAGCACCCCGGCCGTCACCGGACGCCAGAACGCGCCCAGCGCCCCGAGCCCCGGCAGCTTCACCCCCATCGCGCACCGGTACGGCGGGATCCGGTCGTTGATCCGCACCGCACCCCACAGCCCCGAGAACACCAGCAGCGAACGGGTCGCCCGCCGCTTGGCCGCCGCGTCCAGCGAGCCCAGGTCCAGCGCGTCGTACAGCACCCCCGTGTACAGTTCCCCGGCCGGCCGGGCCCCCGCCGTGCGCAGCTCCGCGTTCTTGGCGACCTCCGCCCCTTGGCCCCCGCTCAGCCCCAACACCGTCCGGGCCCGTTCCCCGTCCCCGAGGCACAGCTCCACCAAGGCGTCGAGCACCCGCTCCCGGGCCGGCGCCAACCCCGGCAGGGACAGCCCCTCCGCCTTCAACGGCGCCCCCCGACCTGCGGCGGCCTTGCCTTCGGACGGCGGCAACAGCACGAGCACGAGCATCTCCAAGGGGCGACGGGGGCCGGTCGGCCCGACCAGCCTAAGCCGTCCCCGCCCGGCGCTCCGGCCGCCCCGCTCGGCCAGGGGCGAACGTCCCTGGCCGCACACCCCACCGACCGTTTATGGTGCAAAGGCGGGGGTTTTGCCACAACGGTCGGCGTCCGCGCCCGCCACCGGGCGAAAGGAGGAGGACCGTGCCGTCACCGCAGCCCCCACCGTCGCGGGAGGAGTCCTGGGACATCACCCTCGCGACCGACCCCGACGCCCCGTCGTCGCCCCCCGCCCCCGAGGGCCCCGGCCCCGCCCTGCTACGACGCGTCGCCGGCTTCCACGCCGCGGGACTCACCGACGCCCGCTTCCTGTGGTGCGAGGACGGCCAGTGGCTGCTGTGCCACCTCGACCTGCGCACCCCGATCCAGGAAGAACCCGTCATCACCCTGCGCACCCGGCCGCTGCCGGGACCGCCCGCCGGCCTCACCGCCCGCGAGATCGACATCATCTCGCTGGTCGCCCTCGGACTCTCCAACCGGGAGGTCTCCAGCCGCCTCGGCACCAGCATCCGCACCGTCACCACCCAGGTCGAACGGCTGCTGAAGAAGCTCGGCCAGGACTCCCGGGCCGGACTCGGCGCCCTCGCCGTGGACCGCGACCTCATCCGGCTGCCCATCCCCGGCGGGGTCGAGCACCGCTCCGGCATCCGCGTCCTCGACATCGAACGGCACGCCGCCACCGCCACCGCCGTCCCCCTCGCCCGGCGCAGCCGCCCCGCCACCGCCGCCCCGGGCCGCGCCCCGCGCCCCACCGTCCGGATCGGCACCGTCGTCGTCGCCGGGGCGTTCGCCGCCGACGGACGGGAGTCCGCCCGCGGCGCCGCCCTCGCCGTCCGCGACATCAACGCGCTCCGCCACGACCACGGCCGGTCCGTCGAGCACCTCACCGTGCACATCGACCCCTTCGACCCCGGATCGGTCGAGGACGCACTGACCGAACTCGCCGAAGCCGACGTGGACGCCGTCACCAGCAGCTACGTCAGCGCCCTGTCCCCGGCCGTCTTCGAGTTCGCCGCCGACTTCGGACGGCCCTTCCTGCACACCAACACCTGGACCCGCAGCGTGGACGCGGTGCGCGCCGACCCCCGCCGCTTCGGGCACGTCTTCCAGACCTGCCCCTCGGAGACCGCCTACCAGTCCGCGCTCCTCGCCCACCTCCGGGACCACCCCGCCGCCGGCACCCCCCGGCTGGCCGTCGTGGAACTCGACGGCTACGGCTGCGCGATCACCGACGACACCTTCACCTCCCGACTGGACGAGGCCGGGTGGACGGTGGCCTCCACCCACCGGGTCGGCCTGACCGTCGACTCCGTGGACGACCTGGTCAAGGAGGTCCTCGCCGACCGCCCCGAACTGGTCGTCGTCTCCCACCTCAGCGTGGAGACCTCCGCGGCGATCCAGAACGCGCTCACCCGGCACAGCCCCCACCAACGGACCTACCACATCTACACCCCGTCCGTGCCGGGCTTCGCCCGTCGGATCGAGCACCGCGGGGGACAGGTCTTCTGGTCCACCGTCACCGGCCGCCCCGACGACCCGCTGGGCCTGCGCTTCAGCGAACGCTACGCCCGCGCCTTCGGCGTCCCGCCCGGTCGCAGCCAGGCCAGCGCCGCCTACGACCAGGTGCGCATGGTGCACGCGGCGTTCTCCATCACCGGCTCGCTGCGCCCCGAAGCGGTCGGCGCCTACCTCCGGGACTCGGCCTACCGGGGCGTCAACGGCACCTACCTGTTCGCCTCGCCCGGCCAGGCCGTCTCCGGCTACCCCTACGAGTCCGGCGACGCCAGCCTCTCCCAGCCGATCCGCACCTACCGGCTCTCCCCGGCCGGACAGGAACTCCTCCCCGCCTGACCCGCACGGCCGGGGGGACGCGCCCGCCGGACGACGAGGGCCCCGGGCGGTGGGGACACCGCCCGGGGCCCGCCCGGCTCAACCCGCCAGGAACTCCCCGTAGTCGTACCGGATCCGCGGCACCGCGCACGGATGCCCCAGCGCCAGGTGCATCTCCCGCCGCGCCGGCAGGAACACCGCGCTCGCCACCGTCGACCCCTGCTCCAGCGGGTGCTGGGTGGCGTCCGGGTGGCAGCACAACGAGTCCGGGAAGTTCTCGTGGTCGCTCAGCACCTCGTGCCACCCGGCCAGGGACGGCTCGGGCATCAGCTCCGCCCCGTACTCCGCCCGACCGCGACGGAACGGCGAATCCGGCATCACCCGCGGGCCCAGGTCCTCGCCGGGCGCGCCGAAGTCCCCGTCGCCCCCGTGGAAGTGGTTGGCGTGCACCAGGAACCCGCCGCGCTCCACGGGCGTGCGGTGGACCTCCGCCGCCCCGCCCGGACGGGTCTCCGCGTCCACCGCCCGGTCCCCCTCCACCAGCAGGTAGTTCGCCGAGGACGAGCGGGTCGCGCTGCTGATCAGCCGCTCCCCGGCGGCGAGCGACGGCGCGTCCAGCAGCGCCCGCAGCATCAGGTGGTAGGGCACCCCCGTGTCACCCACGTCCCGCGAGGTCACCAGGGCGTTGGTGAGGACGGTGAGCCCGGCCGCGTTCATCCCGAACTTGGCCAGCAACCCCGCCTCCACCACCGACACCCAGCGCGGTCCCCGGTCCGGATCGGACTCCAGCACCACCACGGTGCCGTGCGAGAACGGGATCCAGTCCCAGTTCTGGCCCGCGATCGGCTCCGGGCCCCGCAGGTCGCAGAAGGAGGTGCACTCCGCCGGCGGACGGCCGCCGGGCGCCCGCCCGGCCGCCGCGATCGTGCGGGCCTTGCCGGAGAACAGGATCTCGGTGCGCAGGTTCAACGCCAGCACGTCCTCGAAGGCCACCCCGGCCCCCTCGGCGATGCCCCGCATCTCCTCCAGGTAGCCCGCCCCGCCCGGCACCGCCGCGGCCTCAAACCGCTCCAGCGCCGGCACGAACGTCCGCGCCAGCCCGGTCGCCCCGGCCCACGTCAACCCGCCGAACTTCGCGTACACCTCCGCATAGGCGGCCAGGCTCGCCCGCACCCGCTCCCGCGCGAGGGCCCCGTACTGCCGGCCCCGCTCCCGGGGCCCGCCCTGCACCCGCACCACCAAGGGCTCGGCGTAGCTCACCTCGGCGGCCCGCGATCCGGCGCTCATGCCGCACCCTGCCCGCCGTCGACCGCGACCACCACGCCGTTCACGTACGAGGCGTCCGCGGAGGAGAGGAACAGGCACACCCGTGCCACCTCCGCCGCCGTGCCCAGCCTGCGGGCCGGAATCCGCCCGAGGACCTGCGCGAACGCCCCCGGGTCGGCGGACACCGTGGTCATCGGGGTGTCGATCACCCCCGGTGCCACGGCGTTGCAGCGCACCCCGTCCGGCCCCCACTCCACGGCGAGCTGCCGGGTCAGCGCCTCGACCGCGCCCTTGCTGGCGCTGTACGCGGCACTGGGCTCGCCCGCGTCGCCGCGGGCCGCCGCGATCGAGGACAGCAGGGTCACGCTGCCGCCCCCCTGGGCGACCATCCGTCGGCCCGCCGCCGCGGCCACCAACAGCGAACCGCGGGCGTTCAGTCCCACCACCGCGTCCCAGTCGGCGGCGCCGGTCGCGACCGCCGGTGCGAAGCGGTAGACGCCCGCGCAGTGCACCAGGGCGTCCGGGGCGGCCCCGGCCCAGAGCCGGTCCACCCCCGCGAACGCCTCCCGCACCGACTCCTCGTCGCCGACGTCGCACGCCAGCACCGGGTACCGGGCGTCCCCGTCGGGCCGCAGGTCGAGACCGACGACGGACCAGCCCGCGTCGTGCGCGAGGTCGGCGGTCGCGCGGCCGATGCCGGAGCCGGCGCCGGTGACGACCAGCCGGCGCGGGGTGGTGGACGTGTCGCTCATGAGGGGAGCACTCCTCCGTTGACGTTGATGGTCTGGCCCGTGACGTAGTCGGCGCCGGAGAGCAGGAAGTGGACGGCGTCCGCGACGTCGGCCCCCGTGCCGTGCCGGCCCAGCGGGACGTCCGCGGCCACCAGCCGCCGCTCCTCGTCGGGGCTGCGCCCGCTGCGGCGGGCCCGGGCGGCGAGTTCCTCGCGGTGCATCTCGGTCATGATGTAGCCGGGCGCCACCGAGTTGACCGTGGCCACCGCGGCCAGCTCCACCGCCAGCGTCGTCATCAGCGACTGCACGGCCGCCTTGGACGCGCTGTAGGCGCCGGCCCCGGGCGTCGGGGTCTGGGCGAACAGCGAACCGAGCACCACGATCCGCCCGCGCTCCCCGCCCCGCCCCAGCAGCGGGGCGACGGCCCGGGCGCAGCGCAGCACCCCGAAGAAGTTGATCTCGAAGACCTGCCGGACGGCCTCGTCCGGGGTCTCCAACAGCGGGGTGTCCGGCCCGCCCACGGCCGCGTTGGCCACCAGGGCGTCCAGGGAGCCGAACGCCTCGACCGCCCGGGCCGCCATCCGCTCGGCGCCGGCGTCCGGCCCGGTCCGCGTCACGTCGGCGACCACGGCGACGGCGTGCCGCCCGCTCGGGTCGAGCCGGCGGGCCGTCGCCTCCACCTCGGGGTCGACGTCGGCGAGCAGGACGTTCCAGCCGTCGGCCAGCAGCCGCTCGGCGACGGCCCGCCCGATGCCCCGGGCCGCCCCGGTGACCAGGGCGCTCCGCCGCCGGCCGGCGGCGTCCGCCCGGTGCGGGACGCTCGCACCGTCCATGCCGTCCATGCCGTTCACCCCCTTCATGCCGGCACCGCGGCCCGGCGCGCCGCGTCCGCGATCTCCCGGCCGCGGGCGAACCAGACGCCCGAGTCGGCGCGCACCCGGGTCAGGAACTCGGTCAGCATCCGCAGCCGGCCGGGGCGCCCGATGATCTGCGGGTGCACGGTCAGGGTGACCAGGCCGCCCGCGGCGTGGATGGCCTCGGTCTCCTCGGTCCACACCTCGGCCACCTCCCGTGCCGACCGCATCGTCTTGTTCCAACTCGTCGCGTCGAACCAGAAGTGCGGGGCGTCGTCCAGCGACCAGTGCACGGGGATCTCCACCAGCTCGTGCTCGGGGTGGGTGTAGGGGCGCACGGCGTCCATCATGTTCGACGCGTAGGAGAAGCCGTGGGCGACCAACAGGTCCAGGGTGTTCGCGCTGATGTCCCAGGACGGCGAACGGTATCCGTGCACCTCGCCGGCGATCGGTCGCAGGACCTCGATTCCTCGGACGAGTTCTGATTCCTCTTCTTCGCGGGACATGAGGTGCGGCGAACGATGTGTGTATCCGTGATGGCCGATCTCGTGTCCGTGGGCGACGACGGATTCCAGGATCTCCGGATGGCGTACGGCATCTCCGCCGCAGACGAAGAACGTCGCGGGAATGTCGAGGCTTTCGAAGACTTCCAGGAGTTGGGGAACGGCGGTCCGCGCGCCGTACCGGGCCTGGGAGAGGACTCCGGGACGGGCGGCGTTCGCCGGGTCCTCGGCGAGCCACAATTCCTCGGCGTCGAAGTCGACGGTCACCGCCATTGCCGCGTCACAGCCCACTGGCCACATGTACGGGGTCCTTCCGCTCGCTCGCCGGGCCGCCACCGCACGCTCCCTCGGGAGCGGGGCGGCCACGTTGCTGAACACGGTATCGACCCAGGTCGCACGGCGAACTCCGTAAGATTACGTATGTGCCGTGCCCTCGACGGCGCCCCCCGCACCGGGGCGGTCGGGGGGCCGCCGCGCCATACGTACAGATGCGTATGTCCGACCCGCCGCGGTTTTGCCACCCTTCGGGAATCGATGGAACCCCCGTTGAACCGACGGGCGCGGAGAGGAAACGAGCCGGTGTCCAGTACCACGACGGAGAAAGCGCCCCAGCTCAACAGGGTGCTGCGGTTGCCCGCGATCGTTCTTTTCGGCCTCACCTATATGTCTCCGGTGGCCGTTTTCACGACGTACGGAATCGTGGGTGCCGAAACCGGCGGCCATCTTCCGGCTGCCTACGTATTGGCGCTCTCGGTCATGCTGCTGACCGCGCACAGTTACGGGCGCATGGTGCGGAGTTTCCCGACGGCGGGTTCCGCTTACAAGTACTCACAGAAGGTGTTCGGCGGCCATGTCGGGTTCCTGACCGGCTGGACCCTGATGCTCGACTACCTGTTCCTGCCCATGGTGTCGTTCCTCCTCGCCGGCATCTACCTGCACGCGCAGTTCCCGGGCGTCCCGCAGGGCGTGTGGAGCGTGGCCGCGCTCCTGCTGGTGCTGGTGTTCAACGTGGTGGGCGTGAAGTTCGTCAGCAAGGTCACCGCGATCGTGATGGGCGTGACGGCCCTGCTGCTGGCCCTGTTCGTGGGTCTGGCCGGCGCCAAGTCCAACGTCCCGGCCGGCGAGCTGTTCGACTCCTTCGTCCCGGCCTCCGACCAGTGGGGGCTGCTGGCGGGCGGCGCCGCCATCCTCGCCCTGAGCTTCCTCGGCTTCGACGCGGTGTCCACCCTCGCGGAGGAGGCCCACAACCCGCGCCGGACCGTCCCGCTCGGGATCATCCTCACCACCGCGATCGGCGGCGGGCTGTTCATCCTGGTGGCCTGGGTGGGCGCGCTGGTCCGCCCCGACAACGACTTCACCAACGCTGACTCGGCGGGCGCGGAGCTGATGAGCACGGTCGGCGGCTCGGCCATGAGTTCGGCGTTCACCGCCGTCTACGTGATGGGCTGCATCGGCTCGGCGATGGTCTCCCAGGCCAGCGTCTCGCGGATCATCTTCTCGATGGGACGCGACGGGCTGCTGCCGAAGCGGGTCTTCGGCCGGCTCAGCCCCCGCTTCGGCACCCCGGTCGGCGCCCTGGTCGCGGTCTCCGCGGTCGCCCTGCTCTCCGTGTTCCTCACCCTCGACCAGGCCGTGGTCATGATCAACTTCGGTGCGCTGGCCGCGTTCTCGATGGTCAACCTGAGCGTGATCAAGCACTACCTCTTCGGTCGGGACCGCACCCTCACCCCTCGCTCCCTGCTCGTCAACGGCCTGCTGCCCGGCCTGGGCTTCGCCAGCACGGTCTGGCTGTGGACCAGTCTGACCGGGGAGACCTTCGTGGTCGGCCTGGTGTGGATGGCGGTCGGGGTGGTCCTCCTCGCCATCACCACCCGGTTCTTCACCCGACGCCCGCCCGAGCTGCACATGGGCATGGAGGACGAGGACGTCACCCCCGCCGTCCCGGGCGCACCCCGCGACTCCAGCCCGGTCGTCTGAGGCGCCCCCTCGAACACCGCGGCGCCCGGCCGGACCCCCGTTCCTGCCGGGCGCCGCGGCGCGTTCGGCTCAGCCCGCGGCGGGTCCCGGGCCGGGGCCGGACCGCAGCGCACGGACGAGGTCGTCCGGCTCCTCTGCGTACAGGTGGACGACCGAGAAGCGTTCCACCCGCCCGAACAGGGTGGTGCGGGTCAGCGGTGCGCCGAGCTCCAGGGTGACGTTGGTGATCGCCCCGACGTCCACCGACAGCTCGCCGGGCTCGGGACGGTCCGAGGTCCGCAACCTCCGGTGCACGGCGACGACCTCCGCCCGCGGAACCCGCACGTCCAGCGCGGCCCCCCGGCGCACCCGCAGCGCCTCGTCGGAGAGCACGTGCGGGCGGGCGACGGCCGCGGCCTGGAGCCCCAGGACCATGACCACCGTGTACACGTCCAGCACCAGCACGACCGCATGGGCCACGGGGTGCTCCCGCAGCAGGTACACCAGGCCCACGGTCTCGACCAGGCAGGCGAAGGCGATGCCGTACACCATGGCCGCCTGGCCCCGTGCGTAGCCGAAGGGACGGTCCCCGGCCCCGATCCCCTGTGGCCGGCGGCCCAGCCACCGGACGTAGGAGGCCAGGACCCGCACCTCGTGGCGGGCCGTCCGTCCGAACGTCCCCGGTACCCGGCCCTCGTCCGCCGCCGGCGCCGCCGGGCAGGGGCGTTCGTCCCGGGCGGCGTCCCCCGTCGCGATCGATCCGTTCTCCGTCACGTCCCCTCCGTTTCCCGTGCATCCGTGGTCCAGCTGCCCCCCGTTGTGCGGGTGGGTGGTGTTCACCGCGGGCCCTCGGTGGCGTCGGCCGTATCGGCCGTATCGGCCGTATCGGCGAGGAGGGCGATGGCCCGGCGCACGGCGGCGGCCTGGGCCGGGGCGAAGTCGGCGAAGAGGGCCTCCGCGAAGGCGCCCTGCCACTCCTGCGGGCCTTCCGCCCGGGCCGCCCGTGCCACGTCCGGGGGGAGGAACGCGACCAGGGCGCGCGCCGCCCCGTCCACCCGGGGGTCGTCGGGGGCGGCTTCGGCGAGCGCGTCCAGGAGGGCGTACACCTCGTGGGCGCGGGCGGCGCCGCCGGGGGCCAGCACCGTCTCGCCCAGTGCGGAGATCAGCCGGGCGGAGCCCTGCGGGGTGGCCGCGGTGTCCAACAGGGCGAGCAGCTCACGGTCCTTGACCGCCATCGGGGATGGCGGTGCATCGCGTACGACCGTGTCCAACTCGCCCAGCAAGGAGGTGAGTTCGGGGGACAACGGGCCGTTGGCGCGCAGCCGTCCGGCGCGGGCCTCGGCCAGGATCACCGCGACCCGTCGCCGCCGTTCGCCCAGTGCCCGTTCCTGTCGGGCCAGGTCCTCGTCCAACTCCGTCAGCACGTCGACCAGCTCCCGCCCCGCGTCGTCGGTGAGCACGTCCCGGACCTCGGCCAGCCCGAGGCCCAGCTCGGTCAGCCGACGGATGCGCGCCAGCAGCACCGCGTGCCGCAGGTCGTAGGTGCGGTAGCCGTTGGGCCGGCGCTCCGGCTCGGGCAGCAGGTCCAGGTGGTGGTAGTGGCGCACGGCGCGCGGGGTGACCCCGGCGACCGCGGCGAGTTCTCCGATCCGCATGCCTCCAGGAGAAACCCTGACGTTGCGGCAAGGTCAAGGCCGAGACCCCCTCGGGGTGGCTAATGGTGTTAGCCTCAAGGAGGGCTAACGCTGTTAGCCGCTGCCTCGCCCGCTGAAGGAGCCCGCCGTGTCCCACCTCGCCCTCGCCTCCCGGCCCCGCACCCCCGCTCCGGCCCCTGCCGGCCGCACCCGTGCCGTGCCCGCCCCCGGGCTGCGTGCCGCCTGGCTCGCCGCCGCCCTGTTCTGGACCGGGTTCGCCGGGTGGGAAGGCGTCCACCACGGGTGGTCCGCCGGGGGAGCGGCCCTGTTCTTCGCCCTCGCCCCCGATCTGGCGATGCTGGTGGGCCTGCGGGAGCACGCGGGCTTGGTGCGCGGTCAACTCCCGCCCCGCGCCGTTCCCTACTACAACCTGACGCACCGGGCCTCGATCCCGTTCGCCCTCGCGGCCCTGTACGCCCTCGCCGCCCCCGCCGGCTGGGCACCCGTCTTCGCGGCCCTGTGCGGCTGGCTCGCCCACATCTCGTACGATCGCGCCTTCGGGTACGGACTGCGGACGAAGGAAGGCTTCCAGCGTGGCTGAACGGCGGGCGGACACGGCGGCGGAGCTCCCCCCGGGCGCGCGGGACCCGCTCTCCCGGCTCACCCCCCGCGCCCGTGAGATCGTCCTCGCCGCCCGGGCCCTGGTGGCGGAGTCCGGCCCGGCCGCCCTCACCATGCGCGCCCTCGCCGACCACCTGGGCATCAAGGCCCCCTCGTTGTACAAGCACTTCCCCGACAAGGCGGCGGTGGAGGCCGAGGTGATCGCCCTCGGGCTGCTGGCGACCGCCGAGGCCCTGGAAGCCGCCGAGGAGCGCTTCGCCCGGGCGTCCGGGGAGCCGGGGGAGGGCCGCCCCGCCTCGATCCTGGAAGCCCTCGCCGAGGCGTACCGTGCGGACGCCCTCGCCCGTCCGCACCTCTACCTCCTCGCCACCGAACGCCCGCTGCCCCGCCACGCGCTGCCCGAAGGGCTGGAGGCCCGGGCGGCGCTGCCGCTGATGCGGGCCTGCGCCTTCGACGAGGCCCGGGCCCGCGCCCTGTGGGCCTTCGCGCACGGCATGGTCAGCCTGGAGATCCACGGCAGGTTCCCGCAGGACGCCGACCTCCCGGCGGCCTGGACGGCGGGCGTCCGGGCCCTGGAACGCTGACCTGCGCGGCCGGGTAGCATGTCCGGTACGGCAGACGAGCCGGGCGGACGGCCGCGTGGGCATCTCCGATGCCCCCGAGGAACGTCCGGGCTCCACAAGGCAGGGTGGTGGCTAACGGCCACCCGGGGTGACCCGCGGGACAGTGCCACAGAGAACAGACCGCCGGGGACCGTACCCGTACGGATCCCGGTAAGGGTGAAACGGTGGTGTAAGAGACCACCAGCGCCTGGGGCGACCCAGGCGGCTAGGTAAACCCCACCCGGAGCAAGGTCAAGAGGGAGCGCCTCCCCTGAGGGGCGGCACTCCTGCGCGGACGTTCGAGGGCTGCCCGCCCGAGTCCGCGGGTAGACCGCACGAGGCCGGTGGCAACACCGGTCCTAGATGGATGGCCGTCGCCCCGACGACCGCGAGGTCCCGGGGTACAGAACCCGGCTTATAGCCCGACTCGTCTGCCGCCCGGGGCTGCTGGCCGGCGCATGCGCAGGTCGGGGGGACATCTTCGGGTATCCGGAGGCTCGCCTCGGCCTCGGTGCACACTGTTTCGGAGCCCGCGCTCACAGCGCGTCGACGTTCGGGCCGGAAAGCCGGTTCCGGCAGTCCAGTACGTATCGGGCGTACAGTTTCACCGCCTCGTGGTCGAATTCGTCATGGTCGACGAGCAGCACCACCGCGTCGGCCGCGGTCAGCTCCTCCGGCGTCGCCTCGGTTCGAAGAAGAGTGGTGAGCGGGTCGGCGTACCGGTCGTGCTCGGCCGCTCGTCGTCCCAGGGCGACCTGTTCGGGGTCGTGCGCCCCGGCCACCACGTGCGGGTCGGCGACCCGGACCTCGGCGCCCATCCGGGTCAGTAGTTCGGCGACCCGTGCTGTCGGCGTCTCCCGCGCGTCTCCGGTGTTCTTCTTGTATGCGAGACCGAGCAGGAGCACCCGCGAGCCCTTCACCGAGAGCCTCCGCGCGTTGAGGGCCTCGCCGAGGCGGCGGACCACATGGTCGGGCATGTGGCTGTTGACGTCGTTGGCCAGCTCCACGAAGCGGAAGGGCCGGCCGAGCGCTCGCTCGACCCGCCAGGACAGGTATGAGGGGTCGATCGGCAGACAGTGCCCGCCTACCCCCGGACCGGGCGTGAAGCGAAGGAAGCCGAAGGGCTTGGTGGACGCGGCGTCGATCGCTTCCCAGAGGTCGATGCCGAGGTCATACGCGAACACGGCAAGCTCGTTCACCAGGGCGATGTTCACGTGCCGGAAGGTGTTCTCCAGCAGTTTGGTCAGTTCGGCCTCCTTGCAGGAGGAGACCGGGACCGTACGCTCGACCAACTGCCCATAGAAGCCTTCCACCGTGGCCAGGCCATCGGTTGTGGTGCCGGAGACCACCTTCGGGGTGTTCTCCAGCCGCCACCGGGGGTTGCCCGGGTCGATCCGCTCGGGGCTGTAGCCGAGGTGGAAGTCCTCGCCCACCCTCAGACCGGAGCCCTCTTCCAGTAGCGGGGCGAGCAGCTCCTCGGTGGTGCCCGGGTAGGTGGTCGACTCCAGCACAACAGTGGCCCCGGGCCGCAGGTGCTGCGCGAGCAGCCGGGCCGATGACTCGACGTACGAAAGGTCGGGTACCCCGTCCCGGAGCGGCGTGGGCACGGTGATGACTGCGAAGTCGAAGCCCGTCACATCCCCGGGCTCGGCCGAGGGCAGATATGCCCCACTGTCCAGGAGCGGCCGCAGCCGCTCGGCGGGAACGGCCTCCACGTACGACTCGCCGACCGCCAGCCGATTGATCCGACGATCGTCCACGTCGTAGCCGACGACACGGTGGCCCACCTCCGCGGCGCGCACGGCCAGTGGCAGTCCCACATAGCCTTGACCGGTGACAACAACATGCATGGCAGCTCCCACTATGATTCCAGTGCTTGAATGAGCCCGTCGTATGTGGCCTAGCAAGGAGAAGCGCTGTGCCCCTGGTCTCTGTCGTGATGCCCGTGTACAACTCGGCAGCGACTCTCGGCGCAGCAGTTCGGTCGGTACTCACGCAGACCCACAGCGACCTTGAGCTGCTGGTAACCGACGACAAGTCATCCGACGGATCTATGGACCTACTGATGGAGTTCGCCCGGCAGGACAAGCGCGTCCTGCCGGGATCTGCGCCGGAACAGGGCGGCGCTGCTCGGGCGCGGAACCTTGCCATCGAGCGAGCCCGAGGGGAATACGTCGCCTTTCTCGACAGTGACGACATGTGGCTTCCGGAGAAGACTGAGCGACAGATCGAATTTGCTGCCGCAGGTAGTGCGCCTCTGACGTTCACCTCGTACTTCAAGATGGACGCCGATGACGATGGCGAGAGCACCGACTTCATCCCGAACGGGCGCGTGATCCACGCGCGGGCGCACGTGGACTATCGGGCGATGCTGGTCCGGGACCACATCGGCGCTCTGACCGCCATGTACGACCGCACGGTTCTCGGCACACGGCTGATGCCGGAGATGCGGAAGCGCCAGGACTACGCCCTGTGGCTTTCGATCATGCGTGAGGGCGCTGACGCCCGGGGAATGCCCGAGCCGCTTGCGGTGTACAGGTCCCACCGGACGGGATCGTTGTCCTCCAACAAGGCGTCGCTGGTCCGCTACAACTGGGAGCTCTACCGCGAGCACGAGGGGCTGTCGGTTCCCCGGTCGGCGCGGGCGCTGGCTGGCGCTGCGTGGCAGTCGCTGCGCAACTCGCGGATCTAGGACCCTCGATCGGTTCCGGCCAGAGGGGCACCGCCGACCTACGCGGTACCCGGTTCGGCGGTGCCCCTGTCACGCAGGAACAACTGAAGCAGCAGGCGGCGGTGCTCGGGTGCGATGTCGTGCTGGCCGTCTGCGAGTGCCTCACGGCCGTGAACCCATCGGCGCTGGTTCACGATCAAGAGGTCACCGCACTGGAGCGTGAAGGTGACCTGACCGGCGACCATCTGGTCTGCGAGTTCCCTGGCAGCGCAGGCGTGTGCCTCATCGAGTCCGGACTCGATGAGCATCTTGGCCGTGAACCGGACGAACCCGGAGTCCTCGGACTCGCCGTCCAGGACGGGAAACGGCTTGTACTCCTCGCCCACGTCGGACAGGTCGAAGAAGCCTCCGTAGCTGTACGCCATGTCGGCCAAGAGAGCGCGACTCGATGGCGTCAGCCGCGCTACGGCCTCCCGAGCGTTGGAGAGGATGCTCGCGCCGGCCCCGAGCGGGTCGGGTCGGACGCACAGAAGCGTGGTGTAGTCCGGCGGCTGGGTCGCGTTGACCAGGTCCATGTGGAATGCGTTGTAGCCCGTACCGGTGGACAGGCCGGGGTTGGCATCGAGGTTCGTTCCGATTTCCTTCCACAGCGGCCACCGCCGGAAAGGCTGGAAGGGGATCGCCACCTCGGTGAGAATTGCTGTTGCCAACCGTAGAAGATGCTCCCCGACCCCCAGCGTCCGGGCAATGTTCCCCAGTCGCACCACCGCGTATCCGCCAGTCGTTCCGTTCAGCACGGTGAGAAGCGAATCCCTGAATTCATCGAATAGCGGAGCTGACTCCATTTCGGCTCGATACCACTCGATCGTGGAACATGCCAGAAAGGAGCCTTCTGTGTTCCAAGAAGGAAGCCTGCTTCCGATCTCGATCAGATTCCCTTCCAGTTCCCTCGGCAGGTCGACGAAGCCGTCCCGGTCGGCATCCATGATCTCGGACATCATGTGGTCCCTTCTGCGGATTCACTTCGGTCGGCTGCCGAAGCATTGCTCGCCCTGATGGTCGTTGGCCAAAGCGTGTTGCGAACGTTCGTCGGGTGCGGGGGCGCGAGCCCTCCTCACCGGCGACGCACGGCACCACAGTGCGGCGGGGATCGACCAAGCTCCAGTTCGCCCGAAGGTCGTTCAGCGGTCTCGGCGTTGAGTGGAAACAGTGCACGCACCGTGTCGTGCCTCCCTGATGGACGGCCCGGATCCCGAGCTGCCGGTGAGGGAAGGAAAGCGTCGGCCAGCGCGTGAGGGAAGGAGCGTCGGGGCGGCGTGCAAGCGGATTGCACCCCGTGTAAGCGATGTGCAAGAACTCGCGTTCCGAAGGGTGTCGGCGCGACAATCCCGGTGGCGGAAGGAGGGGAACCGTGGCGTTGGACGACGTACGCCCGATCCGGCACGCACCCTCGATGAGGGAGGTCGTAGCCCGGGACAATCCTGGTGCTGTCGTCAGGCTGGCACGTCTCGCGGCTGAGCTGACCCAGACCGAGTTGGGGGCAGCGACCGGATACACGGCGGCTTCGATTTCCCGCATGGAGCGGGGCAAACAGCCGATGCGGGACATGGTCCTGTTACGGCGCATCGCGGAAGTGCTCGGCATCCCGCCCCAACTGCTCGGTCTCGCCCCGCGACACACCCCGCCCGGGGTGTACGAGTCGGCCGTCCACCCACCCGGCCCGGCAACTAGGGTGGACGGAACACCGCCGTCAGGCGAAGAGGGTGAGGACTCAGTGCGACGCCGGAATCTCCTGGCCGGGCTGGCCACGACCACCGCGAGCACGGTTCTCGGCCCGGCTCCGGCCTCGTCCCGGGCGACCTTGTCCGGGCTGGAGGATCTGCTCCTGCACCGGGACGGACCGTCCGTCGGTGTCGAACCCACCCCGAAGTCGGTGGCTGCAGCCCTCGCCGCTTCCCAGCGGGAGTTCGGGACCTGCCACTACGATGCCCTCGCCCGTGCGCTGCCTGCCCGTATCGCCCTGGCCCAGGCCCTGGGTCGGCAAGGGGCGGCCGAACAGTCCGCGACCTCCGTCGCCAAGCTGTACAACACGGCCACCCGGCTGTGCATCAAGCTCGGCGAGGACGGCCTGGCTGCCGTCACCGCCGACCGGGCACTGACAGCCGCTCTGTCCGGTGCGGGAGCCCTGACCGTCGCCGAGGCGCACCGCATGGTATCCAGCTCCTGGCGACGGCAGGGCCATTACGCACGCGCCACCGAAGTCGCCGTGGCCGCAGCGCAGCGGCTGACTGAGGATCACATCGCACCGGAGACCGAACGCCTGTCCGTCCAGGGCAATCTGTACGCCACCGCCGCGTACACCGCGGCCAAACAAGGGGACCGGCATGCGGCCCGGGAACTGATCACCGAAGCGGAGAGCAAGGCCGTCCGGCTGGGGCGCGACGGGGAGTCCGGCACCGCCTTCTTCGGGCCCAGCCAGGTTCTCCTGCACCGGATTTCCATCAGTCACCTTCTGGGTGACGCCGGACGGGCGATCGAACACGCCCGAGAGGTCGATGTCCGCCGACTGCCCACTCCCGAACGCCAGGCCCGGTACTGGATCGACGTCGCCCGCTCCTTCGAACAATGGAGCAAGCCCGACCGCTGCTACCGGGCCCTCCTGGCCGCCGAACGGGCCGCCCCCCAGGAAGTGCGTCGCGGCTCCGTGCGCACGATGGTCACCGGACTGATGCGGCACGACCGCACCCTCCCCGGCGTCCGTGCTTTCGCCAACCGCGTCGGTGCACTGAGCTGATCTTCGCGAGTCTGCCGTGGACTCCATCAGAAGAAGGGCCCTCCATCGGCTTTCGTACAGGTCATAGCGGTGTGGTGACCGTCCTCGGCGTACCGCCCGACTCGTCTGCCCCGCAGGGCTTCCGGCCGGCGCGTGCGCCGGCCGGGGCGAAGGGGGCGGAGGCGCCCGGCGGGCCATCGGTTGCTCCGGCCCGAATCGTTGGCCTGATCGTGTCCACGCGCCGGGGGCGCTGCGCCGTGGCGCGCTCGGGGCGTGCTGACGGTGGATGGCCGTCGCTCCAGCAACGATGCAGGTCAAGGCGGTGTGGCCGGGTCACTCCGGAGGGGCGTAGCACCTCGGGGGCGGGCCGGCGTAGGGGTGGGCCGCAGGGGGTGCGCAGGGGTTTCGGCTGGCAAACGCCGGTGTTAATTTCGCGGGGTCTACTGCATGCATATTCGGTCTGTCGGATGTCGAACGCCGCGGCCGAATGCTCTGCTCCAGCGGGGGAGACGGAGTCCTTGGACGCACCAGAGCCGGGAACCCGACGGGAGTCTGCCCCGCCACGGAGAGAAGCGGTGGAAGAGCACGCCGGGGTGCTCATCAGGAGATGAACGCCTGACCACGAGTTCTTGAGGAGCTGGGGTGGCGCCCGAGATTGCGGGAATCGATCAACAGCCCGTCGTTCAGGTCGAGTTGGGGTCATTGACCATAGCCGACTCGCCGAGGCTCGACGGGGAGAGACCGGAGCACGTCCACGCCTTGGCCGATGCCGGGGCCGAACTCCCACCGATCACCGTGCACCGCACGACCATGCGGGTCATCGACGGGGCGCACCGACTGCACGCGGCCCGGCTCCGTGGCCGCAGCACCATCGCCGTGCGGTTCTTCGACGGCGACGAGGCCGAGGCGTTCGTGCTCGCCGTCCAACTGAACGTCACCCACGGGCTGCCCCTGACCCTGGCGGACCGCAAGCGCGCCGCCGAGCGGATCATCGCCTGGCACGCCGAATGGTCCGACCGCAAGGTGGCCATGGTCACCGGCATCTCCCCGGGGACCGTGGCCGACATCCGTCGACGGGTCGTGCGGGAGCCGGAACGGGTGGGCAAACGCGTCGGCCAGGACGGCAGGTTCCGTCCCGTGGACGGCAGCGTCGGGCGCATCCTCGCGGGGCGGCTGCTCACCGAGAACCCCGGGCTGTCCCTGCGCCAGGTGGCCCGGGCCGCGGGCATCTCCCCGGAGACCGCGCGGGACGTGCGCAGCCGGCTCAGCAAGGGCGAGGAGTTGGTGCCCCGGCAGCGGGGCCGACGGACCGAACCGGCCGCCGCCCACCCGGCGCCCCGGGCCCGCGGGGAGTTCGCCCCCCTGGTTCCGGTACGGTCCGCGGGCCGCGGCCGGGCGGTGCCGGACCCGGACCGGGCCGGGCTGGTCAAGCGGCTGAAGGCCGATCCGGCGCTGCGGTTCAGCGACACCGGTCGCAACCTGCTGCGCCTGCTGACCCTGCACACCCTCCAGAACGAGGAGTGGGACGCCATCATCGACAACGTCCCGCCGCACTGCCGCGACCTGGTCGCCGACCTCGCCCGGCAGTTCGCCAGTCTCTGGTCCGACTTCGCGGTGCGGGTGCAGGAGGATGTCGTCCGGACCGGCTGACCCCCGGCCGGCCGCGGTGTCCAAGTGCGCAAACCGCACACTCGGACGGCCCGTGGCGCGCCGGTCCGCCACCCCGGTGTCCGGCCCCGTTCGGCGGGGCCGGACACCGGGGTGGGGCCACGGCCCTACGGCAGGCGAAGGGTGCGCAGGTCACGCGCCTCGGACACGCCGGCGCAGCCGGACAGGCCGAGGGCGTCGTGGAGTTCGGCGGCCAGCAGGTCCAGGACCCGGGCCGCGCCGGCCGCGCCGGCCGCGGCCAACCCCCAGACCGCCGGCCGGCCCACCAGCACCCCGCGGGCCCCCAGTGCCAGCGCCCGCAGGACGTCCGTCCCGCTGCGCACCCCGCTGTCCAGCAGGACTTCGCAGCCGTCGGGCACCCCGCGCACCACCTCGGCGAGCACCTCGACGCCGGGCGGCGCGCCGTCGAGTTGCCGGCCGCCGTGGTTCGACACCACGACCGCGTCGACCCCCTCCGCCGCGGCGCGCACCGCGTCCTCGGGGTCCAGCACGCCCTTGAGCACCAACGGCAGTCGGGTGCCGCGGCGCAGCTCCGCCAGGGTCGACCAGGTCACCGAGGGGGAGAAGGCCCGTCCGGTGTGGACGGCCACGGCGGACCGCCCGGCGGACCGTTCGTGGGCGTCCGCCCCCTCGGCCAGGTGGACCGCCCGCACCCCCTCGGGGAGCGCGAACCGGTTGCGCACGTCCCGCAGTCGACGCCCCATCCACGGCACGTCCACGGTCAGCACCAGGGCCTCGCAGCCCGCGTCCTCGGCCCGGCGGACCAGGTCCCGGGCGCGGGCCGGGTCCCGCTGCCAGTAGAGCTGGAACCAGACGCTGCCGCCGAGCGCCGTCAGTTCCTCCACCGGCACGCTGCTGAGGGTGCTCACCAGGAACGGCACCCCGGCCGCCGCCGCGGCGCGTGCGGTCGCGGCCTCGCCCTCGGGGTGGGCCAGCCGCTGGTACGCCACCGGTGCGACCGCCACCGGCATCCGCACCGGGCGTCCGAGCAGGGTGGTGGCGGTGCTGCACTCTGCGACGTCCCGGAGCACCCGGGGCACCACGCACACCCGGTCCAGGGCGCGCCGGTTGGCGTCCAGGGTGCTCTCCGCGCCGCTGCCGCCGGCGAGGTAGTCCCAGACCTCGGGGGGCAGCACCGAGGCGGCGATGCGCTCGAAGTCGGCCAGGCAGTGGGCCTCGGCGGGGTCCGGCTCACCGCGGGAAGTCACGCTGTCCGGTCCTCTCCGACTCCACCGCCTCGTACAGGGCCTTGATGTTGGCGCTGCCGAAGGTCCGGGCGCCCTGGCGTTCGATGACCTCGAAGAAGAGGGTGCGCCGCGGGTGGGTGGAGGCGGTGAAGATCTGGAAGAGCTGCCCGCCGTGGTCCTCGTCGGCCAGCACGTGGGTGGCGCGCAGGTCGTCGATCCGGTCGCCGAGGTCGATCCGGGCGCCCAGCCGGTCGTAGTAGGCGGCGGGGGTGCTGAGGAAGGTGACGCCCCGGCGCCGCAGCGCGCGCACCGCACGGACCGCGTCGGGGGAGGAGAACGCGAGGTGCTGGACGCCGGCGCCCTGGTGGTCCTTGAGGAACTCGTCGATCTGACCCGCCCGGTGGGCGAGGTCGGGCTCGATCAGGGTGAGGGTGACCGTTCCGGAGCGGCTCTGCACGACCTTGGACTCCATGGCCTGGGCGCCGACCACGATGCGTTCCTCGAAGACGTGCCGGAACCCGAGCGCCTCCCGGTAGAAGTCGACCGTCGGTTGCAGCTCGCCGCTGTTCAGACAGACCGCCACGTGGTCGAGTTCGAGCAACTCCACCTGCTCGGAGCCCGCGTCGGCCGCCTGCGCGGGGACGGCGACGGGCACGAACCCGACCGGGAGCCCCGGCCCTTCCCGCGGGTCCCGCTGCACCAGGGTGTGGACCACGTCCCCGAAGCCCCCGACCACCGTGGTGAGCCGGGTCCGGTCGGCCGGGTGGACCACGGGCCCGCGCAGGACCCGGGCGCCTCCGGCGACCGCCGTCGCGAGGGCCGCCCGCACGTCGGGGGTGCGCAGGGCGAGGTCGGCCACCCCCTCGCCGTGCGCCAGGACGTACGCCGACGCCGGATGGCGCTCCGACACCCCTTCGGTGAGGACCAGGGTGATCCGCCCGTGCCGGAGGGCCGCACTGCGGTGCTCGGACGATTCGCTGGTGCCCACGATCGCGAAGGCGTACTTGTCGATCCAGTCCTGCACGGACGCGTCGAGGTGTTCCACGTACATCTCGACGTAGTCGAGGGAGAGTTCACCGAGCGGATCCGCCTTCTCCACTGCGTCAGGCATGCGTGTCCCCTTCCGGGAATGCGATCGATTTCCCTGAACCATAAGTTCCTCGTCGTGCGTCTGGCCATTACGGGAATTCCGGTGGAACGGACGGTTGGACAGGCGGGGTTGGACGGTTCGTCGATCTTCGGAAATGCGTGACCGGGCGCCACGGGGGCGTGCGACGAGGGGGCGGGCATGGTGGTGGTCTCCCGTGACCGCCGAACGTCGAGCACATGTCCGCGGACCCTGGCGACCACTGTGGCGCATTGCTTAACTGGGCGCCGGATTCTTTTTCGGACGGAGCGCTTTTTCCCGCGGGGGGATGCCACGTGATCCGCACCTTGGCCGTCGTCGGAACGGGACTGATCGGCACGTCGGTGGCATTGGCCGCGAGCGGGCGGGGCGTCACGGTGTTCCTGTCCGACCGGGACCCGGTGGCCGCCCGGACGGCCGCCGCCCTCGGCGCCGGGCTGGCCGAGCCGCCGCCCGCCCCCGTCGACCTGGCGGTGCTCGCCGTGCCGCCGAGCCAGGTCGCGGGCGCCCTGCTGGAGCTCCAGGAGCGGCGGTCGGCCCGGTACTACACCGACGTGGCGAGCGTGAAGGCGGACGCCGAGCAGGTGGTGCTGCGCCGGGCGCCGGAGCCCTTTCGCTTCGTCGGCGGGCATCCGATGGCCGGTCGGGAGTGGTCGGGGCCGATGGCAGCCCGCGGGGACCTGCTGCGCGGCCGGACCTGGGCGTTGACCCCCTCGCCGTTGACCTCCGAGGGCGCGCTGGAGCGGGCCTTGGAACTGGTGTCGCTGTGCGGGGCGGTCCCGGTGGTGACGCGCAGTGCGGCGCACGACGGGGCGGTGGCGCTCACCTCCCACGTGCCGCACCTGCTGGCCAGTCTGATGGCGGCCCGACTGCGGGACAGCACGGCGGGCATGCGGCGGTTCGCCGGACCGGGGGTGCGGGACGTGACCCGGATCGCCCGGGGGGACTCCCGGTTGTGGGGGGACATCCTCCGGTCCAACGCGGGCTCGGTGGTGGGCGTGGCACGGGAGGTGCAGGCGGACCTGGCCCGGCTGGTGACCGCGCTGGAGGCGCTCGCCGATCCGGAGGGCCCGGGGCGGGACGAGGGCATGCGGGTGCTGGTGGACGTGCTGGACCGGGGGATCACCGGGGTGGAGCGCCTCGCCGAGTCCGGGCCCGGGGCGGCCGCCGGGTCGGCGCCGCGCGGGGAACCGCCGGAGGTGTGGGTGGCGGTGCGGGAGCGCCCGGGTGAACTGGCCCGGCTGTTGGCGCTGCTGGGGGACCGGGTGGCCGCCGAGACCGTGTCGGTGGGCGCCGACGGGCCGACCGGGCTCCGCGCCCGGTTCGCGGTACCGCCCGAGTGCGTCGACGCCCTGCTGGACCGGTTGGCGGCCGGGGGATGGTCGGCCGGGCGGGCGGAGCGCGGTGAGGCGGCGCGTCTGACGGCCGGGGCCGGCGGATGACGGGGTGCGCGGGCGGCACGGTCCGCGCGGGCGTGTGCCGGCGGGTGGGTCCGCGGAACTCCGCCGCGGGAATGCGCCGGGCGTTCGCGGTCACCTCGGGAATGGATGAATCATTCACCATGCGAGTTTTTTATTGAATCTTTGAGGGCAGGGCCGGTGGCGGTGGTGCCACTTCGGGCAGAATCCCGACAAACATCCATTGACCGGAACGCCGGGACATGTGCGGGCGTCGGATTCCGGTCGGAGTGCCCGGATGTCGTGTCGTCTTCGTGCGCGTGCGGACGGCGGCGTCCCGGGTTCGTCCGGGATCGGTTCGGAGTTCGGGACGAGGCGTCTATTTCCGGGCGCGGTGGTTACCCTGTGAGTGAGCTGGGAAGGTTCCCGCGCACCACCGGGCCGGCCACCCCCCACACAGGCCCGTTGTTCCGGGTGTGAAAGCGTCTCCGCTTCCGTCCTCCGGGTCGATCACTCTTCGGGAGTCGGGGCCGCCGGAGCCGACAGCACGGACGAGCGTACGGATACGGTACGGGGGATACCTGTGAACCTCGCAGAGCGGGATGCCCACCTTCAGTTACTCGACCGACTGTACGTGCGCTGCACCAACGACCGCGGCTCCGTCGTCCTGGTGGGCGGACCGGTCGGTGCGGGGAAGACCGCCCTGTTGTCGGCCTTCGCCGAACGGGCCGTCGCGCACGGCGCGCTGTTCCTCTCCGTCACCGCCTCGGCCAGCGAACGCCACCACCACCTGGGTCTCGCCGAACAGTTGGTGAACACCCTGCGCACGGCCGGCATGCCCACCGATCCGTTCGCCGACGACGCAGCGGACGGCACGGCTGCCGCGGAGCGTCCGGCGGCGGCCGGGCCGGTGCCGGTGCCGCTGCTCCAACGGCTCTCCCGCGCCGTGTGCGCGTTCGCCGAACGCCGGCCCCTGGTCGTCGGCGTGGACGACGTGCACTTCGCCGACGCCGCCTCCCTGGAGGTCCTCGGCTACCTGGTGCGCAGGATCGACTCCTCCGCCGTGCTCATGGTGATGAACGAGTGCACCGGGCACGACCGGACCCTGGTCGCCCTGCACGCGGAGATCCTCCACCTCGCCCACTGCCACACCGCGCGACTGGCCCGGCTCACCGCGGACGGCGTCGCCGAGCAACTGCGCGAACGCCTGGGCGCCACCCCCTCCGACCAGGAGGCCGAGCTGTGGACGCGGGTCAGCGGGGGCAACCCGCTGCTGCTGCACGCGCTCGTCGACGACCGCACCACCAGCGGCACCGCCCCCGGCGAACCCCAGCCCGGGGAGGCGTACCGCTATGCCGTGGTGCGCTGTCTGCACCGGTGCGCCCCGGGCGCACGGGGCGCCGCCCGGGCCCTCGCCGTCCTCGGGGACTCCGCCGCGCCCGCCCTCGTCGGGGAACTCGTCGGCCGCGACGGCATCCTGGTCGGCGCCAGCATCGCCGGACTGCACGCGGCCGGGCTGTTGGCCGCCAACCGCTTCCGGCACGAGCAGGCACGACTGGCCGTGCTCGCCGACGTCCCGGCCGCCGAACTGCGCGCCCTGCACGGCCGGGCCGCCGAACTCCTCCACGAGGAGGGGGCCCCGGCCGTCGCGGTGGGCAGCCAGCTGATGGCCGCCCACGACTCGGTGCGCACCCCGTGGCGGGTCGAGATCCTCCGGCAGGCGGCCGAGGAGGCGATGCTCGCCGGTGACGTCGTCGCGGCGGTCGGCTACCTCCGGCACGCCACCGGGGTCTGCCCCGACCGGACCAGGGAAGCCCAGGTCATCGCCGAACTCGCCGACGCGCAGTGGCACATCGACCCCGCCAAGGCGACCCGTCACCTCGACCAACTGGTCCGACTGGTCCGCTACGGGATGCTCACCGGGGCCGAGGCGCTGGTGCCGGTCAAACACCTCATCTGGTGGGGCGAGTTCACCCGGGCCGACGCCCTGCTGAAGCAGATCGAGGCCCACGAGGAGCGGAACCCGTCCGCGGTGTCGACCGCCCCCGGGTGCACCGGGGTGCAGCTGGTCCGGTCGGCGCTCGCCCTGTGCGTCCCGGACCCCTCCGATCGGCACGGGGCCTCCTGCGGGCCCCCGGACGGGGCGGCCACCGGCGTCGGGCCGCTGGCCGTTCGGACCTTCCTCGACCTGTCCACCGGGGGGACCGGCGAGGGGGAGGAGGCGCAGGGCGTCGACCAGGTGCTGCGCGGCACCCGCGCCGGCAGTCCGCTGGCCGCCGTCCTCCTCGCCCTCACCCTGCTCATCCAGACCGACCGGTCGGACGACGCCGTCTCCTGGTCGGACCGCCTGTTGGAACAGCGCTGGATCGAGCGGGTGCCGATGCGCCGGGCCATGCTGGAGACGGTCCGCTCGGCCGCGGCCCTGCGCCGCGGCGAGGCCGTCAAGGCCGGCGCCTCCGCCCGCACGGTCCTGCGGCTGGTGGCACCGGCGTCCTGGGGAGTGGCGGTCGGCCTGCCACTGGCCCTGGCCGTCCGCTCCGGCACCGAGACCGGCGCCTACGACACCGTGGTGCCCCTCCTCAACACTCCCGTGCCACCCGGCATGTTCGAGACCCCGTTCGCCCTGCCCTACCTCCAGGCGCTCGGCCGCTACCACCTGGCCGTGGGCCGGCCGCACACCGCCCTGACCCACTTCCGCTCCTGCGGGGAGCTCATGACGAAGTGGCGGATCGACGTCCCGCACCTGGTGGACTGGCGCAACGACGCCGCCACCGCCATGGTCGCCATGGGACGGGTCCAGGAGGCCCGCAGCCTGATGGAGGAGCAGTACCTGCGGCGTGGCGCGGGGCGGCCCGCCGACCACGTCCGGGAATCCGCCGGCGGCGGCGCGACCGTCCCCGCCGCGGTGCCGCAGCACCGCGGGGACCCCCCGGGGCTGCCGGCGGCCCCCCACCACCCGGACACCGGGGACGCCCCGTCCGAACTCACCGAGGCGGAGCGCCGGGTGGCCGCCCTGGCCGCCGGCGGGTGCACCAACCGGGAGATCGCGGGCAGGTTGTTCATCACCATGAGCACCGTGGAACAACACCTCACCAAGATCTATCGAAAGCTCCGGGTGCGGGGACGCAACGACCTCCCCTCCGCGCTCCGGGTCCACGGACTTCCCCCCTGTCTGCCGAACGGCGGCTGAGGACCTCGGGCGGTCGCCCGGCACGGGCCGCAGCGCGTCCAACCGGCGGGCGCTTTCGGTTGGACGACGGTTGTCGCCGGATCGCGAACCGTGTGAGCCTGGCCGTCGAAATCCACGTCGGACGTTCGCCGGGCGATCCCGCGCGGCACCGAACGGCCCGGGCGAACGCGACACCACGGCCTCGGGGAGCACCCATGACCGAACCGGACGCCGAAGGGCGGGACACGCAGGCGCCACCGGCGGCCGAGGCCGCGGACCGCGCACCACGCCGCCCCCTGCACCGGGCCGCACTCCACGCCAGCCTCGCGGACCCGGTGCTCGACACCATGAACTTCCTCAACGAGGTGACCCACCGCTACCCCGACGCGATCTCCTTCGCCCCGGGCCGCCCCTACGACGGGTTCTTCGACCACGCCCGGATCACCGACCACCTGCACACCTACCTCGACCACCTCACCGCCCACGGCGCCACCCCCGCCGACCTGCGCACCGCCCTGTTCCAGTACGGCCCCACCGCCGGTCTGATCCGCGAGGTCATCGCCGACTCGCTGCGCGTGGACGAGGACGTCGACGTCCCCGCACGGTCCCTGGTGGTCACCGTCGGCGCCCAGGAGGCCATGCTGCTGGTGCTGCGCGCCCTGATGCGCGACCCCGACGACGTCCTCCTCGTCGTCACCCCCTGCTACGTGGGCATCACCGGCGCCGCCCGACTGCTGGACGTCCCCGTGGTCGCCGTCGACGAGCGCGAGGACGGGCTCGACTGCGCCGACCTGGACGCCGCGGTCCGCCGCGAACGCGCCCGTGGGCGCCGGCCCCGCGCCTGCTACCTGGTGCCCGACCACTCCAACCCCTCCGGCACCACCCTCGGGTTCCGCGCCCGCGGCGAACTCCTCGACCTCGCCGCCCGCCACGACCTCCTGATCATCGAGGACAGCCCCTACCGCAGGGTGAGTCCCACGGCCGCGCAGCCGACCCTCAAGTCCCTCGACCGCGACCGCCGGGTCGTCCACCTCGGCTCCTACTCCAAGACCCTCTTCCCCGGCGCCCGGGTCGGATTCGTGGTCGCCGACCAGGAGGTGGTCGACGAGCAGGGCCGCACCGGACTCCTCGCCGACGAACTCGCCAAGATCAAGAGCATGGTGACGGTCAACACCGCCTCGCTCAGCCAGGCGGTGGTGGCCGGCGCCCTGCTCGCCGCCGGGGGCCGGCTCTCCGAGCACGCAACGGAGCTCGCCGACCACTACGGCGAGGCCATGGCCACCATGCTCCGCTGCCTCGACGAGAGCCTGCCCGCGCCGCGGCGCACCGCCCTCGGCGTGCGGTGGAACCGGCCCGCCGGAGGGTTCTTCCTCCGGGTCCGGGTGCCCTTCGACGCGGACGAGACGGCACTCGCCCGCTCCGCACGGGAGTTCGGCGTCATCTGGACCCCGATGCGGTACTTCCACCCGCAGGGCGGCGGCGAGCGGGCCCTGCGCCTGTCGGTCAGCCACCTCACCCCCGCGGAGACCAAGGAAGGCGTCGCCCGGCTCGCCCGGTTCGTCGAGACCCTCGCCGAGCAAACGGAACCGGAAGGCCCCGCGGCGGGCACCGACCCCTGAACTCCGCACCGGACCCGTTCGGCAGCCCTTCCCGAACACCGGACCACCCCGGGCCGCCGCGGTGCACCACGGCGAAAGACGACGCACCCACCGGGAAACAGGAATCCGGCGACCCGGAAAGCACTCCGGAGGACGCCGCACCGAGAACCGGAGGAGAAGGAGAACGATGAGCGGCACGACCGCACGACGACCGCGCAGCAGACCGCGCATGTGGGGGTGGACCTTCCGATGACCATCGGCCTCGACGCACCGGCTCCCGCCGGAGGAACCGCCCCGACCCGCCTCCCGGGCCCCCGCCCGCCACGGATCGTCGGCGTGGGAACGGCCACCGCCGGCACCGCCTACTCCCAGCCCGACGTCCTCGACGCCTTCGGGATCACCGACCCCAAGGTCCGCTCCGTCTTCCTCAACAGCGCCATCGAACGACGCCACCTGACCGTCCCCGAGCCGGACGAGCACGGCGTCCGGGTCCCCGAGCCCCAGGGCGACCTCCTCGACAAGCACAAACGACTCGCCGTCGGGATGGGCGCCGAAGCCCTCCGGGCCTGCCTCAAGCGCGCGGGCGCCGAACTGGGCGACCTGCGCCACCTGTGCTGCGTCACCACCACCGGCTTCCTCACCCCCGGACTCAGCGCCCTGCTCATCCGGGAACTGGGCATCGACCGACACTGCAGCCGCTCCGACATCGTCGGCATGGGCTGCAACGCCGGCCTCAACGCCCTCAACGTGGTCGCCGGTTGGGCCGCCGCCCACCCCGGGGAACTCGCCGTGGTGCTCTGCGCCGAAGCCTGCTCCGCGGCCTACGCCTTCGACTCCACCCTGCGCACCGCCGTCGTCAACAGCCTCTTCGGGGACGGCGCCGGTGCCGTGGCGCTGCGCTCCCCGGCACCGGACGACCACCCCGCGGCCACCCCCGAGGGCCCCCGCGTCCTCGCCTTCGCCAGCTGCATCATCCCCGAAGCCGTCGACGCCATGCGCTACGACTGGGACCGAGACCTGGGACGGTTCAGCTTCTTCCTCGACCCCCAGGTCCCCTACGTCGTCGGTGCGCACGCCGAACTCGTCGTCGACCGGCTCCTCGACGGCACCGGCCTGCGCCGCAGCGACATCCGCCACTGGCTGGTGCACTCCGGCGGCAAGAAGGTCATCGACTCGGTGGTCGTCAACCTCGGACTCACCCGGCACGACCTGCGGCACACCGTCGGCGTGCTCCGCGACCACGGCAACGTGTCGAGCGGCTCCTTCCTGTTCTCCTACGAACGCCTGCTCGACGAACGGGTCACCCGGCCCGGTGACCACGGCGTGCTGATGACCATGGGCCCCGGCTCCACCATCGAGACGGCGCTGGTCCAGTGGTGACCGCCCAGGGAGGGACCGACCCCATGCCCACCGTGAAGATCGACGGCACCGCACCCCTGACCGCGGCGTCCGTCGCGGCCCTCGTCGACGTCTGCGACCAGGTCGAGGACCGGCCCGGCACCGGCCCCGTGATCGTCCGGACCGCCGGGAGCCCCGGCCCCGACTGGACCGCCGGCCTGGACGTCGCCCTGGTCACCAAGTGGGAACGCGCCCTGCGCCGACTGGAACGCCTGCCCGCCCCCACCGTGGCCGTGGCCAGCGGCGACACCGGAGGCCCCGCCCTCGACGCCTTCCTCGCCGCCGACGTCCGCCTCGCCACCCCCGACACCCGACTGCTCGTCGTGACGGACGGCGAGGCGACCTGGCCCGGCATGGCCGCCTACCGGCTCGTCCAACAACTGGGCACCGCCCGGGCCCGGCGCGCCGTGCTCTTCGGCGCCCCGGTGCCCGCCGAGGACGCCCTGGACCTCGGACTCCTCGACGAGGTCACCGACGACCCCGACACGGTCCTCACCGACCTGACCCGGCTCGCCGCCCGGCTCACCGGCAAGGAGTTCGCCATCCGCCGCCAACTCCTCTTCGACGCCGCCACCACCGCCTTCGAGGACGCCCTCGGCTCCCACCTCGCCGCCTGCGACCGGGCGCTGCGCCGCACCACCGCGGACGCCCCGTGACCGGGCCCCGCCCGCCGCGCGAAGCGGCCCCCGAGGGCTGGACCGCCCTCGCCGACGCCGCCCGGCGCGTCGACGACCTGATCGCCCGCCTGCCCGACCCCGCCGACCGCACCGCCGGGCAACGGGCCCTCGTCGAGGCGGCCAAGGACCGGGCCCGCTCGCACCGCGTGCGCTTCCTGACCGCACACGTCGACACCGTCTACGACCGGCTCACCGAGGACCGCACCCGCGACCTGCGCCTGGACGAACTGGTCACCGAGGCCGGCAAGGAGTACCCGGGGCTGCTCCCCACGGAGGAGCACCTCGCCGGCGAACGCGGCCGGGTCCAGGCCGACAAGGAGGGCCACGAGATCGACCAGGGCATCTTCCTGCGGGCCGTCCTCGCCTCCCCGAACGCCGGCCCCCACCTCCTCGACGCGATGCTCCGCCCCACCCCGAGGGCCCTGGCCCTGCTGCCCGGCTTCCGGGACCGCGGGACCGTGGAGACCGACGCCGTGCGGCTGGAACGCCGGGACGGCGTCGCCCATCTGACGCTCTGTCGCGGCGATCGTCTCAACGCGGAGGACTGCCGCCAGGTCGACGACATGGAGACCGCCGTCGACCTCGCCCTGCTCGACCCCGAGGTCCGGGTCGGCCTGCTGCGCGGCGGCCCCATGACCCACCCCCGGTGGCGGGGACGGCGCGTGTTCAGCGCGGGCATCGACCTCAAGGAGCTCAGCACCGGCGGGATCACCCTGGTCGGCTTCCTGCTCCGCCGCGAGCTCGGCTACCTCCACAAGATGGTGCGCGGGCTGCGCACCGACCCGACCGGCCCGACGGGTTGGCGCACCCCGCGGCTGGAGAAGCCCTGGGCCGCCGCCGTGGACGGCTTCGCCATCGGCGGCGGCGCCCAAGTGCTCCTGGTCTGCGACCACGTGACCGCCGCCGCCGACAGCTACCTCAGCCTGCCCGCCGCCCAGGAGGGCATCATCCCGGGCGCGTCCAACTTCCGCCTGGCCCGTCAGGTCGGTCCGCGCCTCGCGCGCCAACTGGTCCTCGGGGGACGCCGGCTGCGGGCCGCCGAACCCGACGCCCGACTCCTGGTCGACGAGGTCGTCGAGCCCCCGGACATGGACGCGGCCGTCGACCGGGCCGTGGCCCGCCTCGCCGGGGACGCCGTCCTCACCAACCGCAGGATGCTCCTCCTCGCCGAGGAACCCGTGGACGCCTTCCGCGCCTACCTGGCCGAGTTCGCGTTCCAACAGTCCCTGCGCATCCACGGGGAGGACGTGCTGCACAAGGTCGGCCGGTTCGCCGCGGGCACCCGATGAGCGGCGCCCGCACCGCCGGCACCAGGACGGGGGCGCCCCCGCGGCCGCCGCCGGCAGTCGCGGATGCGGCCCGGTGGCGGACCTCGCCGGGAGCGTTCACCGCCCCGCACGCCGGGGAAGAACGCCGTAGGACCGACCGCTGACCGCGTCGGGCGGCCCGCTCCCGCCCGGGGCGGCGGCCCGCGCCGCTGGGGCGAACGGCGCCCGGTCGACGCGGCGACCGCCGGCACCACCACGGCCGGCAGGAAGGAACGGACCATGCCGCGCGCGCGGATCAACGGGATCGACCTCGCCTACGAGGTCCACGGCACGGGGGAGCCGGTGGTGCTGGTGTCCGGCACCGGCAGCCCGGGCCGGGTCTGGCGGACCCACCAGGTGCCCGCCCTGAAGGCCGCCGGTCACCGGGTGATCACCTTCGACAACCGGGGCCTGGCCCCCGACGAACCCGGCCAACGCAGGTTCACCCTGGACGACATGGTGGCCGACCTCGCCGGGCTGATCGAACACCTCGGGGCGGGCCCCTGCCGGGTGGTGGGACACTCACTGGGCGGCATCCTCGTCCAGGAACTGCTGGTGGCCCGGCCCGAACTCGTCCGCCAGGCCGTCCTGATCGCCTCCGGCGGACGGACCGACGAGGTGGTCCGGGCCATGGCCGCCGCGGACCTCGCCCTCGCCGACAGCGGGATCACCCTGCCGCCCGTCTACGCGGCCTTCGTGACGGCGCTCCAGAACCTCTCCCCGCGGACCCTCAACGACGGGGCGCTGCTGCGGGACTGGCTGACGGTCTTCGAACTGCTCGGGGTCGACCCGGCCGCGGTGCGCGGACAGTTGCCGGTGGGCCAGATCCCCGACCGGCTCCCCGCCTACCGGACCGTGCGCCGCCCCTGCCTGGTCGTCGCCTTCCGGGACGACCTCGTCATCCGCCCCCATCTGTCCCGCGAGGTCGCGGACGCCATCCCGGGCGCCCGCTACCGGGAACTCGCCGACTGCGGGCACTACGGCCACCTGGAGCGGCCGGAGGCGCTGAACGAACTGGTCCTCGACTTCTTCGCCGGCCGGGAACCCGGGGTCACGGGCGGCGCGCTCCCCGTGGACGCGGCCCGGGAGCCCGTCCCCGGCCGGCGCTGACCGCCGTCAGCGGACGCCGGCCGCGGCCCGCCCGGGACGGACCCCGTCCGGGGCGGACCCGCGCTCACCGGGGAAGGACACCGTGACGCTGAGTCCGCCCTGCGGCCGGGGCTCCGTGGTCACGGTGGCGTCGTGGGCGGTCGCGACGGCCTGGACGATGGACAGCCCGAGCCCCAAGCCGTCCGCCCGCCGCCCGGTGCGGGTGCCGCCCAGCCGCTGGAACGGCTGGAACAGGGTCTCCACCTTGTCCGGCGGCACCACCGGACCGGTGTTGACGACGGTGAGCACCGCGCGCCCGGCCACCGTCCGGGCGCCGACCTCCACCACCCCGCCGGGCACGTTGTACTTGAGCGCGTTCTCCACCAGGTTGACCACCAGGCGTTCCGCCAACGGCCGGTGACCCGAGGCCACCGCCGCCGTCACCGAGGCCGTCAACGCCACCGAGCGGTCCCGGGCGCCGGCCGACTGCGCCTCGACCACCTCTTCGACGAGCTGCGCCAGGTCGAAGGGGTGCCGGACCTCGATCCCGGCGTGGCTGCGGGTGAGGGTGAGCAGGGCCTCCAACAACCGTTCCTGCTGGGCGCCGGCGGCGAGGATGCGCTCGTGCGCCCGGCGCAGGGAGTCCGCGGTCGCCTCCGGATCGGAGAGGGCGACCTGGCCCAGGGCGCGCTGCCGGGCGAGCGGGGTGCGCAGCTCGTGGGAGGCGTTGGCGACGAACTGCCGTTGGGCCAGGAAGGACCGCTCCAGCCGGACCATCAGCGCGTCGAAGGTGTCCCCCAGCTCCTTGAGTTCGTCCGGGGGCCCGTCCAGGTCCAGCCGGCGGTGCAGATGGGTGGCCGAGATGTCCCGGGCCGCCGCGGTGATGGTCCGCAGCGGACGCAGCATGCGCCCCGAGACGATCCAGCCGAGCGCCACGGAGAACAACGACACCACCCCGAGCGCGATGAAGGAGTTCAGCAGCAGCTGCCGCAACAGGTCGGCCCGCTGCTCGATGAGGGCCTTGCTGGCCGCCTTGGTCAGCTGGTCCTTCATGACCACCCGGGCGTCGGGGGTCATCTGCCCCGCCGCGTCCGGGGGCGGCAGCGTCACCGAGTCGTCCGGCGTCTCGATGAAGTTGGTGCTCGACCGCATCGGCGGGTCGCCCAGCGGCGAGTAGCGCACCAACAGGTACGTGATCGCCAGCAGCACCGCCCCCGAGGCCAGGAACAGCACTCCGTGCAGGATGGTCATCTTGGCCCGCACCGTGCGGCGGGAGCCGCCGGACCGTGCGGCGCGACGGGTGGACCTGGCCGTAACCGACATGCGCGTCCTCAACCTCCGGGTGTGCTCGCTGCCCCAGGATGATCCGTTCCCGGTTTCCGCGGGGTTTCACCGGAGCGCACCGGAGCGCCGCCCCGCTCCGCACGCCGGAGTCCGGGACGCCGCCCGCCGGCGCGCGAAAGGCGCACGCGGGAGCGCGAGCGGGCCTGCACGCCCTGGGTGAGAAGGGCCGGGAACCCGGTTCCGAGGGCGAAACCTTGGTGAAACCGGGAGTCTCGTAGAAAGGGTTCCACAGAAAGCCGGTGGGCGATCCGGAGCGGTACGGGCGGTAGGGGAAACCGCGCACCGGGGCCGTCGGGCCGGAGGAATCCGCCCCGGTCCCCGAAGGCGCGGGAAAGCCTTCCCCCCGACCCGACCGGAACCCCGGTGTCGCGTTCCGGCATCGGGAATTCCGATGCCGGAACCGGCGGCCGGGACCCGCCCCGACCGCTTGCCGAACCACTCGTTCGACCGACACCGACAAGGACGGCGGCTTCACCTCATGCAGGACAGTCCCTTCGACCTCGCGTCGTCACACTCCCGCCGGGGAAGCCTCCGGCAGTTCGGGGGCGCATCGTGAGCACCACGCAGCTTCCCACCGACGACGGCACCGCGGACGCGGCACCGCCGGACGAGGGCACCGGCGGGCGCGCCCGCCGCAAGGGCGCCGGGCGCCGCCGCTGGATCGTCACGGCCGTCGTGGTCGCCCTGGTGGGGGCGGGCGCCGGCATCGTCGTCACCGATCCGTTCGGCCGGGCGCAGCAGGAGGACGCCGCGGAGGACACCACCCGCACCGCGCTGGCCCGGGTCACCAAGGGCACGCTGGCCGCCCGGACCCAGACCAACGGAACCCTCGGGTACGCCGGCTCCTACAAGGTCGTCAACAAGTCCGACGGAACCCTCACCCAACTGCCCCGGGTGGGTCAGGTGATCCGTCAGGGGAAGGTCCTCTACCGGGTCGACGGAAAGCCCGTGGTGTTCCTCCGGGGCGCCTACGTCCCTGCCTACCGGAAACTCTCCTGGAACATGGAGGGCATCGACGTACAACAACTGAATTCCGCGCTGCTCGCCCTCGGATACGCGGACGAGGGCGATATCGACCCCGATTCCGACTACTACGGCTGGCAGACCTATTACGCGGTCAGGGAACTCCAGGACGACGTCGGACTGAAGGTCACCGGAGAACTGGAACTGGGCCAGGCGGTGTTCCTGGCCGCGAAGGAGTTCCGGGTGACCAAGGTCGGCGCGGTCAGCGGAACCTCCGCCGGGCCCGGGGCCGTGGTCCTGGAGGGCTCCTCCACCCAGCGGCAGGTCACCGTCGACCTGCGGGCCAGCCAACAGGCGGACGTGAAGGCGGGCGACGAGGTGACCATCTCCCTGCCGAACGGGCAGTCGACGCCCGGCGTGGTCGCCTCGGTCGGCAAGGTCGCCACCAAGTCCGGCGAGTCGATGACGGTCCAGGTCCTGATCAAGCCGTCGAAACCGAAGGCGACCGGCCAACTGGACCAGGCGCCCGTCCAGGTGTCCATCGTCAGCGGCTCGGTCGAGGACGTGCTGTCCGTCCCGGTGAACGCGCTCCTCGCCCGGGCCGGCGGCGGCTACGCGGTGGAGGTGGTGGACGCCCGGGGCGAGCGCCGTCTGGTGGAGGTGGAGACCGGACTCTTCGACGACAGCGCCGGCCGGGTCCAGGTCACCGGCAAGGGGCTCAGCGCCGGCCAGAACGTGGTGGTGCCGGGCTCATGAGCGAGACGACCGCGGACACCGCGACCGCCCCCCGCCGCGCCCCGGGCGAGCCCGTCCTCGAACTGGAGGGCGTCAGCAAGGTCTACCCCGGGATCTCCCCGGTGGTCGCCCTGGACCGGGCGAGCTTCACCATCCGCCGCGGCGAACTCGTGGCGATCGTGGGCCCGTCCGGCTCCGGGAAGTCGACCCTGCTCCAGGTGATGGGCAGCCTCGACCGGCCCAGCTCCGGCAAGGTGAAGATCGTCGGCGACGACGTGGCGCGGATGTCGGACCGGTCCCTGGCCGGACTGCGCGCCACCCGTATCGGCTTCATCTTCCAGCAGTTCTTCCTCGCCCAGAACTCCACCGCCCTGGAGAACGTCGCGGACGGGCTCCTCTACGCCGGCGTGCGCCACCGCGACCGGCTCAAGGCCGCCGCCACCGCACTGGCCCGGGTCGGGCTCGCCCGCCGGGCGAACCACCGGCCGTCCGAACTCTCCGGCGGCGAGCGCCAACGCGTCGCCATCGCAAGGGCGTTGGCCGGGAACCCGGCGATCGTGCTCGCCGACGAACCCACCGGCAACCTCGACAGCGTCACCAGCGCCTCGATCTTCACGCTGCTCAAGCAGCTCAACTCCGAGGGCACCACCATCGTCGTGATCACCCACGACCGCGAACTGGCGCTCCAGATGCCCCGCCGGATCGAGGTGCTCGACGGCCGCATCGTCCACGACGTCACGGTCCCGGAGGGCTCCGGGCCCACCACCGACGGCGCCGCCCCCACTCCGGACGGCCCCGCCCCCTCCGAAAGGGTCCCGACATGACCACCACGGCGCCGCCCCCGCCGGGCCGGATGCACCTGGCCGACCTGGCCAGGACCGCCAGCGTCGGCCTGCGCACCCGGCGGATGCGGGCCGCGCTGTCCGCGCTGGGCATCGCCATCGGCGTGGCGGCGATGGTCGCGGTGATGGGCCTGTCCCGCTCCTCGCAGGCGGGACTCCTGGCCGAGATCGACAAGCTGGGCACCAACCTGCTCACCGTCACCCCCGGCCGGGTCGTCGGCGGCGGCGACGCCAAGCTCCCCGTCGACGCCCCCGCGATGATCGACCGGATCGAGCGGGTCGAAACGGTGCAGAGCACCGGCAAGACCGACGCCAACGCCTACCGGAGCCCGCACATCCCCAGCATCAACACCAACGGCCTCAGCGTCGCGGCCAGCAGCCTCGACCTGCCGACCGCGGTGCGGACCACCGTCGCCGAGGGGAGGTTCCTCAACGCGGCGACCGCCGAACAGCCCGTCGCCGTCCTCGGCGCGGACGCCGCCGGTCGCCTCGGTATCGACCGCGTCCACCAGGGGGTGCGGATCTGGGTGGGCGGCCAGTGGTTCTACGTCGGGGGCATCCTCAAGCCCGCCACGCTCACCCCGGAGATCAACTCCGCCGTCCTGGTGGGCTACGGGGCGGCGAAGAAGTACCTCAACTTCGACGGCCACCCGTCCATGGTCTACGTACGGGCGCAGACCGACCACGTCAACGAGGTCCAGCGGCTGCTGGCCGCCACGGCCAACCCGGAGAACGCCGACCAGGTCGCCGTCAGCCAGCCCTCGGCCGCCCTGGAGGCCCGGGCCGCCACCCAGTCCGCGCTCAACGGCCTCTTCCTCGGGCTCGGCGCGGTGGCCCTGCTCGTCGGAGGCATCGGCGTCGCCAACACCATGGTCATCTCCGTGCTGGAACGCCGCTCGGAGATCGGTCTGCGGCGCGCCCTGGGCGCCACCAAGGGCAACATCCGGGTGCAGTTCCTCTCCGAGGCGGTGCTCCTCGCCGCCCTCGGCGGCGCGGTCGGGGTGGCCCTGGGCGTCGTCGCCACCATGGTCTACGCACAGATCAAGGGCTGGACCACCGTCGTCCCGGTGATCGCCTGGGGCGGCGGACTCGGCGCCGCCGGCGCCATCGGCGCCGTCGCCGGTCTGCTCCCCGCCCTACGGGCCGCCCGCATGCAGCCCACCGAGGCCCTGCGCACCACCTGACGCACCGACCGCCCGGCACCGTGGACCGCCACCCCCACGGTGCCGGGTCCCGTCACGCCGGCCCCGGAACCGGCGCCCGACCCGCGTTTCCCCTCCCTTTCGCCGAGAATTCGAGCGTCCAACTGTCAATTCCGTGTCCAACTGCGGGAATCGGTCGGTTGGACGCCTTTGGCTCTTGCTTGTCCGGCCAGTTGGTGACAACTAACATCGCTCGGACAGAAGGCGAAACAGCACGCACAACACGGCTCGGTTCCGCTTCCCGGGAGGGGCGAAATGGCGAACCCATTCGACAACGAAGACGGGTCCTTTTACGCGCTCATCAACGACGAGGGCCAGTATTCGCTCTGGCCCACCTTCGCGGACGTCCCCGCGGGCTGGGAGATCGCCTTCGGCGAGGACACCCGGCGGGCCTGCCTCGACCACATCGAGGAGCACTGGACGGACATGCGTCCGAAGAGCCTCATCGAGGAGATGAAGCAGTACGAGAAGGCCCAGTAGGGCCGTCCCCCCTCCACGCCGCGTCTTCCCGCGGTCGCGCCCCGGGCGCCCCGGCGCCCGGAGCCGCGCCCCGCCGCCCGAGCCCCCGGCGCCGCCGTCCGACGGCGGCAGGGGAAAGGCGTACGGCGTGCATTCCGGCCGGCCTCGAAAACTGCCGGGCCTTCCGATCAATCGACGGACAAGGAGGTTCCGAGGCATGATGGCAGGCGCGGGGCCGCAGATGATGGTTCGGGGATTCGGCTCGGATTCCGGGCTGACCCGTCAGAAGATCAAACCCGGCACCGTGCCGCGGATCCTTCCCTATCTGAGACCGTACCGGCGGACCGTGTCCCTGCTGATGTTCATCACGGTCCTGGAAGCCGGCATCACGATCGCCAGTCCGCTGCTGTTCAAGGTCCTCATCGACGAGGGCATCCTGCCCCGCGACCGGGCCGTCGTCATCACCGTCGCCGTGGTGGTCCTGGTGCTGGCCCTGCTGGAGGCGCTCGCCGCCTACCTCCAGAGCCTGCTGTCGGCACGGATCAGCGAGGGACTCGTCTACGACCTGCGGACCGAGGTGTTCCAGCACGTCCAGAAGCAGCCGCTGGCGTTCTTCACCCGCGCCCAGACCGGCGCCCTGGTCAGCCGCCTCAACACCGACGTGGTCGCCGCGCAACAGGCCCTCACCGTCCTGATGTCGACGGTGGTCTCCGGGGTCCTCGCCCTGCTGCTGGTCCTCGGCACCATGTTCTACCTCTCCTGGGCCATCACCCTGATCGCCCTGGCCGTGCTGCCCGTCTTCGTCCTCCCCGGCAAGATCATCGGTCGGCGGATGCAACGGCTGATGCGGGAGTCCATGGAGCAGAACGCCGAGATGGGCTCCCTGATGCACGAGCGGTTCAACGTCGCGGGCGCCCTGCTCACCAAGCTCTACGGCCGCCCCGCCCACGAGACCTCCCTGTTCAGCCGGCGCGCCGCCCGGGTCCGGGACATCGGGGTGACCACCTTCGTCTACAGCCAGCTCCTGCTGGTCTCCGTCACCCTGCTGGCCACCCTCGCCACCGCCCTCGTCTACGGCGTCGGCGGGGTCCTCGCCATCCGCGGCACCTTCGAGATCGGCACGCTCGTCGCCCTGGCCGCCCTGCTCACCAGGCTGTTCGGGCCGATCAACCAACTCTCCAGCCTCCAGGCCAACGTGATGACGGCGCTCGTCAGCTTCGACCGGCTCTTCGAACTCCTCGACCTCACACCCCTCATCGAGGAGAAGCCGGACGCCCGGGCCCTGCCCGCGCGGGACACCGGCGCCCCGGAGGTCACCTTCGAGGACGTCAGCTTCCGCTACCCGGCCGCCGCGGACGTCTCCCTCGCCTCCCTGGAGTCCATCGCCCTGCCCGGCCAGGCGCGCAAGGAGAACCCGCTCACCCTCAAGAACCTCAGCTTCACCGCCCCCGCCGGCAAGCTCACCGCCCTCGTCGGCCCCTCCGGCGCCGGCAAGACCACCCTCACCCATCTGATCCCCCGCCTCTACGACCCCGTCTCCGGAACGGTGCGCATCGACGGCGTCGACGTCCGCGACCTCACCGCGGACTCCCTGCGCGACACCATCGGCATGGTCACCCAGGACGCCCACCTCTTCCACGACACCCTGCGCGCCAACCTCCTCTACGCCCGGCCCGAAGCCACCGAGGACGACCTCGTCGAAGCCTGCCGGTCCGCACGGATCTGGGACCTCGTCGCCTCCCTCGCCGACGGCCTGGACACCATCGTCGGCGAACGCGGCTACCGCCTCTCCGGCGGGGAGAAGCAGCGCATCGCCCTGGCCCGACTGTTCCTCAAGGCGCCCTCCGTCGTCGTCCTCGACGAGGCCACCGCCCACCTCGACTCCGAGTCCGAGGCCGCCGTCCAACGCGCCCTCGGCACCGCCCTGGAGGGCCGCACCTCGGTGGTCATCGCCCACCGGCTGTCCACCGTCCGCGAAGCCGACCAGATCCTCGTCATCGAGGACGGCGAGGTTCGCGAACGGGGCCGGCACGAGGAACTCCTCCTGCGCGGGGGGCTCTACGCCGAGTTGTACCGCACCCAGTTCGCCACCGGGCCGCCCCCCGCCCGGCCCCCCGCCACCGCACCCGAACCGGAGTCGGTCCCGCAGTTCGCCGGCGGCCCCCAGTTCTTCGTCCCCGGCGGCGGCCCCGTGGGCGGCACCCCGCCCCCGCCCCCGCCGCCCGGCCTCCCCTCCGGCGGCGGCCCGCCCCCGCTCCAGATCCTCGGCGGCGGAGCCGGCGCCCCGCCGCCCCCGCCCCCGCCCGGCGCGAACGGACCCGGCCGGTGACGGAACCCGAAGAGGCCCGGGCCGCGCTGCGCGCCCTGGCCGACAGCGGCCGGCTGGCCGCCGAGTTCCCCCGGGCGGGGCGCCTCACGGCCCGCCTGGCCGCGACCGACCTGCCCTGGGCCGGCCGGCTGCTGGCCCGCCTCGACCCCGCGGAGGTCCTGGCCGCCCACCCCGACACCCCGAAGGTCACCCTCGGCGTCACCGGACACGGCACCCTGGCCGGCCTGCCCGGGGCCCTGCACGCCCAACTCGCCCGGCACGGCGTGCTCGCCGACCTCCGGGTCTCCGACTTCGACCACTACGCCCTCGACCTGCTCGACCCCGCCAGCGCCCTGCACCGCGCCCGCCCCGACCTCGTCCTCTGCGTACTCGATCCGATGATCGTCTTCGACGAGGTGCCCGTCCCCTGGCGCCCCGAGGACGTGGCCCGGGTCGCCGCCGAGAAGACCGCGCTCCTCGCCGACCTCGCCGCCCGGTGCGCCGACGCACCCGGCACCCTCGTCCTCAACACCCTGCCCCTGCCCCGCGCCCACAGCGCCCAACTCGTCGACCACCGGTCCCGGGCCCGCCTCGGCGCCCGGTGGCGGGAGGCCAACGGGCGCATCCTCGCCCTCGCCGAGGAACACCCCTCCACCGTCGTCATCGACCTCGACCCGCTCCTCGCCGAAGGCGTCCGGGCCGTCGACGACCGCCTCAGCAGCTACGCCAAGGCCCACCTCACCGAGGAACTCCTGGGCGCCTACGCCGTCGAGGTCGGCCACCTGGCCCGACAACTCACCGGACGCCTCAGGAAGTGCCTCGTCCTCGACCTCGACGACACCCTGTGGGGCGGCATCCTCGGCGACGACGGCCCCGAGGGCATCGAGATCGGCGACGGCTACCGCGGCGAAGCCTTCCACGCCTTCCAACGGGTGCTGCGCCAACTCGCCGACCAGGGCGTCCTCCTCGCCGCCGTCAGCAAGAACGAACCCGACGCCGTCACCCGGGTACTGCGCGAACACCCCCGCATGGCCCTGCACGAGGACGACTTCGTCCACGTCCTCGCCAACTGGCGCCCCAAACCCGACAACCTGCGCACCCTCGCCGACACCCTCGGCCTGGCCACCGACGCCCTGGTCTTCGTCGACGACAACCCCTTCGAACGCGAACTCGTCCGCCGGGAACTCCCCGAGGTCGCCGTCGTCGACCTGGGCGCCGACCCCGCCCTGCACCGCCACGCCCTGCTACGCGACGGCTGGTTCGACACCCGCGAGGTCACCACCGACGACCGGGTCCGGGCCACCCGCTACCGCACCGAAGCCGCCCGCAGCGGCTTCCTCGACGCCGCCGCCTCCACCGACGACTACCTCCGGGAACTCGGCACCCGGGTGCGGATCGCCCCAGCCGCCCCCGCCGACGCCCCACGGATCTCCCAACTCACCCTGCGCACAAATCAGTTCAACCTCACGGCGGAGCGCCTCCAACCCGCCGAGGTGCAGGCCCGCAGCGAGGACCCGCACAGCCTCACCCTCACCGTCCACGCCCGTGACCGCTTCGGCGACCACGGCCTCGTCGGCGCCGTCCTCGCCCACCGCGACGGCGACACCCTCCACCTCGACAACTTCCTCCTCAGCTGCCGCGTGTTCTCCCGCGGCATCGAAACGGCCTGCCTCTCCCACCTCCTCACCCTTGCCCGCACCACCGGCGCCACCTCCGTACGGGCCCGGCACCGCCCCACCGACCGCAACCACCGGGTCGCCGACCTCTACCCCCGTCACGGATTCACCCCTTCCGACACCACAGACCCCACCACCCGCACCTTCCACCACCCGCTCACCCACATCGTCCCCGTCCCCCCGCACCTCCACCTCGACCCCCCGGGGGACCCGCGACCATGAACGACCTCGACGACTTCCTCACCCTCCTGCACGACGAACTCGGCCTACGGGTCACCCCCGAGGACACCGACCGCGCCCTCACCGAACTCACCGGCTGGGACTCCCTGCACCTGCTGCGCCTGGTCACCGCACTCGAAGCCAGGACCGGCCGCAGCATCAGCGTCATCGACCTCTTCGAGGCCCCCGACCTGCGCCGCATCTACCAGCTGACCACCACCTGACACCGTCGGACCGGCTCCGCCCCGACCCCCCGCCCGCCCGCGGCCCACCGCGCGCGGGCGCGCCCGGTCCTGCCCGCCCAGCGCCGTCACCCCCGACCCGTGGAACGCCACCGCACACCGAGTGAGGGACCCGCATGCCCCAGGACGCCCGCCGGCTGCCCCTGTCCGCCGCCCAGTACGACATCTGGCTCGCCCAACGCATCGGCGAACCCAGCCCCGTCTACCACTCGGGCGAGTACGTGCGGATCGACGGACCCGTCGACGTCCCCCGGTTCGAGGCGGCCCTCCGGCAGGCGGTCACCGAGTGCGAAGGGCTCGGCGTGCGCATCGTGGAGGACGCCGAGGGCCCCCACCAGATACCCGCCCCCGCCCCGGCCCCCCTCGCCTTCCACGACCTGTCTGCCTCCCCCCACCCCGAGGCCGAGGCCCTCGCCCGGATGCACCAGGACCTCGCCCGGCCCGCCGACCCCACCGCCACCCCCCTGCACGCCCACGCCCTGATGAAGCTCTCCGACACGCGGTTCCTCTGGCACCAGCGCTACAACCACGTGGTCATGGACGCCTACGGCTGGTCCCTCCTCGGCCGCCGCGTCGCCGAGCTCTACACCGCCCGCACCACCGGCACCCCCGCACCACCGGCCCGGTTCGGCACCCTCGCCGACCTCCTGGACGAACAGGACCGCTACCGGGCGTCCACCGACCACGCCCGCGACCGCACCCACTGGACCGAACTCCTCGCCGACCGGCCCGAGCCCGTCGCCCTGCCCCTCGGCGGCCCCGCCGCCCCCGGCGCCCGACGCGAGACCGCCCACCTCGACCCCGCCGGCGCCGACCGACTGCGCCACCTCGCCCGCACCACCGGCACCAGTTGGCCGCACCTCGCCCTCGCCGCGGTCGGCGCCCACTTCGCCCGCACCACCGGCGACCGGGACCTCGTCTTCGGGGTCACCGTCACCGCCCGCCTGACCCCCCTCGCCGGACGCACCCCCGCCACCCTCGCCAACGTCCTGCCGCTGCGGCTGCGCGTCGACCCCCACGACGACCTGGTGACGCTCGCCCACCGGGTCCGCGAGCAACTCCGCCACCTCCTGGTCCACCAGCGCTTCCGCGGCGAGGAACTCCGCCGCGCCCTCGACTGGCCCGCCGCCGGAAGACACGGCTTCGGACCGCTCGTCAACATCGTCACCTTCGAGCAACCACTCGACTTCGCCGGCGCCCCGGGCCGACCGCACGACCTGTCCGTCCCCCCGGGCGACGACCTGGTGATCACCGTGCGCGGCGGTACCGAAGGTCCGATCCGGATCGACCTCGACGGCGACGACTCCACCCCCGGCAGCGACCACCTCACCGCCCACCAACAGGCCCTCCTCGCCCTCCTCGACCCGGCCGGCACCGACCCCCGCACCCCCCTCCACCGCACCGATCCCCTCACCCCCGCCGCCCGCACCGTCCTGCTCCACGACCGCAACGCCACCGCACACCCCGTCCGCCGCACCACCCTCCCCGAACTCCTCGCCGAACAGGCCGCCCGCACCCCCGACCGGCCCGCCGTCCTCGACGAGCACACCACCCTGACCTACCGGGAACTGGACGCCCGCGCCCACCGCGCCGCCCGCTGGCTCACCCGCCACGGCATCCGCCCCGGCGACCGGGTCGCCGTCGCCATGGACCGCTCCGCCGAACTCCCGGTGCTGCTCTGGGGCGTGCTCCGAGCCGGCGCCGCCTACGTCCCCCTGGACCCCCACCACCCCGCCGAACGCCTCGCCCGCATCCTGGCCGACGCCCGCCCGGCCCACCTCGTCACCACCCGCACCACCCACCGCGCACTGCGCGACGCCGCCCCGACCGACCACACCCCCCGGACCCTCTGGGACGCCCCCGACACCCGCGCCGCCCTCACCGACACCCCCGCCGACCCGACCCCGACGAGGATCCCGCCCGACGCCCCCGCCTACGTCATCTACACCTCCGGCTCGACGGGACAGCCCAAGGGCGTCGTCGTCGGCCACGCCTCCGTCGTCAACCGGCTGGAGTGGATGCGCGACCGCTTCGCCCTCACCCCCCACGACCGCATCCTCCAGAAGACCCCCATCGGGTTCGACGTCTCCGTGTGGGAACTCTTCCTGCCCGCCCTGACCGGGGCCGCCCTGGTGATGGCCCGCCCCGACGCCCACCGCGACCCCGCCCGACTCGTCGACACCGTCGACCGCTTCGGCATCACCCTGGCCCACTTCGTCCCGTCCATGCTCGACGCGTTCCTCCACGCCGCCACCCCCGGCACCTGCCGGTCGCTGCGCCGGGTGGTGTGCAGCGGCGAAGCCCTCTCCGCCGAAGCCGTCACCGCGTTCCAACACCGCTTCGGCACCCGCACCGGCCTCCAGAACCTCTACGGCCCCACCGAAGCCACCGTCGACGTCACCGCCTGGGACTGCGCACGCCGGGACGGCCCCGCCCGCACCGTCCCCATCGGTTCGCCGATCTGGAACACGCGGACCTACGTCCTCGACGCCCACCTGCGCCCCGTGCCCGCCGGCATGACCGGCGAACTCTACCTGTCCGGCGTCCAGTTGGCGCAGGGCTACGTCGGTCGTGCCCACCTCACCGCGGAACGCTTCACGGCCTGCCCCTTCGAACCCGCCGGCGCCCGGATGTACCGCACCGGGGACCTGGCCCGCTGGACGCCGGACGGCGAACTCCTCTACGCCGGCCGCGCCGACGACCAGGTCAAGATCCGCGGCTTCCGCATCGAACCCGGCGAGGTCGAAGCCGCCCTCACCGCCCACCACCAGGTCGCCCGGGCCACCGTCACCGTCCGCGAGGACCGCCCCGGCACCCGGCGCCTCGTCGGCTACGTCGTCCCCCGCGGCGACCGCGTCGACCTCCCCGCCCTGCGCGCGCACACCGCTCGACTGTTGCCCGACCACATGGTGCCGTCCGCGTTCGTGGCCCTGGGCGCCTTCCCGGTCACGGTGAACGGCAAACTCGACCGCGCAGCCCTTCCCGCCCCCGACACCACCCGTCGCGCCGGACGGGCCCCCGCCACCCCCACCGAGGAGGTGCTCCATGGGCTGTACGCAGAAGTCCTCGGCCTGGCGGATCCCGACACCGACGCGTCCTTCCTCGCCCTCGGCGGAGACTCCGTCACCGCGATGCGCCTGGTCGGCCTGGTCCGCACCACCCTGGGCGCCGCGCTCGACGTCGGCGACGTCTTCCGCCACCCGAGCGTCACCGAACTGGCCCGCCTGCTGGCGCACGGCCCCGGCGACACCCGCCCCCGACTCCTCGCCCGGGAACGCCCCGCACGTCCGCCCCTCTCCTTCGGCCAGCGCCGGATGTGGCTCCTCAACCAGCTCAAGGAAGCCGGCGCGGGCGCCGCCTACAACGTTCCGCTGGTCCTCCGGCTCTCCGGCACCCTGGACGTACCGGCCCTCCGTGCCGCCCTCGGCGACCTCGCCGACCGGCACCAGACCCTGCGCACCGTCTTCCCCGCCGTCGACGGCACCCCCCGACAGCACCTGCGCACCGGAGCCGACCGCCACCCGCCGCTACGACTCCGCGCCCTCGCCGACGCGGACGTGCCCGCGGCCCTCGCCGCCGAACTGCTCGCCGGCTTCGACCTGGTCGACGACCTGCCCTGGCGCACCCTGCTGCTGGAGACCGCCCCCACCGAACACCTCCTGGTCCTCGTCGCCCACCACATCGCGGTGGACGGCTGGTCCATGGGTGTCCTCGCGCGTGATCTGCGTACCGCCTACGCGGCCCGCCGGGGCGGCGCGGCGCCCGACTGGGAACCACTGCCCGTGCAGTACGTCGACTACGCGCGCTGGCAGCGGGAGTCCCTCGGCGAGGCGGACGACCCGGAGAGCCCGGCCGGCCGCCAACTCGCCCACTGGAGGGCCGCGCTGGCGGGCATCCCGGACGTCACCCCGCTCCCGGTGGACCGGCCGCGTCCGGCGGTCCCCTCGTTCCGCGGCGGTTCGGTTCCGCTGGAGCTGACGGCCGAGGTGCACGCCGGCCTGGCGGCGGTGGGGCGCGAGGTCGGGGCGACGGTGTTCATGGTGGTGCAGGCGGCGTGGTTGATGCTGCTGGCCCGACTGGGCGCGGGGACCGACGTCCCGCTGGGCACGGCGGTGGCCGGGCGGGGCGAACGCGAACTGGACGACCTGACGGGCTTCTTCGTGAACACCCTGGTGCTGCGGACCGATGCGAGCGGCGATCCCACCTTCCGGGAGCTGTTGGAACGGGTCCGGGAGACCGATCTGGCCGCCTACGCCCACCAGGACCTGCCGTTCGAGCAGGTGGTGGAGGACCTCAACCCGGCCCGCTCCCTCTCTCGACACCCGCTGTTCCAGATCATGCTGGTGCTCCAGAACGTGCCCCCGGCCACCTGGGACCTACCCGGACTGAGCGTACGGGCCCTGGAGGAACGGGAGTTGCCGACCGAGGCCGTGCCGGCTCGGTTTGATTTGTCGTTGAGTTTGTCGGAGCGGTGGGATGTGTGGGGTGGGCCGGCGGGGGTGGTGGGTGGTCTTCAGTTTGCGGTG
>NZ_JBEOWM010000043.1:0-58429 GCF_040296045.1 Streptomyces sp. NPDC002490 | reverse complement strand
TCTTCGCCCAGCACCCGCACCTGGTCGTTGAGGAGGTCGGCGAAGGCCTCCGCAGCCCCAACCGCATCACCCGCCTCCCCCCGCCAGAAGGCCAGGTTGTTCCGGGTGGCGAGGGTGGCGGGGTGGTCTTCGCCCAGCACCCGCACCTGGTCGTTGAGGAGGTCGGCGAAGGCCTCCGCAGCCCCAACCGCATCACCCGCCTCCCCCCGCCAGAAGGCCAGATTATTCCGGGTGGCGAGGGTGGCGGGGTGGTCTTCGCCCAGCACCCGCACCTGGTCGTTGAGGAGGTCGGCGAAGGCCTGCACAGCCCCGGCCGCATCGCCCGCCTTCCCCCGCCAGAAGGCCAGATTGCTTCGGGTGGCGAGGGTGTCGGGATGGTCTTCGCCTAGGTGGCCACGGGTGGTGGTGGAGAGGTGCTCGAAGTGGCTGATGGCTACGGTGAGCTGGCCGCTTTCCCCCCAGCTACGGCCGGTGCGGTAGAGCACCCTGTGGGTGTTCGGCCTGTGCAGGGCCTCTTCGGCGTGGTGGGTGAGAGCGTCGGTGTTGGCCCGTAGGGCTTGGGCGAGGTCGGTGTCTCGTTCGATGGCAGGCCAGGCCGCGGTGAGGGCGTCGGCGGCGGTGCGGGCGTAGTGGTGGTGTTGGTGGGGGGTGTGGGTGTCGCGGGTGGCGCGCTGGATGAGTTGGTGGACGCGGACGGCTTGATGGGGGGTGTTCGGCGTGTGGTCGATGAGGCTGAGCCGGTCCAGTGCCCTCAACGCGTCGAACGCTTCCTCCGAGGTGACCGGCGGGGGAGGGGGCTGTCGTCGGCCCGGCCACGGCCACCAGCGTCTCGGCCGGCGTCGGGGTCGTACGGGGCCGGTCGTGGTGCGGTGTGCAGCGAGGTATGTGAGGGCGGGCGGGCTGGTCAGGACCTCGTGGGGAATACCGTTGGGGTCGAGCAGGGCGGTGAGGTGGAGCATGGGCCGGGCCAGGCCGGCCGGGCGCAGTGCGTCGGCGCGGTCGATGGAGAGGGACCAGGCGGCGGCGAGAACGGCGGCCTGGTCGTCGGGCAGGGTGTCGGGGGCGAGGTCGGTGAGCTTCATGGTGCGGTCGGCCAGCAGTGCTCGGTAGCCGGTCGTGGTCTTGCCGGAGTCGATGAGGTAGGCGGCGGCCTGGGCCAGGGCCAGGGGTAGGTGCCCGAGGTCGTGGGCCAGGGCGGCGAGTTGCTCGATGGGTTCGGTTCGGCCCTGGGCGTTCAGGGCCCCGGTGAGGTAGGCGATCGATTCAGCGGGGGTGAACACGCCGACCTCGATCCGGCGGCGTCCTTCGCCGAACAGGGCGGCGTCGCGGCGGCGGGTGGTGAGCAGGGTACGGCCGTGCGGGCCGGCCGGCGGCCACAGGCCGAACCGCAAGGCGGGGTTGTCGGGGTGGACGATGAGATCGCCCGGGTCGGTGACGTCGTCCAGGACGATCAGCCACCGGCAGGGCCGTGGCCCGGGCTTGGCCAGCCAGGCCAGGAACTGCTTCGCGGCGCGCTCGGGGTCGTCCGGGTCGGCTCGACACAACTCGACACCGGCCTGCGCGTACCCGCTCACCACAGGTGACTGGGTGCTGGCGGTGACCCAGACCAGGACGTCCAGGTCACCGTTGTTCCAGGCGGTCTGGGCGTAGTCGGCGGCGAGTTGGGTCTTGCCGACCCCGCCGAGCCCGGTCAACACCTGGGAGAGCACCGCGGTGCCCCCGTCCTCGACCGCCACCCGGAGCCGATCCGCCTCGGCACGGTGCTGGAAGGAGCGCGCCACGGAAGGGATCACACCGACCTGGTGCGGCCAGGGCGCCGGCTCCCGCGGCGCACGCCGCTGCACGATCAAGTTCTGGACGTTGCCGCTGATGCCCGTCGCGCCGTTGGTGGCGGTCACGCTCCCGGTGCCGGAGACATGAACCGCGGCGGGAAGTTCGAAGCCGCTTCCCGGGACAGTGCCGCGATGTCCGGTCACGGCCGTCTCACCGCTGGCCGCCCTGGCGTTGCCGGTGTCCGCCACAATCACCGACGGTTCAGGCTTCTTGCCCCGTTTCATGCGTGATGATGCCTTCGCTACGAGTGCGGGAGCTAGTTCGAGTAGTCGATGCCGGACACGGAGTTCGTGCCACTGGCCTCGCCCGTCCGGTCGACGGTAGCCGAACCCCGCCCCCGACCACCGGGCCGCCGAACACCGGTGACCCCACCACTGTCAGCCCTGCCTGTACGAGTGGCCTTGTCCGTAGGCCCGTTCGCAGACGAACGCGGCCACACCGCCCAGACCAAAGCACCAATGCCAGCACCGGCTTGGACCGTCGCTCCGACCCACTGCCCCGCACCCGGACCGTCAAGAAGCCACACCAACGGTGTGGACAGGGCACCCACCACCGCCAGCACGACAACCGTGATCTTCCACCCCTGCGACATGCACTTCTCCCCACCCCGAGACCCGCCACCACGGATTGTCCCGCCGCAGCCTCCACCCACACCGGAAAACGCCATATCCAACACCGCAGTTCCCCATACCACCCCCGCCCACCGAACACACCCACCGCCACCGGGGCGGCGCGCACCCGGGAGACCGGGACCAGATCCGCGCCCGCCAGGCCGCCAGGCCGCCACCAAGGCCTACCACGCCGAAGCCGCGGCCGCGCAGCCGGCCGACGACGTCCCGGCCACGCCGGTGGCCCCGGTCGTACTGCCCACGCCGTGCCCGACCGCCGTCATTATCCCCGCTCCGGAGCCGGAGTTCACCGACGTCGACGACGACCAGGACCTCGTCCTCGAAGACCTCACCCGCGAGCAGGTGCGCGACTGGCGGGTGCGGGCGCTGAAGGACCACCAAGTGGTGTTCGACCGCATCGACCGCTACGGCGAGCCGTCGGCCAGGCGCCTGCTCAGCAACCGCCTGGTCGACCAGGCCCACCAGCACTCCAGGCACGGTCACCTGGACCTCGGCTACACCACCTGGGGGCAGGCGTGAGCGGCGAGGTGTCCGGCGTCGACCTGGCGAGGGTCGCGCTGCGGGCCGCGATGGAGCAGGCCCGCCGCAACGGCGCCAGCCGTACGACGAAGTCGAAGCCGCGCCCGGTCCGGACGGTGCGCCCGGCACGAGCGCGAGCCGGTCGCCCTCGGCGCCGCGCTCGGCAGGGCTGATCACCGAACGCGCCTGGGAACTCCCGGCCGCCGTCGCGGCGCTACGCGGCCGGTGGGCGGCCATCGCCCTCGAACTCGCCGAAGACGTCACCGTCGTGTCGTACGACCTCGATTCCGGCCGGCTCACCGAGTGCCCGGAGTTGCCGGCCTGGGCGACCAGGACCCGGCTGCAGCAGACCCGCGTCATCACGGCCACCAGCACCTCGGCCGGCCGCACGGTCGTCCGCGCCCTGAGGGCCCTGGCACCCGGCACGGTGCCCGAGCCGGCCGGCCTCGGCCTTCCACCAGGCCCTGCCCGACAGCGACGCGACGAAGCCGAAGCGGCGCGCCGGCACGGCTCTGCGGCGGGACGGCCGGGAGCCGCTCGGGCCGGGGTCGCCGAGCCGCGGGCCACCGGTCAGCCCAGGTCCGCAGGCCGGACCCCACGGTCGGCTTCAGGTCCGTCGTCGGAGTAGGTCAGCTCATACGCCTGCCCCGGAGCCCCGGGTGGACCGACGTTCTCCACGATCGGCCGGACGGTAAGTCGCTCCCCCGGAAAGAGGGCGAACAGTGCGACTCCGCAGGTGGGTGCCTTGTGGAACCGGGACGGATCGGTGTCGGATCCCGAGGACGCGCGTTCCACGTCGAGTCGGCCGACCTCCGGGCCGACGAGTACTTCGTGGAAGCACAGTCGCTCGTACCCTTCGTCGGCCTGGGGCCGTCCGGTGAACAGCTCGGTCTCCGACTCCCCGAACGGCGCCAGGGGTCTGCCGCGCAGTACGCCCACGACGTCCCGGTCGTCGGTCGGGTCGATCCCGAGGGCACCTCCAGACAGGTGGTCGGCCGCCGCCCAGGACCCGTCGTCCCGCCGCGTCGAGAAGTAGAGCTCCTCGGCGGCCTGGCCGTCACGGCGCCGGTGCAGGAGCAGCACGAAACCGAGGTCGTCGCGTACGCAGATGTCGGCGACGACAGGTCCGGCCCCGATACCGGGCCAGGTGGCGGTGACCTGGATCGCGGCGGTGGCCCGCTCGGCCTTGGCCGTCAGGGCGGCGTGGGCGAGCTCTGCCAGGTTCTTGGGCATGTGTTGATCCTTCGGGCACGGAGGCGGTGTCCTCGCGGGAGTCCTTACGAGCCGGGGTGGCCCACCAAGGTTTCGGTGCGCCACCCCGGGAGTGCGCCGCGTACGCACTGATGTGATCACCGTACGCGGCCGTGGACCGGTTAGGACCTGGCGTTGCAGATGGACGAGACCGCGGTCACGAAGCCGTTCCAACCGAGCACCACGCCGTTGCCGTGGGTCACGATCTTCGTACCAGGCTTGACCTGGATGTTGTAGTGGACCTCCCACTGCTTCTTCCAGGGCGTGTACCAACTTGCCTTGCCCTGGAGCTTGGTCATCCTCCTCTTGCCGGGCCGGGTGCCCCAGGTCTCCGCGTAGACGCCGTTCCCGGACAGGTAGCGGTTTGTGAAGCCCTTGATCTGGGTCTCCACGTAGTACCCGATGTAGCGGTGGCCGTCCCGGGTCACGCCGCCGCCGCGGCGCCTGGTGATGATCTGGAGGCTGTAGCCGTTGGTCTTGTGGACCTTCCCGCACTTGGGCGCGAGCCCTGTGGTGTCGGAGCTGTTGCACGGGTCGGCGTTGGCGTAGTCGTAGGCGTTCGCAGACCCTCCGGGAACGGGGTCGGCCTGGAGGAACCGGCCGAGCTTCGGGTCGTAGAGACGGACGCCCATGTGGACGAGTCCGGTCAGGGTGTCCGCGGAACGTTGTCTGCCGCCGAGCCAGGCGTAGCGGGCGGTCGTCCGGCCGGCGCGCGGACCGCCGTACTCGTCGTAGTCCAACGCTGTCGGCGCCTCGGCGCTGTTCAGCGGGAGTTGCAGGGCGACGTCCCCGTGCAGGTTGGTGAGTTGGAGCACTACGTCACTGGTCCTAGTGCTGGTCGCGGTGAGAGCTCCAGCAGCGGAGACGATGTTGCGGGTGACCGCGCCGGTCGTGGTGTCCTCCACCACCCATCGCGGGCTGTCGGAGTCGCTGTCGTAGTGGTTGCGCTTGGACTCGGTCTGCGTCCAGGTGCTGCCGGAGCCGGTTTCCGTCGTCCAGGACCGTACGCGCAGCTCGGGGTCGCGCTGCCAGGTCTGTCGGCTGGAGCCCACGGTCTGCCGGTGGACGAGATCGTTCGCGTAGTAGGAGAAAGTGCCGTGGCCCGGGGCGGTCGTCGTCCGGCCGAAGATGTCGTGGAGGTAGCCGGTGCCGGTGAGGCGGTCACCACTGTCGTAGGTGTGGTTGGTGGTGGTCCCCGCAGAAGTCGGGCAGTCCAGGCCCGGAGCGGCGGTGGCCGTGGTCAGGGCGGTGCGGGTGCTGCGTTCCCCGAAGGTGTAGGAGCGGCGGGTGCAGACGGTGGCCGCGGTGTCGTCGACCCCGGCCAGCCTTCCGACGGCGTCGTACCGGTACTGCTGGTTCGACCAGCCCGAGTGGGCCGTCCGTTGGCTGTGGACGGAGGTCTCGATGGAGTCGCTGAGGACGACCGCGCTGTCGGAGTTCCTGGTGTAGGTCCGGGACCGGGCCGAGCCGGTCGGGTCGATCTCCTGGGACAGGGTGTAGCCGCCGGGGAGTGTCTCCTTGGTCACGGCACCGTCGGCGTTGTACACGGTGCCGATCTCACCGGCGACGGAGTCGGTGGTGCTGGTGGCCAGGCCGCGGGGTTCGGCCTGGTGGTCGTAGGTGTAGGTGACGGTCGAGGGGACGGAGTCGGAGGTCTGGGTGATCCGGTCGAGCAGGTCGTAGCGGATCTGGGTGACTCCGCCATCCGCGTCAGTGTAGGAGATCTGACGCCCCAGCTTGTCGAACACCTTGGTGATGGCGGCACCGCCGTCCGCGGTGTTCCGGACGGCTTCGCCGGTGGTGTCGTCGTACGTGGTGGTCGTCGTGGGCAGGGCCTGACCGGTGCCTCCGGTCATGGCCACCGACACCGGTCGGCCCGCGTCGTCGTACGTCGTCACGGTGTTACGGGTGATACCCCCGGCGGTCTCCGAGACCTTGGCGGGGCTGCCCCACCGGTCGTACTCGGTGACGGTGACCGGCAGTTCGGCTGGGTTGGTGCCCCCGCCGACGACGGCTCCGCCGGGTGAGGTCCGGCACGGCAGGTCGGCCCACTCGGGGCGTCCGGAGCAGGTGCCTGTGCCGGTGGCCGACCAGTAGTCGGTCACACGGGTGGTGGCCGATGTCGCGGTACCGCCGGGGCGAATCTCCTTGACCACGCGTCCCTGCGCGTCATATTCGGTGACCGTGGTGACGGAGAGGCCGCCAGGGTCCTGGACGGTCCGGGTCGCCAAACCGCGCTGCCAGTCGTAGATGGTCTGTGTCTCACGGGTGTCGGCGTGCAGGGTGGGCTGGTCGCGGAGCTGCGCCCCGGTGACGGTGCCGGTGATCTGGTCTTTGACGGTGGCGGTGCCGTCCGTCGGCCGCCCGGTGTCGTAGGTGTTGACGGTCCAGGCCCGCGCCACCACGGAGGAGCCTGCGGAGTTGAGGGTGGTAGTTCCGGATGTGAGGTCCCGTGTCAGGTCGATCCGGGACAACGGTCCCAGTTCCTGGAGTTCGCGGGTCCCGGTGGCGTCGTGGACGGAGCGGGTCGAGAGCAGCTCAGCCCTTTCGGCGCTAGGCAGGTCCCCGATGCCCAGGTCCGCGAGCGCGGCACGGTCGGCGGCGGTGGTGCCGAGTGCGAGGGCACGGTTGGCCGGAGTGAGCTCGCGAACGGTGTTGCCGAACCGGTCGGTCTCGGAGGCAGAGATCCGGCCGCCGGGCGCGGCAACGTTGACCTGGTGGCCCGAGACGCCCAGGTACTGGACGGTGGCCCGTGCGTAATCCCCGGCTCCGAGGGCGCTGCCCGTGTGGGAGGCGGGTGCGGAGTCGGCCGGGAAGACCGCTGTCGCGTCGGTGGGCGCGTCCGACTGTCCCCATGCCTTTACGTCGGCGGAGCCCATGCCGTAGGGGGCGGACGGGCCAGTGAGCGGTACGTCGTAGACGACGCTGGTGACGGCTTCGCCCTGTACGGTCCCGGCAGTGCCCGGCTGGAGGCCCGGACGCGCTACGCGCAGCAGCATGCCCGGTCCGGCGGTGGCGGAGTTCCCCGCCTGACCGTAGGCGAAGGTCCAGGGCAGTTGGCCCGGCCTTGTCTGCTGTGTGACCCGGCCCGCGCTGTCGTACGTGTACTCAGTGAGCAACCGCGGGGTGATCTGCGGGTTCCAGGTATGGCGCAGGCGCCCGGAGGTGTCGTACGCGTAGCTCTGTACGGGCTTCGCGGTGGCCGCCGTCGCTCCAGGCTGGGTGGCCCAGACCTGGATCTCCTTGACCTGGCCGGTGAAGTCCCCGGGGGTGGTTGCGGTGGCCGTGGTGGTGGTGGCATAGACGAACTCCAGCACCCGGCAACCGCGGGTGGCGGGGGTCTGTGCGCAGGTGTTGGCGGCGACGGCGGAGGTCGCGGCCACCATCCGCTTGGGCCGTGCCTTGATCCCGCCACCCATCGACACGTTCTCGGAGACGACCGTGGTGGTGGAGTTGCCGCGCCCGTCCAGCCGCACCGAGAAGACCTGCCAGGTGGTCGAGGCGGCGTCGAGCTTCTCGAAGTCGGTGACTGTGCCCTCAGCGTCGGTCAGGGTGAACGAGCTGGTCGTGCTGCCGCGCAGGGTCAGCTTCTCCGCGCCCGGTTCCGCGATCCACCCGGTCCTGGCAGCGTTGGCGGTGAAGTGGACGGCGTCGCCCTGGCTGCCGACCACGTTCACGGCGGTGTCGGAGATCCTGGTGATGTGGGAGTAGTCCGCACCTGCGGACTCCGCGACCACCCCGGAGGCCCATTCGTCCCCGAAGATGGCTACCTGGCCTTCCTGGTCACCGGCGGACGGGGTCCGTGAAGAAGCGGTACGGGTCACGGACAGCCCGAAGTGCGGGGCCTCAACCTCGGAGAGGGTGAAGTCCCCGGTGAGCAGGTTCAGCGCCCCCGGTCCGACGAGTCGGGGTGCGGCGCCGGGCGCGTGCCGGTCGACGACCACCGTGTGCGGTTCGGTGCTGCCCGAGGCGCTGCCCGGTCCGGTGAAGTCGGCCTTGATCTGCACGGAGCCGTCGACGGCGACGGTACCGACGGCGTTCCACACCAGCGGCGCGTTCTTGCCGCTCGTCAGGGGGACGGGCCACGCAGCGACCGGGCCGCTCCCCGAGGTGACGTCACCGGCCGGGATCTGCTGCCAGTTGTCCGCCGCGGAGCGGCGCCAGGAGAAGGAGACCTCGTCGTACTTGCTCGCGTCACCCTCGGCGACCAGCGGCAGACGTCGTGCGGTGCGTTCACCATCGGACGGCTGGAGGAAGCCACCGGGGCCGGCATGGAACCGGTACTCGGCCGCTTCGGACTTGTTGTCCGCGTTGTCCACGGCGCGTACCTGAAGGACATGGGTACCGTCCAGCGGCGGGGTGACGGAGAGTGCCTTAGCGGCGTTGGAGCCGCCAGTGACGACCTTCGTCCAGGTCACCCCATCCAGGGACCATTCGAGCCAGTGGTGGTCGGAGGCGGGCGGGGTGACGGTGAAGGTACCGGCGTGGCCCGCGCCCTTGACCCATGCGGTGGACGGGTAGTCCGTCGAGGTGACGGAGGTGGGGGCGGAGGGGGCGGAGGTGTCCACAGTGAACGTCTTCCACGCCGACCAGCCGTTGTTGTAGTGGCTACCGTCGTAGGGGGATGTGCGGAACTTGTACGTCCTGCCGTTGGTCAGCACACCCGTGGGCACAGTGACGGAAGCGACCTGTCCTGACGGTACGTACTTGGAGACGAGTACGTCGCCGGCCTGGGTGTTGGTGGCGTTGTCGAAGATCTGGAAGGTGCCGGTGACCTTGTCACCGTCGGCGTCGACGAAGGTGTCGCGCAGGGTCGGCGTCACTGTGTTGACGGCGTAGGTACCGCCGTTGGAGAAGTACGGCGGTCCGGCCTCCTGTTTGGTGCCGGTACGGGGCCGGTAGTTGTAGGTGACCACGAGCTTGGGCGGATTGGACGCGGCGTTCGCCGAGTTGACCCGCTTCCACTGCGTGGTGACCGACTCGCTGGATGCGCGCAGACCCATATGGCCACGGGTGGCCTTGGCCGACGCCCACTCCTGGACCAGGGTGGACACATCGGCGTCGACCCAGCCGTCGGGCTGGGCGGCGCAGCCCGGGTTTCCCCTGGTCTCGGTGGAGGTAGCCTGCTTCGCCATCCAGGCCGGCTGGGCGGACCACCGCGAGGAGGTCGTGGCCGCGCCGGTGGCCCACACCTCCCACGGGTACGCCTTGCAGTCGGTGTTGCCGGAGTGGAAGTTCCACAGCGACAGCTTGGCGTTCACGACCAGCGCGTCCTGGATCGGCGTGGTGTTCCAGGAGATGAACGAGCGGGCGGTCCGCGGGGTACCGTCGGGGTTCGTGGTACCGGGGTTGCCCAGGTCCAGCTCGGTGTCGGCGGACCAGTCGACGGTCTCACCCTGCTGTACATAGGTGTCGAACACGTTCGAGAGAGCGGACGTCGACGGATCGACCGTCACCGGGTACTTCGTGGCCGGGTGGGCCAGGAACTCAGCGTCCGGGGTCACCACCAGTTCGAAGGACGAGCCCTTGGCGACGACCTTCATCCCCACTGGCACGCGCCGGGTGTGTTCGCCGGAGACGGGGTCGACGGTGGCATCCCACATCACCGGCGCGGGCATCAGGGCCGTCTTCTTGTTTTTCCGGTCGGTGAAGAGCACGCTGCCGTCAGCCTGTTGGCGTACCTTGAGGCCCTGTGCCTTCAGGGGCAGGGTGTAGCTGTAGCCATCGGAGGCCGGTCTCCGCTTGATCTCGACGAACTGCTCGAAGCCGGTCCGGGTCGCCTCGACCACGACGTCGGCACCGGGGACGGCGTTGACGTACTTCGCGCGCGTACCCTCCAGCTTCGGAGCGGGCAGGCCGCCCTTCCACTGGAGCGTGATCTGCTGATCGCCCTCGCCGAGCGTCACCAGGTCGGTGGCCTTCGCCTTCCGCGCCGCCTTCAGCGACGTGGCCGGGCTGCCGGTCCGGCCGGCCAGCACCAGCCCCTCGGGGTGGGCCACCGGCGCCACCGAGCCGTCGGCGCGCGCGGCGAGTTCGAGGTCGACGTTCCGCCAGGCGTCGGTTTCCGCGTTCCGGAAGCGCACCGGACCGGCGGTCAGTTCCGATGTGAGCGAACCGTCCTTGTTCACCCAGGTCGTGGATGTCTCCGTGCGCTCCGACAGCGCCTCGACCCGTTTGCCGGACAGTCGGGCCGCCACCCGTGCGGAGGTGATATCCGCCGCCTGGGTCGCCGACGCCTTCCGGGGTTCCGCGGCCGGCTCGGCCGGGAGCGCCCTCGCTGGTAATCCGTCGAGCAGGGTGATGGACAGCGTCAGGACGAGACTGCCTGCTATGAAGCCCGAAATCCCTCCGGGCCAAACCCGTCCGCGCTCTTCCGGCGCGGGCAGATGAACCGTCATATTCCCTCGTTTTCTGCATGCTTGAGCTTCACATCTATGAGCCGCCTGTGAACGTAGCAAGGAGGAAATGCGCTCAAAAGCATGCCTAAACCGGCGAAAGAAGTTACATCCGCTCATGGCAGGTGCGTGATCATTATCACCGAGAATTCGGGATTGCGGCGCCCAAGGAACAGCGGCGCATCTTCGGTAGTCGCCTTGTCCTCCGATGAGGCCTCTGCATGGGATGAGTGCAGAGAAGAACAACCGCAAGTACGGGCCGGGATCCGCCACAGCACGCGCGTGCGCGCCACACCCCAGGTCTGGCTGATCGGACGGCCGCTCAGACGTCGGCGTGTGCTACGGCTACTCCAACGGTGACGTGAAGGTGTTCCGCTGGCTGTCCAAGGCGACGGCACCTTCAGCGCACCCCTCGTCGCCTGGGAACGCGACGAAGGCCTTGCCGATCCCGGGGCAGATACTTCTCGCACCGCCGCGCGCGGGAACACCGGTGCGCGTTGATTCGTGCGCTGCATCGTGGGTGTTCTCCGCGCGCGGGGATTTCAGAGCGGTTGTGTTGGTTGGTGCTTCAGTGGGCTGGGGTTCTGCCGACTTGGCTGCATACCCAGGTTTCGATGTCCAGCTGGCGTAGGTAGCCGGTGGCCACCGCGGTGGGGAGGTAGTTCATGAGCGCGGCGACCTCGGAGGGGAGGGGGCGGTTGGTGCCCTTGGCGAGGCGGTGGAGGAAGCGCAGCATGGTGGTGGTGTCCCAGGCTGGGCCGTGCTGCTGTCGTCTCCGGGGAACGGGCCGGACTCCCCTGCGTCGCGGGCGTCCGCGTCGCCGAGGCGGTTCGGATCGCCGAGGCGGTTCGGATCGCCGAGGTGCGGCAGGGCACCACCGATCCGGGCCAGAACAGCCCCCGCCCGGCGGGCGTGACCCTGCGGCCGATGGCACACCCCTCGGCCGGGCCGCTGACGGGGGCGGAGACACTTCATCACGTACACACGCGCGCGGCACAGTCTGGGTGACCGTGCCGCGCAGCGTGCTGGTGAGCGGAACGCGAAAGAGGTCGCCGAGGCAGCGCGTCAGGTGCCGAGCAGCGGCCGGGAGATGCCGTAGGCCATGCCCTGCCGCCCGGGCAACGTCTCCCTTATCCGATGATGGCGACCGGGGCGTCCCAGGCGTTGCGGTCGACGGTGATGGTGTGGCCGCCGCGGGTCTCCTTGCTGTTGCCCATGTACTGATGGGCGCGGCTGTGGTTGGTGTACAGCCTGGGGTCCCAGGGCCAGTCGGCGGTGGTGGTGTTCTGTTTGTTCCACAGCGCGTACCAGAGGATGCCGGGGAGGTCGGTCCTGTCGGTGGCGGTGGCGATGGCCTTGGCGCTGGAGCTGGCGAAGCCGTAGTACCCGGCGCGGTACGCCTTGGCCCGCAGGGTCTTGGTGAAGGAGCGCACGTACGTCAGGGTGGCGTCGTTGCACGGCTTGTTCGTGATGTCGTAGGACTCCATGTTGAGGTAGATCGGGCTGCCGGGTTTCATGCCGAGCGCGGATGCCTTGGCCGCCGCGTCCCTGGCGTTGCTCGCTCCGACGCTGGCCGCCGTGGCGGCGGTGAACCTCTCCGGGTTCCTGCTGGTCTGGCAGGGCGGCTGGGCGCCGACGTAGAGCGGTATCAGCTTCCAGCCAGCGGTGCTGACCGACTTCACCCAGGGCGCGGTGAGGTTGGGCTGGGCGCAGCCGCGGTTCTTGCCGCCGATGTAGACGGCGGCGGCTCCGTAGAAGCCGGTCTTCCATGCCTTCATCGCGGCGAGGGAGGGCGCGGTGCAGGTATCGAACGCCCGGCCCGTGTACGTCTTCTGCGCGGGCATGCTCGGGGCGGCCACGGAGGTCTGCGCCACGATCCCGGCGCCGGCGACCACGGCAGCACCCGTCGTGGCCCATGCGATGCAGCGGGCTCGTTTGGGCAGTCGGTGACTGGACATTTCCACTCCCTTTGGATCGCGGCCTGCGGCCGCACTCGGGGCGCCGGCGAAGGCTGACGAGCGCGGTGTCACACCGTGGGGTGTAGCCGCTCGACGTCTTCCCCCGGCGCCGTTCAATTCCGGCAGCCGGGGGGTGGGACTCTATCCAAGATCCACAAACTGGATGTCGACCGAGGACGTCAACGCGCCACCAACACCGGCGCACCGGGCCCGCGCAGTTCGTCCGCGGCATTCGCCTCCTTGAGCCGATCGTCCCGTGAGGTACTCCCAGACGTCCGCCATCGTGATGTCGTTCTTGGTGATGCTCTCTTCGGGAACCAGCGGGGAAGCGACTTCCAGCAGCTTGGGCACTTCCAGCCCCGGTTCTGGCTCAGGCTGCGAACGGTGCGGGAACCCTCAGTGTCCGTGGACCAGCGCCGTGGGTAGTAGGTCGTGCAGGATCTGGCCCATGGGCAGGGCTAGGTCGAACCGGTTTTCAATGATGGTCAGAGATTTGAGGTGGGCGGTTTCACGTTGTGCTTCGTTGCGGATCCCCGCAGCTTCGATATCAGCTTGAACGAGAGCCGCATCCGGACCGGTAACCTCGCGCGACCATGTGTACATGTACATGTGGAAGCCGCACGCGTACTCTCCATCGCGATAGAATTGGAATTGAGGCGGTGGCACTTTCGGATTCTGGGTCTCGTCGTAGAGTACGAATACCTCCTCACCCTTATTGCGGGAGAGGTGATCGCTGTAACCAGGTCCGAGTTCACCCGGCCAGTAGCCATGGGCGACCGTGAACGCCAGGTCGCCGTGGGTGCCGTAGCGGACGGCGGCAATTTCACGGCTCTGGGAGTTGATGTATGCCTCAACACCCTCGGCTGTATATTCGCCAATGAGCATCGGAGTAGATCCTCGCGCGATGCGATCGACTAGTTGAACAACCTCTAGGCCACGCGCTAGATGGATGCAGTAGCCATACCAGGTGGGGGGCTTGCCGACTAGCCACCTAATTCCTTCTGTTTTCAACTCGACTCTCTATCTTTCGCGATTCAGGCGGCGGCCGGAATTACTTCCGGCCGCCGCCTGATCATGTCAGCGGCTTCATCATCGGATATCGCACTTGATGACAGCCTTGGTGGCGTCACACTTATCGAATCCGGTCGTCTTCACCCAATACTTGTCTTTATCGAGGATGCGGAACTTGCTGGCGAAGCTGGGGATCCGGCTTCCTGCGGTGCCGTTCACCCAATTGGACATGGCCGAACGGCCGCACACCTCACGCCAGTCCGGGCCGGAGATGCGCTCGTCGTCCCAGAATCGCCATACGCCATCGGAGTACTTGGTGGCATACGTCTGCACGCACTCGTTTCCAGAGAGCACCTGGTTAGTGCCTTCCATACGTTCCGGCATTCCACCGCTCTGGTACGTGGAGGCGAAAGGAAATTCGTCACAGCTCGACGTATCATTGGCAGAGATCTCGGGGATCTTTGTCGTGTCCGGATGCCCGTACTTTTCAGCCCAACCGGTCGGGCAGATCACGTTGCGGTTCGAATCCGGGTCCCGAGTCCACTTGTTCCGCTCACCGTGCACGCCACCTGTGTATCGGTCAGCCAGGAACTGCAGCGGCGCGCCCTTGCGGATCTTGGTGTTAATCAGCCAAGCGTTCGCTGCGGCTGCCGGAGTCTTCGCGGTGTTGAACGCATACCCGGGGAGGTAGTCAGGGAACACGCAACCAGCAGCAGAGTACACGGTGTCGCAACGGACCCATATATTCCCACCGATCAGTCCCTGGCTATTTCCGGTGGGCATGGACCTGGGAACGCTCGAGGAGAAGGTCGCGTACGGTGCGAATGCCATCTTCGTCGACCGGTCAGAGTCCCACTTCATCGTGCCTGGAACCTTACCGTCCCACTTAACTGTCGCCGTGCCGGTCTCCTCGTGCCGGTCGATGTCCCCGCTACCATTCCACATCAGGCTGCCGTCCCACGAATAGGCGGGCTCTTCCAAGCAGCCTGTGGAGCATTTAGGAACAAGCGTCAGCTTGATCGCACCAGGGATAGCCGGAAAGGGGACCTTTCCCGTTGCCACCGGGAGCGGTGTAATTCGCGACCAAAGCTGCATCTCGTTACCGACCATGGAGGTCTTCATGTGGTAAGCCGTGAAGAATTCCTGGTAGCCGGAGGAGTCTGTTCCGTTCTCATTGGTGACCTCAACACTCCAGATGTGGTACATGCAGGCCGCATCGCGTGTGAAGGCCGAAAGGTATTTTGTGCCGGTCTCGCAACTGGGGTTGAGAGGTCCCACAGCGGCCCGTGTTGTGCGCTGTGCGGATCGTGCCTGCTCGATCCTTTCCAAGTCCGCTGCGGCAGCTGGTCGGGAGCCGATGCACAACTGCATGGTGCTCTCGCCACCGGCAGGTCGACAGTGTCGCTTGCTGTCGGCAGCTGCGGAGGACCGTGCCTGGCTCCTCTGCTTCTCGTACGACTGATAGCCGGGGACCGGCTGCCAGGTGGTGTCGTGCTCCGGGTTCGGGGCGTCCTTGTTCGGGGCGGGCAGCTTGATGTCCACTATTCGGCCGCGGATCTGGAATTTCGAGTACGCTGACCATTCGGTCTCGTACAGCCCGGTTGCGTCGTACCCGGATGTCGTGAAGGCGTAGGTCTTGCCAGGAGTTAGCGCCTTCTGCGGAACCGTGACTTCGGCGGTGCCACCCGAGGCGACCATGGGCGAGACCAGTACACCGAATGGCTCCCCTGGGATCATGACCTGCGCGCCCACTGTGCCGTCAGCATTGACGTTGTGGACCTTGAAGGTCAGGTTGACCCTGTCTCCGTCCGCGTCGGTGACAGTGTTCTTCAGGACGGCCATGGTCCGGTCGACCTGCCATACCTTGTTTGCATCCTGCTTCCACTGTGGACCGGCGGAGAGGTTCTTCCCCGACACGGGACGGTTGCCGGCCATGACGAGCGATTCGGGCCCGGCGGCCGGTGTTTCGGCCGGACGCTTATCTGACTTCGGGCTGGTTACCAGGCTGCCGTCCGCCGCAGAAGCCATTCCTGGACTTAAGAGCAGAGCACCGACGGCCATGGCTGAGGATAAGCGGCGACAGATGACTGAGGACCTCTTTGCTTTACGACGGAACATGTATGTCCTCTCACCACGCCGGCGTGACAGCGAGGCATTGGTTGGATAAGACACCGACCTGTCTATGCGGCCCGAGGCGACCGCACAAGATCCCCTACCTGGCGAATCCTCTCCACCCACACATATCGGATGTGAGGATCCTGTGAATACCGATCCTTTCCAGTCTTGACTGGTTTAAGTCATCCCCGGCCGATAGCCCCCCACGCCACGAACCCCGCATACGCGGGGAACACCACGGTCGGCACCGACGCCGTGCGGGCCCTGCCCTCAAGTGCCGCGCCCTCGGCCGGACCATGCCGGAGGCCCCGGCCGCCACAGGCGTTCCGCGGGCACAGTCGAGATGGCATCGCCGGCTTCCACCAGGCACTCGCCGCGCACCAGGCCGCCCGGCCGCCGAGCCGCGTCGACCCATCGATCGCAAAGACGGTGGACAGCAGACGCGGCCGATGCCAGGGACCGTTGCATGATCGCGTTTGGTCCGGAGTGCCGCGCTGGCCCTGGGACACCCCGGTTTGGGCAGGAGGCGGACGCAGTACAGGCACGGTCTCGGTGATCATGTGAGTGTCGAAGTCCCATGCACACCTGGCGAGTCCGTGCCTGCTCCTGCATCTTCTCCCATGCCCACCATGCTGGCCCAACTGGGCCGGACTACCGCGCCGGTCCCTCTGGCGGACGCGGTCGCACTGTCCGGCTTCCTGGATCTGGTGCCCGACTGTCGCCTTCGGCTACGACCCACCACGAGGGACACGCCCTGGGTGATCTCACCATGAACGCGGAGCCGCAGGCTGGAGCTCTTCGACCAAGCCGAGGACCAGCTGGCCTACCGCCGTGCGCGGCGTGGTCGCGGCTCGGGTCGACGCGGTGCTACCCGGCGTCTCGGAGGCGGAGCCGCGGTCGGCCACCGCCACGCGGCTGCACCAAAACGTGACCGCTGATGGCTCGGCGCGGGTGAACGAGTGGGCACGGCACCATGCCCGGCAGACCCCGGCAGACCCCGGCAGCTCAGGCACGTGCCGAAGCCGAAGCCGCGCGGCCCGACGCCAGGCCCCGGCCTCGCCTGCGGGCCCGGTCGTGTCGCCCGCGCCTCGGCCTGCCGCCGTCGCACCGGCCCCGGAGGTCAAGAACGATCAGGAGCGGGTGCCCGAGCCGGCCGGCCTCGGCCCCGGCCCGGAGCCTGCGGCCGTCCCGACCGGGCGGTGCGCATCCGGGAGACCGCGCGGCCGATGCGGACGCTCAGCCGCCGAACGTTCCCCGAACCGGAGCCCCCCGGCCGACGACCAGCCAGCCGGTTCCACCAGCGCCGGGCGCCGGCGCGGTGCTGGTACTGAAAGCGGACAGTAACCGCACCCTGCTCGGCCCGCAGCGTCCCTGGCAAGTCACGTCAGCCCAAGAGACGAAGGCACGGCCTTGCGCTCCTGGAGGTCGGCGAGCAGTGCCAGGTCCAACTGGTCGCCGACTCCGGCAACCACCGGGTGCGCGGAATGCGGTGGTGGACGGGACGATCAGCATGGTCGCGGGAATCAACACGGCGGGCTTCGGCGGGGGACGGCGCCCTGGCCGCGTCCGCCCAGCTGTACTTCCCACTGGGGCGCCGTGGACTGCGTCGACACCCTCTACATCGCCGGCCACCTCAACAGCCGGTGCGGAAGACCGCGTCGCCGAGGTTGGGCGGCCGGCCGACGAGGGAGGACGCAGCGCCGTGGGTTAGGGGGCCGGGGTCCAGGTGACAACCTCGTCGCCGCACCCGGCGGCCAACTGGTAGAGCCGGCGCTGCTCTTCCTGGTCCACGGCCAAGCCCCACCGCAACTTGGTCGACGTCCACTCGACCGCGTACCGGCACAGCGCGCCGGCGGCCGGGGGCAACCACTCGCCCGGATCCTTGTCGGCCTTGCTGCGGTTCGTCTTCGCCGTCACCGCCACCAACGACTGCGACGCACCCTGGTCGTTCGCGTACGCCTCCCGGCGGCCCGCCGACCAGGCGGAGGCTCCGGAGTCCCAGGCCTCCGCCAAGGGGACCATGTGGTCAATGTCCAGCCCGGACGCCCCGATGACGTGCTGCTCGTCGTAGTACGACGACCACTCCCCACCCTCCAACTTGCACCCGGGCCCGATGACGGGCGCGGCCATCGCCTCCGAGATCAGGACCTCCGCCCGGGTGTTGCAACCGTCGCGGGCATCGAGGCCGGCGTTCCAGTGCTTGAACTTGGTGCGCGAGTAGCCCTCCCTGCTCTCGCTCGAGACCGGCAGCAGTCCGACGGCCACCGCAAGGCGGTCGGACTCCGAAGGCGCGGCGGCGTGAGCGGACTGGGAAACGAGTGTGAGGGGCAGGAGAGCGAGCGCGGTGGCCGTAGCAGCATGGCGCAGAGAGGTAATCACGGGGCAGGGATACCGGGTCAACCGGGCCCGCGGGGCCAGACCGGGGACAGATCACCCGCTCGGGGGACGGCAGACTCGGCGTGCACCGGCGGGGACCACGGCGCACGCTGGAGGTGTGAGGGGCGCTTCGATCGTGGTGCATCGGCCGTCGCCGACCGGGGGCCGGCGGGTGAGCGTGCACCGCGGGCACGGGGACGAGATCCTCGGGCTCGCCGCCGGCCGCACGGGTATGACGCTGTTTGACCTTGAGGTGGCGGTGCGGTCGTAGGTCTCCGGTGCCAGCGTCTTCGCTGGTTCGACGCCCTCGTCGCTGGGTCGCCCCCGGGAGGCGGGCGTCGGGGTTCTGCGCTGTGCCGGCCAGCGTAGGGTGCTGCGGGAGTCAACCGCGGTAGACGCGGACGTCCCAGCCTTCGGGGACCTCACGGAGGTCGGCGTCGGGGGCTAGGACCTGGTGGACGTACGAGCCGTCTGGGTAGCCGGCCAGCGTCTCCAGCACGGTGTGGATTCCGGGTTCCTTCACGTTGTCGAACAACACCACCGGCTCCAGGAGCGAGGAGTTGATCGAGCACCGCGCTCCCGGGGGCAGGGGCTGCCAGCCGACAAGCGGCACGACGTCGATGTCACGGTTCTCCGGGTCTCCAAGGGCGATTCGCCACCCGGAGGGAGCGGGAACGAACGGGGCGGGGTGGCTGCTGGAGGTCATGAAGGTCAGCTTGCCGGACCGGACAGCCCATCCGAGCACGTTTCCGCCGTTCGCATCGCTACGGCCCTCCCTGGCTGACCGCGGCCGCCAGGCTTCGGTACCGCTGCCCGGAGGCGAAGCGGCAGCCCCGCGTCCAACGGCACTCTCCCCGTAGGGTGAAGCGCGTCTGAACTCCCCTGTGTGCGTGCTCTGTTGCGCTAGAAGGAGGGGTATGACGACTCATGACCTGATGGTGGTCGACACCATGTGGACGGCAGCCAAACTGAACCGCGCCTACCTCTCACAGGACAGCACGCGGATCGCTACCTGCCTTGACGAGGCCAAGCGCGACGTTCACCACCTGGAGCACGTGGTGGTGTGGTGTTCCCTGCAACACGATGATCTGTTCGCTGAGTTGGGGGAGCCGTCGATGTCGTCGCGCGCCCTCACCGTCACCGCGGCCTTGGCGCCGCCCGAGGTCGAGTTCGCGGTGACGACAGCACTGCGACGTGTGGCCGAGATAGGGCTCCGGCGCGCGGTGGGGGCCCTGGACCTGAGCCATCAGGCGCACGCCCTCGCTATCTGCAGCACGGTCTTGATGATGGAAGCCTTCGGCCGCACGGAAGCCCTAAAGCGTTTGGACAACGATGACGCGATGCGCGAGGAGGTGGTGAGGCGCTCCCGGCCTGCTCGAGACAAGAACGTCTGAAGTTGGCCAAGTTGGTGCGCATCGTTGGGATCTTGCGGGGGCCCCGTCCGGGGTAGAGGGGGGTCGGACGGGGCCCCGTGCGGCCCCTCCCCGGGTTCGTCAGCACGGGAGGGGTGCGCCGCCTTCCAGACCGTGGAAGGTTCGACGGTCGTGCCGTCGGAGTTCATCATGGCGCGGCCGGAGCCCCGTGGGGTCGAATAGAGCTATTTCACCCTCAAAGTGTCATGTTGACAGCTCAGTTGGGGGAAATTCTCACCAGGCGGAACGGTCTCTATTTTTCCGTGACTCACCGATCACGTTGAGTACTTCTCTGGGTTGGGTCCATGCTGGCCGTTCAGCCTGCTGATCACGCATCAGCACCGTGAAGGCGGGCACCCCCAGACCCCAGTAGAAGAAGGTTCGATGTCCCGTTCGCAGGTGTGGGTCACCATCACCCTGGTGGCGATCCTCGCGTGGAGCACAGCGATGGTGGCGATGGGCCACGACGCGGCGCTCGCTGGACTCTTGCCGTCCGTGGGCCTCCTCGTACAGCAGGCCCACGCAGCATTCCCCAGCCGCACCACAGACCCGGCCACCCGTCGGCAGACTGACCAGGAAGGGACCCCCCGATGACTCCGTCCCTCATCCCGGAACAGCCCGACGCCAGCAAGCCGGGCCGCCGCGGCAGACGACGCCAGCCCATCTCCGACAGGGCGGGCCCCGCCCACCGCACGTGGCTGGAGCAAGTTCGCCACCGTATGACCGCCAGCGGGATGACCCTCAAGACCCTGGAACACCGCAGCGGCTACTCGGCGACAGCCTTGTCCGAGTTGCTGCGCGGCAACTACTACCCCTCCTGGCTCCTCACCTACACCATCGTCCGCACCCTCGACATGCCGGCGCCCCCGATGCTCCGGCTGTGGAGGGCAGCAGCACACGAAGCCTGCAAGGAACCCATCTGGATCACACGCAGCATCGAAGACGTGGCCGCCATGCAGCCCGAAGACCCGCCCCTGGCCTTCCAAGGCCTAGTCGCCGACATGATCGGCCCCTACACCGACTACGCCAGGGTGTTCCTCCAAGTCGACGACCGGGCCCGCGGAACCGTCGCGCGCGCCTTCGACATCCTCTGGGTCCGCTGGGACGAAGCCATCGCCAGCCACAACCCCTACCAGTACGCCTGGGAGATCCTGCGCAACCAGGTCATCGCCCGAGCCCCCCGGCACACCGACGGCAGCCCCGACCTTCGCGCGGCCGCGTGGAGCGCCAGGGTCCCCAACCAAGCTGTCGGACTCGCCGACCGAATCAGCAGCGCCACACACCTCAGCATCATCCTCGACTCCGTCGGGCGACTGCCCAGCGACCACCGCGACGTGGTGGTCCTCCACTACACCTGCGGCCACGAACCGGACAGGGTCGCCACCATCACCGGCACGTCCCCCGCCCTCGTCAACTCCCACCTCAGGCACGCCCACCGCATCCTCCACGAACATCACATTGCCGATACCCCGGGAGCAGCACCGTGACCACCATCGAAGAACTTCTGCGCAGCACACGCCAAGTGGACCGCCCCTGCGTGCCCGCCGACGTGGTCCCCTACGACGACATCGCCTATCCCGACTGCGCCTCCGCTGAGGACCTCGATGTCCCCGCCGGCGCGGACACAGCCAGAGCCCTGTCCATCCTGTGCGAAACGATCATCCTGCGGGATCACCTGGGCATGGACGACTTCCTCGTCGACGATGTCCCCGACGCCCGTGGAGCCTGGATCTTGGGCTGCGCGCTCTACCTCGCCGCCGCCACCGACGACGCACGCTTCCTGTGGCAGTACGCGGCCGGCGTGGGCACCGACATTGACGTCTTCGCCTCCAACGCGGCGTACTGCCTGTCCCTCCTCCACCAGTCCGCCGGCGAACACTACGTCGCCACGTTCTGGGAAACCCAGACCGACATCGACACCGAACCCCGTGCGGAGACCATCGTCCTGCGTGGGGTGCCCGCTCCCGAGGACCGCCTCGGAGTCGACCTCAGCACCCCAACGATCCTCCGTGTCCTGAGCCGCCTCACCAGCACGAACAGGCGATCGGCCTACGTCAGCGCCATTCTGCGCTGCGTCGCCCAGGCATTCATGCCCCGCACCCCCCGCTTCCGTGACCCCGAGGTGGAGATCCCTGCCCTACGTCCTGGATTCGCCCGGCACATCGCGGTCACCGTGAGAAGGAGCACACCACGCCCACCGGCCGCACCGAGCGGAGACCCCGGCCACAAGACCCTGCCCACCCGACCCCAAACCCAAGGGTCCGAGATCAAGAAGTCCTCCTGCAACAGGAGAAAAACCCTTCAAACAACCACAATGCACTCAGCTTGACCAACCGATCACCCTGGCCGGGTCCGCGAACCAACCGATGAGTCCAGGGCCGCGATCAACACGCTGCCCACCAGCCGATCACACGACGAGCTCCAAGAGGATGTCGTCGAGAGGCCGGGCACGTCCAGCGATGGCCAGCCGGCGGTTTCCGAGGTCAACGTCGTCGAACATGGCGGTGGCGATCTGGGCCACCCGGGCAGCGTGGACCGCCGCGAGTACGCCTGAGCCGCTACGCATCCGAGTGGGTGGAAACCGAGTTGCACTGGGGACTCGCGGTGGATGAGACGGAGAGGCAACCGCTGTACACGCTGGCCGCGGACTGCACCGACAGCATGGTGTCGTGGGAACCCGCGACCTGAGCAGGCGGGAACCACAAGCCAGCCGCTCCTGCGCCGACGGCGCAGGAGCGGATCTGCGTCTGCCCCTTCAGCCACCCCCCTGGGCCCATGAGCCAAGGGCCGGCGCGCTCCCCCCTCCGAACGCCGGTGCTTCGCCCCGGGCCGCCGCACCAGAGCCCGGGACAGCCGGGGCCACCTGCCGCTCCGGGACCGCCCGACCGTGCACCGCGTTGCTGAGGACCACGCCCGGGCCAGGTGTTCTCACCGACCGCTGCCCCCAGGGGCCGTTGCGTGATCGCGATTGGTCCGGAGTGCCGCGCTGGCCAATGGGACACCCCGGTTTGGGCAGGAGGCGGACGCAGTACAGGCACGGTCTCAGCGATCATGTGAGTGTCGAAGTCCCATGAACACCTGGCGAGTCCGTGCCTGCCTCCCATGCCCACCATGCTGGCCCAACTGGGCCGGACTGCCGGGCCGGTCCCTCTGGCGGACGCGGTCGCACTGTCCGGCTTCCTGGATCTGGTGTCCGACCCGCGGGGCGTCCGTGGCCGCCGCTACCGGTTGTCCGCCCTGGTCGCCGCGGCCGCGGCGAGTGTCCTGGCCGGTGCCCGCTCCCTGACCGCGATCACGGAATGGATCGGCGATGTCCCTGCGTGGGCCTGCCGGGTTCTCGGCTTCCCCACCGATCCGCTCTCCGGCACCGTGTCCGTCCCGCATCCCCACACCCTGCGCCGTCTGCTCGTCCAGCTCGACGGCGACGCCCTGGACCGGGCGATCGGTGCCTTCCTCACCGCCCGCGCCACCCCGGCCGGCCCCGGACTGCGGGCGATCGCTGTTGACGGCAAGGCCCTGCGCGGCTCGCGCACCCGCGTCACCGGGCACGTCACCCTGCTCGCCGGGCCACACCGGTCACGTCCTGGCACAGCGCCAGGTCGCCGACAAGAGCAACGAGATCCCCGTCTTCCGGCCCCTGCTGGACAGCGTCGACCTGACCGGCACGGTCATCACCGCCGACGCGCTGCACACCCAGCACGCTCACGGCACCTACCTCCGCGGGCGCGGTGCCCACTACATCGCCCAGGTCAAGGCCAACCATCCCGGCCTCTTCAACCGCGTCCGCCGCCTGCCCTGGCGCGAGACCACGCTCGACCACCACGACCGCACCCGGGCTCACCCCCGCCTGGAGATCCGGCGGCTCAAGACCGTCGCCTTCGCCCACCTCGACTACCCCGACGCACGTCAGGCCCTGCAAGTCGTGCGCTGGAGGATGGACTTCACCAGCGGCAGGCTCACCGTCGAGCGTGTCTACCTGATCACCAGCCTGCCGCCCGGCGCGGTCACCGGCGCCCAACTCGCGGACTGGATCAGAGGCCACTGGAAGATCGAAAAGCTTCTGCACCACGTCCGCGACCACACGTTCCGCGAGGACGACTCCAAGATCCGTGCAGGTCATCTCCCGCGCATCATGGCCGGCCTACGCAACCTCGCCATCGGCGTCCACCGCCAGGACCGCCACGCCAACATCGCCGCCGCCCTACGTCACACCGCTCGCGACTGGCGCAGGCCCCTGACCGCCCTCGGCACCACCGGATGAATCCGGACAGACCTCAATCATGCAAGGGACCCTGCCTCCGACCTCCACCGCCTCCTCGGCATCGCACCAGAGCTTCCTGCTGGACCGGCCGGGCCGGGCGGGTAGGTTCAGCCGTAGTGGCAGCCGGGCAGACACCGGGCAGGTCTTCCCGGTCGTCCCTCACCCCACGGCCTCCCAACGCCAAGGGCGAGGACCCCGAAGCCCGCGGACGCAGGCAAGCCGGTGCTCCGCCTGCCAAAGGGCGCTGGGGTCTCGAGCCGCGGCCTGGAAGGCGAAGGTCACGAGGCGAAGCTCTCGCACGGCCCGCATGACCGGGTACCCGCTCCAGGTCCGGACGTCGTAGCCGTACGCGGCGCAGAACCGGTCGTACTCGTCGGTGGTGAGCGTGTCGAAGCTGTCCATCTTGATGGCCGTCGAGGTGAGGTCCCACTCGCGCAGGCCCAGCGACACCCGCTCGAAGTCCAAGAGGAACCGTCGGCCGTCCGACGTGACCGCGCAGTTCCCTTCCCACGCGTCGCCGTGGATCACACACAAGGGACGTCCGGCTGGAAGGCCCACCCAGGCACGCTGGAGTTCGTCGAGGCGGTCGAGGAGGAACCGCCGGTCGGCTTCCCCGAGGGAACGCGCGGCTTCGATCCGCGCTCTGACCCTGACGAAGGGCGCCATCCGGCCGAGCGGGAGCTCAACGGGCGGGGTCAACTCGTGCAGTTGGCGCAGGAGGGGGGCCAGATCGGACGGTGTCCCGCTCCGGTGCGGTGGCAACTCTTCCCAGAAGGTGGCTGCCCGTCCATCGACCTGCACGGGCTGTTCCCGATCGAGGGGGCGTACGGTCGGCAGTCCTTCGTTGGCGAGCCACCGGGTTACTGCCACTTCACGGGCCGCCGCCGCGGACTGGCCCGCGCGGGCAATCCGCACGACGGCACCTCCCTGGCCCCGGAGCAGCCAGAGATCGTTCTCGGCGAGACGGATCGGTATCGCTCCGACGGAGGACAGCCCGGCGGCCAAGGTGACCCGATGCAGGAGGTCGAACGGTTCCTCGACGGGTTCGGGCGTCACGCTTGGATGACACCCTTGATCCGCAAGCGCAGTTCGGAGACCTCCGGGGACTTGTATCGGGCCGCTGCCCGAGCGAGGGACCGGACGTCGTCGACAGCCCGCCGGGAACTGAGGCGTCCAACTTCGTCCAGAGCCCGATGCCCGGTAGCCACTGCCTCGTGCGGATCTCCCGTGGACATCATGAGGGTCGCCAGCTTCGTACCCGAGAGCGCCCGGGAACGGACGTACGCCTGGGTGTGACCGTTGACAGCGGTCCGGAGCCGTTCGGCTGCCTGACGAGGGCTCTGCCCATGCAGGAGGGCGATATCGAACAGTGCGTGACCCGTATCGCCGTAGTGCTGGGCGTGGTCGTAGAACGCCATCCAGGCCACGTCCTCCCCGAGCCTCGCCCGGCTGAACGCGTCGTCGGACTGGCCGATCGCGGCCACGGTCTCCTGCCGGTTCTCCATCCTGGCCCAGGCGCGTGCCCTCGCGTTGTGCAGCATGGCCTGCTCGCGGGGAGTCAGCCTTTCGGCCCGCACCAATCCGTTCTCGGCATGGGCGAGACCGGTGTCTGGCGAACCAAGCCAGACCTCTTGGCGGGCGAGCACGTTGAGGGCCCGAGCCCGCAGATGCCAGTTGTCGGAGGCCTCTGCGCAATGGACACCGAAGGCCACCAGTCGGCGGGCGTTCTCGTGTTCGTAGGCATCGAATGCCGAAGCGCCGATCGTGATGGCCAGTCGCCCAACCGCAGTGAAGAGGTCGCTCTCCAGGTCAGGTGGACACTTCACCTCAAGGAGGTTCTTGGCCCAGGTCAGGTGGCCGATGGAAGCCTCCCGGACCATCCCACCGCCCCCGTGGAGGTTGTCCCACTCGGCAAGGGTGGCGGAGGCCGCGCACACCTGCTCAATGTCCTCGGCGTGAACGGTTCTGGGCGGGGGGCTCTGCCTAGACCGTGGGATGAGATCGGCGAGGGCCACGGGGAGAGCAACTCCACCGCTGACGAAGACGCGGCGTTCCACGGGAGGGACTCCATTCAGACGAGATGTTCGGCCCGGGTCCAGGATGCCCGCGCATTCCTGCTCGACGCCGTTCGTGGAACAAGAGCACTCGGGGTTGTCCGCATCAGCACGCCTCTTGTCCGCTTCCACTCGGCTCCATAGTCGACGTAAGGCGCCGCCAGCGTCGAGAGCATCATCGAGTCGGCCAGCCAGGATCGCGTCGCACGGGCGCTCGTTCTTCTCGATGCGCTCGATCGTTGTACCACTCAGGTTGACCAGGGCGCCCAACTGTCTTGAGGACAGCTTGCGTACCCGTCGCCAGTTCCGAAGTTCCACGCCCCACCAGTCCCGCGTGGACTTCATGTCGTCCAGCGGTCTCGGCTTCTGCGCCATCGCGTCCTCCGAGCAACGTGATGCGGACAGAGCGTCAGACACGTGCCTGTCCGCATCAGCGAGAGATTCCGAACCGTTCGGGCCAGGCTGTTGCTCGCCCGTTCCGCCAGGTCCCTGGACGAGCCCGGCGCCCCACTCTGGCGGTGTGGCCCCGCCCAGATCCAGGGTGTCCGGGACGAGCCACGAGCCCCCGGTCGTTCAGCTGGGGCGCTGGTGAAGCGCGCCTGCGCAGACTGCGTCGGTGAAGGCGGTCCATGAGCTGTGGGTGAGACCGACAACGGGTCCTCCAGGGATTTTTGAGTCCCGAACGAGGACCACCTGGGGCACGTTCATCGCGCACTCGACGCACTCGTTCTGGGGCGAGGCGCTATAGCTGCTCTTGAACCACTGGGGCGACTGTTCCACGTTCTTCAGCTCCGGTTTCGCAGGTGGGACTTGCTGGCCTCGGCGATCATGTCGGCCGAGGATGCTGGGTCAAGCGCCTCGCGGCGTAGGAACGCCATTGCGCGGGCGAACTCCTCCCGGGCCTGGTCCTCTTCGAGGATCAAGGCTCCGAGCTGGTTTTCGACGAAGGTGATGTCCAGGGAAGGATCGGAACCGCCGTACACGATGAAGCTATTGACTCCGGCGGTGCAGACCCCGACCGAGAAGGGCAGGACCTGGATCGTGATACGGGGTTCGCTTCCTCGCTTCAGTAGGTAGTCGAGCTGGGCGGACATGACCTCCGGGCCACCCACTGCACGCCGGATGACGGATTCGTCCAACACCAGGTGGTACTGGGGCGGGGTGGGGCGATCGAGGATCTGCTGGCGCCGCCGCCTCATGAACAGGTACCCCTCAAGGTCCTCGTCGGACAGCTCGCTGCCGGGCGTCGCCTTGATTGCCCTTGCGTACTCCATGGTCTGCAGCAGGCCCGGGACAACGCCCACCGTGTGCTGGTTGATTCGGGTTGCCTCGTCCTCGACGGCGTACAGCAGCCGCATCGGTTCAGCCAGCTTGGTCGCGTAGGGAACCCACCACCCGTCCTTGACCTTGGAGTTCTTCGCCAGGTCTACGAGGGCTTCCCGTTCTTCGTCCGAGGCACCGTACGCGCGGCAGAGCATCTCGACGTGGCCCCAGCGAACGTTGCCCTTCGCGCGCTCGTACCTGCTGACCGTCGCCTTCGAAAGTCCGGCCAGTTCGCCGGCGCGCTCGGCGGTCATGCCCCGCTGCTCCCGAAGGGCCAGCAGCCTGAGACCGAGTTGCCTCCGGCGGGCCGTCGGTTCGTTCTCCTCGCCTGGCCTGCTACGAGCGGTCCCCTTGGACGGTTCCGTCATGACCACGCTCCCCTTGGTGGATGCAGCAAGTGTTGCCGCTGACCTACGGCAGCGACAAGGAAGTTACACGGTGGAACAACTGGTCCTGCCGACTGGGCATAGGTACGGAACGACCATGCGGACACTTCCGCAGTGAGCGTTACATGCGGAGAGATCCCGGTGCCATACTCCAACCCGATCGCTACCGGAGGCAGTTATTTCGGGACTCCGGGTGATCGCGATGAGAGGTGCATTACTCCTCAAACAAGGATGTTTGCCATGAAGTCCTTGACCGACTCCGTCGCTCCCCACGAGAGGGGGTGCGCGATGCCCGTGGCTCTGCGCGGCCACGTCACAGCGGTCGTTAGCCCTGCATCACGCCCGATCGCCGAGCACCACGCCGTGGTCTTCGAGTGCCGCCGCGTTGACGGCCAAGCGATCCGCCCCCAGGACGCACGCCATGTCGCGCAGATGCGCCGTATCGGGCGTATGTCGCTTCACCAATGGGGGCTGCGACAGGTCGTAGATGACGCCTTGTTGATCATCAGTGAGTTGGTCACCAACGCCATTGAGAACGGTGAGGGGACCGCCGTCGGCTTCTCGATCTCGTACTCGGGAACGACCGTGCGCATCGAGGTGGCTGACGGGTCCCACGACCGGCCGTGTGTTCGCAGCCAGAGCGGGACCTATGAGGAGCGCGGGCGGGGCCTGGTGTTGGTCGAGAGCATCGCCAGTTCCTGGGGGGCCAGCGAAGACGGCACTCGCACCTGGTGTGAACTCCAGGTCGCCGAGGGCTGGCAGGGGGAGCCGGCGTGACGCGGACCGGTCACGGTCCTGCCGGCCGCGAGCCGCGACGTCTGGAGGTGGAGCGGTGGAGGCCACCGCACAGCCGGGGAGTGCTGGAGCGGCTGCTCGGAGCGCTCAGGGTGTACCAGCCGGGTTCCTTCAGTGCGGCACGAGCGACCCTTGAAGCTGTGCGGGGCGAGGGCCCCTGCGCGAACAGCCCGACGATTCGGGAACTGACCGGGCGTCTCCACGAGCAGCTTGAGGAGCTTGCACCCGTGCTCCGGGAACGGTCCCGTGCGGGCCCCCGTCGACGAGACCTCCGGGCACTTCGGCAGGCCGAGTATCTGCTCCGGGTCGGAGAGGCACTCACCATGACCCAGGCCCGGCGTCATCTGGACGACTTGGTGGACGTCACGCAGGACGTCCTGCGGTGCCTGGCCGTGAACGCTGTCCCGGTGGACAGCTCCGCCCGGGAAGGGCGGGCCCCTCCTGGCGGGACCTGCACCCAGCTGACGGCAGAGGCCATCCGGCCTGCTGCTGCGGTGAGTTGATCGGTCACCTGTCAGGCAACGACGTTCAGCCCTCTGTTGAAGGAGCGGTTCATGGAGATCGAAGTCCTTACCCCCGGCGAGTTCGCCGCCCCCGTGGCGGTCATCACCGGTGGTTGGTCCCGGGAGCGGGACCGGGCCCTGCTCTCGGGCTCCACTGCGGCCGGAGCCCTACGGGATCTCGGCATCGAGACCCGGGTGCTGGATCTGGAGAAGGACAAGAAGTCCTTGGTGACGACGTTGCAGGGAACCGAGCTGGCGCTGCTCGCTATCGCGGGGCGTGGCGCGGAGGACGGTCGGTTGCAGGGGTTGTTGGAGTCGATCGGTGTTGCGTACACCGGTAGTGGGGTGTTCGCTTCCGCGGTGGGGATGCACAAGGTCATCGCGAAGGATCTCGTGGCCGCCTGCGGGGTCCGTGTTCCGGCTGGAACCGTTGTCGTGCCGGGGGCTTCGCCGGAGATCGAGGCGCGGCGGATCGAGGGTGTGTGCGGTCTGCCGGTGATCGTGAAGCCGGTGAGTGAGGGTGGGTCCATCGGTCTGGCCCTGGCCCGGTCCCGGGAGGAACTCGCCACGGTGGTTCGGGAGGGGGCGGGGGCGCCGATGATGGCGGAGGAGTACGTCGATGGCCGGCCGGTCAGCGTCGGGATTCTCCAGGGCCCGGACGGCGGGCTGGAGATACTGCCGCCGCTGGAGACGGACACCGCCGGGGGCGTGTACTCCTACTCGGCGAAGCGGCAGCCGGGGCTCACGACCTACCACTGCCCGGCGCGGTTCTCCGACGAGGTCCTCAGCGATCTGGAGATCGCCGCCCGGCGGGCGCACCTGGCGCTGCACTGTCACGGCTACTCCCGTCACGACTTCGTCGTCTCCCCGGAGCGGGGTGCGGTGTGGCTGGAGGTCAACACGCTCCCGGGGCTGTCCCGGGAGGGGAACCTCGCCCGGATGGCCCACGCCGCCGGGCTCTCGTACGAGCAGCTCCTGGCCCACATCGTCCGCACGGCCCGTACCGACCGCAGCGTCCAGCCCTGAAGGAGCGAGACCTATGGCTCTGCTGACATCGCACGACGTGCTTGCCGCCGCCGACCGTATCCATCACCTGGTGGCGCGGACGCCGCTGCTGACCTCGTCCGTCGTCGACGAGTGCCTCGGCCGGGAGGTCGTGGTCAAGGCCGAGAACATGCAGCTCACCGGCAGTTTCAAGATCCGGGGCGCGTTCAACGCCGTCGCCGCCCTGCCCCCTGGGGCGCGCGGGGCGGGCATCGTGGGGGCGTCGTCCGGGAACCACGGCCTGGCCCTGGCGCTCGCGGGCCGCCACTTCGGTGCCCCGGTCACCGTGGTGATCCCGGCCGACGCGCCGGAGACCAAGGTCCAGGGGATCAGGGCGCTCGGCGCGACGATCGTCACCTACGACCGGACCACGGGCCAAAGGGACGAGATCGTGCACGACCTGTCCAAGCGGTACGGCCTGTCAGTCGTGCCCTCGTCCGACTCCCACCCGGTGATCGCCGGGGCCGGGACGGCAGCCCTGGACCTGCTGCGCGAACGCCCCGACCTGGCCGCGGTCCTGGTCGCGGTCGGCGGCGGCGGGCTCGCCGCCGGAACCTGCCTGGCCGCCTCCGATCGGGAGACGAAGACCAGCGTGTACGGGGTGGAGCCCGAGGCCGCCGACGACACCCACCGCTCCCTCCTGGCCGGTCACCGGGTGGACATCCCGGTCCCGTCCACGATCGCGGACGGCCTCGGACACACCCAGCCGGGCGCCTTCACCTTCGAGGTCAACCGCAGGCTCCTGGCCGGGATCGTGACGGTGCCGGAGGACCTGATCGCCGACTCGATGGCCTTCCTCTGGCGCCACTACCGCACCACCGCCGAACCGTCCGGCGCGGTCGCCTTCGCCGGACTCCTCCACGCCGCCGGACGGCTGCCCCCGGGACCGGTGGGCGTGATCCTCTCCGGCGGCAACGTCGACTGGCCCCGCTTCCAGACCCTCCTCGACACCGCCACCACCCGAGAGGACCACCACCCCCATGCTGCCGCCCTGCTGCGATGAGACCGGCCCCATGAACTCCCGGCCCGTGCACACGGTGCCCGTCATCACCCAGTACGCCAGCCCCGACCTGGTCAACGCCATCGCCTACCAGGGCCACGACCCAGGGGACGACCCCGCGTGGGCGACCAGCGGCGCCCGCACCCGCGAGGAATACCGCACCTGGTGCCGCCACCTGTGCGGCATGGCCTGCCTCCAGATGGCCCTGCGCCACCGCGACGGCCACACGCCCACCCTCTTCGGCCTCCTCGACGGCGCCCGCCACCACGGCGCGTACATCGAGAACGCCGACGGGATCAAGGGCCTGATCTACGCCCCGTTCGTCCAGTACGTGCGGGCCGCGCACGGACTGGCCGCCACGGTCCATCCCCGGCTCAGTATGGACGAACTTCTCGGACTGCTGGATCAGGGGCACCTGGTGATGGCGTCCGTCTCGAAGGGAATCCGCACCCCGGACCAGGACCCGCCGCGCCGGGGCGGACACCTCGTCCTGGTCCGGGGCCGCACCCCCGAAGGCGACCTCGTCTTCAACAACCCCTCCGGCCACACCACGGCCTCCCAGGAAGCGGCACTTCCCGCCGAACGCTTCGCCGACTTCTTCGGAGGCCGCGGCATCGACCTCGACCTCCGCGCCCACACCCCCGCACCGTCCGCCGACAGCGCCCCCGCCCGTACGTCCGCGAACTGATCAGAAAGACCCGCCCGTGGAACCGATGTCCCTCGCCGCCATCGCCAGCGTGACCGGCGGCCACCTCACCGACGTGCCCGACCCCGACACCCAAGTCACCGCACCACTCGACTTCGACTCCCGCACCACCCAGCCCGGCGGCCTCTTCCTCGCCCTCCCCGGAGAGCAGACCGACGGACACGCCTTCGCGGCCGACGCCGTCCGCACCGGAGCCGCCGCCGTCCTGGCCACCCGCCCCGTGGGAACACCGGCGATCGTCGTCGACGACGTCCTCGTCGGCGCGGCCCGCCTCGCCGGACACCTGGTCCGCTCCTGCCTCCCGGACACCACGATCGTCGCGGTCACCGGCTCGGCGGGCAAGACCAGCACCAAAGACCTCATCGCCCAACTACTCCCCACCGCAGGCCCGACCGTCGCCACCGAACAGTCCTACAACAACGAGATCGGCCTGCCGCTCACCGTCAGCCGCGCCACCGCCGACACCCGCTATCTGGTCCTGGAGATGGGCGCCCGCCACCTCGGCGACCTCCACGCCCTCACCACCGTGGCACCGCCCCGGATCAGCGTCGTCACCAACGTCGGCACCGCGCACCTCGGCGAGTTCGGCAGCCAGGACGCGATCGCCCAGGCCAAGGGCGAGATCATCGAAGCCCTCCCGTCCCACGGGGTGGCCGTCCTCAACGCCGACGACCCCCGCGTCCTGGACATGGGGCACCGGACCGACGCCCGGGTCGTCAGCTTCGGTACCACCAAGCACGCCGACGTCCACGCGACCGGCATCACCCTCGACGCCGAGGGACGGCCGCGGTTCACCCTCGTCACCCCGGCGGGCGCCGCCCCGGTCCGGCTGCGGCTCACCGGCGAGCACCAGGTGCTCAACGCGCTTGCCGCCGCCGCGGTCGCCCTCGAAACCAGCCTCTGTGCTGACGACGTCGCCGAACTCCTGAGCGCGGCGACCGCCCAGTCCCGGTGGCGGATGGAGACCACCACCCGGGCGGACGGCGTCACCATCGTCAACGACGCCTACAACGCCAACCCCGACTCCATGCGCTCCTCTCTGGAAACCCTCACCGCCATGGGCCAGGCCGCGGACCGCAGGACCATCGCGGTCCTGGGACAGATGAACGAACTCGGCCCCCAATCACGCACCGCCCACGAGGCCATCGGCCGCGCCGCCGCGTCCCTCGGCGTCGACCAGCTCGTCGTCATCGGCGGCGACGAGGCCCGCTGGATGCAGGAGGCCGCCAAGGCCGCCGGACTCGGCGCCGTCCACCTGCCCGACCAGGACACCGCCCGCGCCCTCCTCCGGCAGACCCTCCTCCCCGGCGACATCGTCCTGGTCAAGGCCAGCCGCGACGTCCAGCTCCAGCAGCTCGCCGAAGCCCTCCAACTCCTCCAGGCCGCCGACTAGAACACCCCAGTTGCTCGGGGGCCGGCACCGGCCCCGGGCAGCCAGCCCCACCCTCCTGCTTCCCTCCTTCGCCCAGAGATGAACTCGCCGTGCCCGGAAACGACCCGGCCCCTTGCCCCCGCGGATGCGCCCACCACCCGCCGTGCCCCGCGCCGGACGCCGAGGACCGCTCCGCCGCCGTCGGCGTAACCGCGACTACGTCACCGGCTGGGCCCTGCTCTGCAACGGCGTCCTCCACTTCGACGACACCGGAGAACTGCTCCCCAACGGGCAGATCATCGCCCCGGTCACCCACGCCGCGTAACACCCACGCCACCCGCCAGAGAGAAGAGAACGGTGTCCGACACCCTCGACGACCTGCCCGTACTCCCCTACGCCAAGCGCCTCGACCCCAGGGAGAACGGGGAGACCTTCGCACGGATCGCCCGCGCCTACGACGACGGCGCCAGCATCCGGACCATCGCCGCGAAGACCGGCCGCTCGTACGGCTTCATCCACCGACTGCTGGCCCAACGCCCGGACATCACCTTCCGCGAACGCGGCGGAGCCAACAGGCACCGCACCACCTGACCCCCTCCACCCCGTACCCCCGCCCGGGCCGCGCCCGCACGACCGGTCCGGGCGGGCCTCCCCTCCGAAAGGCGCAACGTCATGGCCCCCCACCTCGAAGTCCACGTCCTCGTCGCCACCGAGCAGATGCGACGGGGGTTCCAGCTCCAGGGCCCGGACGGCCGGTGGGCGCTCCCGCACACGCCGGTCCGCGATGGCGAGTCCATCGCGGACGCCACCGCCCGGATCATCCGCTCCACCCTCGACCTGCCCGCCCGGCGAGCCCGCGTCCTGTGCGTCGACCACGCCCCGCGTGGCGGGCCGGACCAGTCCGGCGTCCTCACCTTCGTCATGGACGGCGGCACCCTCACCGACGACCTCGCGGAGCGGGTGATGCGGCACACCCCCACACCGGCCCCGCGCCGCTGGGCCACGCTCGACGAGTTCCGCGACGCGACGCCTGTCGTCCACCAGGCACTGGTGATGCGGCTCACCGATCGGCTGACCGTCGCGGTCCTCACCAATGGCGTCTCCGACGTAGAACGCGCGACGGCGTGCGCGGACGGTCCGATCCTGCTGGACCAGTTCCGGAGTGCCAAGAATCTCAACGGGCAGGCGCGGTCGTGACGAGGAACGAACCGAACAAGGTCCCGGCAGCAGTCTGCCCAGCCGAAGGCGGGCAGGGAAAGAGGACGGCCCTGCCCGCTCTGCTGACCGAGTGGGCGCGAGAGCCTCGCGGACCGGGTGGCGGTGACGGCACTCATCGAGGACGACGACCTCGTCCACCAGGACACGGTCCGTGCCGCCCTTGTCGTGCAAACGCGAGAAGGCCAGATCATATGCGACTGGGGCCGACTTGCCCGCCGCAACCACGTCTTTGCGGAACTGCCCGCCCCGGACTCCGTGTTCCTCATCATGGCCCTCGCCATTGCCCAGCTGTCCCATTCTCGTCGGGAGGCTGTACGTCCTGGGTGACCGGCGGCTGGCCCTGATCCTGCGCGCCTTCGCCGCGGTGGCGGAGTCCAGGACCGTCACGGTCACGTCGTCCGAAGGCTCCGTTCGATTCCGTCAAGGACTTTGACCCGGGCCTTCAGCTGAGCGATCAGCGCGCGTGCTTGCCTTCTCGCCGCGTCCGGCTCGGCGGGCAGGCAAGCGCGGGCCAGTGCCGTGAACTCGTCGCGGAGGGCGGGGTCGAGCGCGGCCTCGGGAAGACGGACCATCACGGGATAGGCGGCGATCTCGCTGACGTCCCACCTTCCGTCGGGCGCGTTGGTCGCCCAGATCACCGTGCCGCTCTCGGGCACGAGGGTGAGACTGCATCCCGGACCGATCAGCCGAGCGAGCCCTGGCAGGGGGATGCCGCGTGCGCCAGCGAGGTCGGCTGCCGCGCGGGCCGTCGCGACGCTGACGCGGGCGGTCGCGTTCTGGACAAGGCGGCGGCGTTCGACGAGGTCGTGCTGGGGAGTCGCGCTCGCGACACGGGCGTGGTCCTCCTCTCCGGTCCAGCTCACCATGACCATTTGATGCTCCGGGCTGGCGGCCGGGCTGAGGACGTGGGTGACGGCGGTGACCGGTTCCCAGCCCAGGGCGGGCAGGCTCATCCGCAGGGTGACTCCGTCGCCGTGCGCGCGGACGCGAGTGGACGCGTCCCAGATCGCCCGGACGTCCGGATCGGCGCAGACCTCGTCGACCAGCGCGGCGATCCGGGGATCGGTGTCGCCCCAGTGCACGAGGGCATACCTGAGCTGCTCCACTCCGATCTCCGACGCGTGGCGGTACCAGTCGTGCACCTGCGTGCGCGCCTCGCGGCTGATCAGGAGCCACTTCATCAGGTTGGCCCCGGGGTTCAGCAGCCCGGGCCACAGCGCGGCGGCGGCGCGGGAGTAGGACACGACGTTCCACGAGGTGTCGTAGACGACGGCGGGAGCGTTCCGCGTGGCGACCAGCAGGTCCAGGAGAGCCGTCGGCCGCGCACCGCCGCCCTCGGCCGGCTCGGAGGCTCCCGTGGAACGGCCAGCCAGGGTTGCAAGGGTCTTGCGTTCGGCGGGGTCGAGGCGGAGAGCGTCAGCCAGCGCGGGCAGACACCGGGCGACCTGAACCGGAGCGGCACCGGTCTCCAGGTCGCGCACCCATCTCTCGGACCGGCCCACCGCAGCAGCGAGGGCCTTCTGCGTCATCGGCTGGCCGTGCTCGCCAGCCGTGGTCCGCCATGCTTTGACGAGGTCGCCGAGCCTCAACGCCCGGCCGATCCGTGGAGCGGCGGTCGGCGGTATCGGCTCGTCACCCTTGCCGTCGTCGGCCCGGTGACGCGCAGGGGGAACACTCACTGCAGTCCTTGCTTCTTACGCAAACTGGGAAATCTATGAGAAGCCACGTGCTCGACGGTCTGGGGATACGGGGAGACCGGGGTGCGGGGGGCCGTTGTACGTGGTTTGACGGGGCGGTGGTGCAGAGCTGGGCGCGTTGGGCGGATTAGGCTGACGTCGCCGTATCGGCTCGAGAGGCGTCCGCTCTGGCAAGCTCGTCGCGTATCTGGGTGAGGGCCTCCGTGCGTTTGCGCAGGTTGCGGAGCCGGGCGTCGCAGACCTGGATGGCTTCGGCGGGGCTGGCAGGGAGGTCGGCCCGGAATTCGTCCATCAGGTGGTGGCGGGCGGTGTACTCGGTCACGGCCGGAGGCAGGTACGACCAGGGTGCGGTGGTCTCCTGCCCGGAAAGGGCGGGCACTCCGGCGAGGGGAACGGAGACGTCCTCGTCGGTTCCGGCCCAGGTGATGACGGTGGCGCGGCTGCCAGGCAGTGAGGCGGGGAACAGCACGTGGCTGATCACCTCGATGTTGCCCAGGGATGGCAGGGACATCTGGAAGAGGTGGCCGTCACGGGACTTGGAGACGGCGGCCACGTCGGTGTCCCACAGCTTCCCGCATCGGGGGTCCGACTTCACCTCCGTGATGAGCTTCAGCAGGTCGGGGTCGTGCGGGTATCGGGTGCTCGCGAACCGGAGGAGTTTGACGTACTCGGTCGCGTGGTGGTCCCAGTCGACGTACTGGACACGGGCTTCCGGGCTGAGCATCGCCCACCGGATTAGGTTCGCGCGGGGCTCGCGTACCCACGGCCACAGCGCCGCCATCGCCGTGTTGTGGCCGATGACGTTCCAGACCTGGTCCGTGAGGTAGGCGGGGGCCGGCAACTGGTGGTCGAGCAGCTGCTGGAGGTCGCGGCGGACGGTCGGGTTCCCCAGGGACGTGGGGATCGTCGTCAGCGCGCCGTCCATGAGCGCGAGCACCAGGGCCTGGTACTCGTCGGGTCCGAGCCGCAGTGTCTTCGCCAGTGAGTCGAGGACCTCCCGCTCCATCTTCGGTCGGGCCCCGCGTTCCAGGTTCTGGTACCAGCCCCGGCTCCGGCCGATGGCCTCCGCGACCTCGGTCTGCGACAGCGGCCTGCCGAGTCCCAGCTTCTCCCCGGTGACCGCGCGCCAGGCGCGCAGGAGGCCGGGGTGGCCGAGGAGCTGCCCGGGGGACAGCGGCTCGGAGCCGTGATCCGGGAAGGGCGCGGGGGCGCCGACGACCATCAGTTCCTCCAGGACGCGGGAGCGGAGTGTTCACCACGGGGCGGTGAACACGAGGCGCACTCGTGGTGGCCTCGTTATCAATATCAACCGGCGCAAAGAGATTGCAAAGCGATCTTGAAGCCGCGGCGGGGTAGGGGATCTGGCTGTTTTGGTTGAACTTGCAGCCGACCTCCTAGTGCACCCCCCGTCTTCCGGTGGACTGCGGTGTGCTCATTTTTTTGAGCGCGCCGAGTTTTCCGGGCTTTGGTTGGCGGATGGACGGGTTTCCGGGGCTGGTTGATCTATGGATTCACTGTTTACGTGTGAGTAAGTCCGGCTGTTCTTTTGAATGTTGGCGGTGTGTGGATAACCGGCAATTTACCTGCCGGTCCTGGTCGTTGCGTCTTCTCGGAGGGCTTGCCCGTCGTTGACGGGATAGTGAACTCCCGCTTAAATCCGAGATGCCGCCAAGCGGTGGCTGCTGGGTGCGTCCGAAGGGGGAGCGATGGGGTGCCGTACTGGTTAGTGAGCATGCTCACTAATGCGTGACCTGGTCATGTGGCCTCTGCGGGTGTTGCTCCAGTGCCGTGGCGTGAGTGGTCGCGGGCCGGATGAAGGGTGGGCGTGGGGCTTGCGCTCGTTCCCGTAATGCCCTCTGCGGATGTAGGGCGATCGACCGCCCATGTCTCTATGTCGTGTTGGTGTCGAAGTACCCGAACACCCTCTATGCGCTGGAGTGTTGGACTGGTCACGCATATGTTGTTGTTCCCGGCGCGACGGCCGGACCGGACCAGAAGAAGGAGGGGGCGGGTGAACGACCCACCGCAGCAAGGCGGGTAAAGGAAACGGCGCCCGGGAGTTAGCCGCTCCCGAGCGCCGCACTGGCGCCCCGAAGGATGCCCATAACTGAAGCGGGTCGGCTGACCTTTTCGACGAGAACGGCCGACCCGCTCCACCTACAAGTAGGGAATTCTCGCATGCCCGCGCACCACAGCGGAAGGGCCCGCATAAGCCTGCCCACCGCAACCCCCTCCGACCGCAGCCAGCGCCTCGCCCGCGCCGTCGCCGCGATGCTCCCCGGGGCCACCACCGCCCGGGTCTCCCAGCGCGACCCCGGCAAAGCGTGGCCCAGCCCCCACCTCCGCGCCTACGACGCCCACGGGCACCAGCTCCCGGTCACCCGCGCGAAGGCGCTGACCGCCGCCCGCTGGATCATCCGCGCCCACCCCACCGTCAACTGGACCGGCGAGGCCCACGACCTTGACCTCACCACCGGCACCCTCCGCCTCGCCGCCGAGGCGTACGCCACCGCCGGGGGCCGCTGACCATGGCGCGTATCCGCACGATCAAGCCCGAAGCCTTCGTCTCCGAGTCTCTCGCCGCGGTCTCCCTCTCCGCCGAGCGGACCTTCCTGGGCCTGCTCACCGAGGCCGACGACCACGGACGCTTCCCCGACCAGCCGGTCGTCATCGCCGGACGCCTCTGGTGCACCCGCCCCGGCCACGGCCCCGTCGGCGTCGAAGACGACCTCCTCCAACTCGCCGCCCAGAACCTGATCTGCCGCTACGAGATCGCCGACGGCGACACGACCAAGCGCTACGCCCACGTCGTCTCCTTCCGCAGGCACCAGCGGATCAACCGGGCCAGCGCCTCCCGCTACCCCGCCTGCCCCCACCACGACACCTGGGACACCGCCACAGTGCCGCCCCCGACCACCACCCGGGCGGCTCACGGAGGGCTTACGGAGGACACGGTGAGCCCTCCCGGAGCACTCACTGAGGGCTCACTGAGCCCTCACGGAGGCAGCGATGAGCCCTCCATGAATCACAAAACCACAGGTCAAACGGCACTCAGTGAGCCCTCAGTGAGCCCTCACGGAGGACTACGTGAACCCTCCGTGAGCACTCACCCCCTGGAACTAGGAACTAGGAACAGGGAACTAGGAACTACTGCTGGGGGCGCGAGCGCCCCCACACCCGGCAACCGTCCCTCGGCGAAGCAGCTCATCGACGAGTACGCCGCCGCCTGCGCCCACACACCCCCGAACAGCGTGCTCGGACACCTCGGCCGCGAGACGGCCAAACTCCTTGCCGAGGGAATCGACCCGGACCACGTCCGCGCGGGACTCGCCCGCCACCGGGCCAAGGCCCTGCACCCGAGCACCTTGCCGAGCCTGGTCCACGAGGCCATGAACGCCGGGGGCGGCTTGGACCGGCCGGGCTTCCCGACTACCGTCCCCGCACGCCGGGCCTGGGCCAACCCCGCCGACCCTGCCGCCGCCTACGCCGAGGAGCTGTGATGCGCGTACCGAACGCCCAGCCCCAGCCCGTCGGCGGTCTCGCCCGCCGTCTCGCCCACATCCTCACCACCCGGGGCATCGACCCCCTCGCCGCCTCAGTAGCCGAGGCCCAGCCGGTGCCGGCCCTGTTGGCCGCCGAGTCCCGTATCCCCGCCCGCTACCGGGCGGCGACGGCGGACCATCCGGCGGTCGCCGCCTGGGTCCGCAACATCGCCGCCGCCGGACGCCCCGGCCCCGGCGGTGCGCCGGGGATCGCGCAGGGCAGGTCGCTGCTGATCGCCGGGACCACCGGAACGGGCAAGACCCACCAGGCGTACGGCGCCGTCCGCTCGCTGATCGGGGCGGGGGTGCGGTTGCGCTGGAAGGCGACCACGGCCGCCGACCTCTACGCCGAACTCCGCCCCCGCCCTGGCCACGACGGCGAACGCGAACTCCGGGACCTGGCCCGCTGCCCCCTGCTGATCATCGACGACCTGGGTGCGGCGAAGCAGTCGGAGTGGACCGAGGAGATCACGATGCGGCTGATGAACCGCCGCTACAACGAGATGCTCCCTACCCTGGTCACCACCAACCTCGGCATGGCCGACCTGCGCGCACACGTCGGCGACCGCGTCGCCTCCCGCCTCGCCGAGATGGCCGACAAGGTCATCCTCGACGGCCCCGACCGCAGACGCACCCACACCGCCGCGCGACGCCACCCCGCCGCCGCGACCGCCTGATCCCGCCGAACCCACCGGACCCCGCCCACCACGGGCCCGCCTTCACCGACCCCGGACGAGCACACCACTGCCCCGGGGCCCTCTGGAGACCACACATGCTCAGCGCCACCACCCACAAGCCCCGCACCCTCGGCAACCACACCTGGCAGAACCAGGCCGCCTGCCACACCACCCCCGGCACCAACCCGGAGACGTTCTTCCCCGAGCCCGACGAAATGGACCGCATCCGCGCCGCCAAAACCCTGTGCGCCCAGTGCCCGGTCCGCCGAACCTGCCTGGACGCCGCGCTCGAGAACGGCGACCGCGACGGCATCCGGGGCGGCCTCACCGAACAGGAACGCGACGCCCTCCACAGCAAGCTCGCCCACCGCGTCGACTACACCCGCATCAACGCCACCCTCGCCGGGAGCGACGTCCACCTCAGCCGCGCCGAACGCCGCGCGGTCGCCCGCGACGCCTACCAGACCGGAATCCCCGCCGACCACCTCGCCCGCCTCCTGAAGGTCACCGTCGAGCACGCCAAAAAGCTCTACCGCCACGCCGCCCGCGAGATCAGCCACCGCAACACCAACACCAACACCAACACCACCAAGGCCGCGAAGACGGTCCCCATCACCCCGGTGAAGACCCCGGCCCGCACCGACCTCGGGACGGCCGCGTGAGCGCCCCGGCGCCGATACCGGCGCACGCCACCACCGCCTGGGACAAGGCCGCCGTCGTCACCCTCGGCGCCGCCGCCTGCGCCCTCTCCTACGACGCCCTCCAGCAGATGGCCGCCTCCATCCACATCCGAGGCGCCCTCACCTACCTCTTCCCCCTGATCATCGACGGGTTCATCGCCTACGGCGTCCGAGGGCTCCTCGTCCTGCGCACCGCGCCCTTCGCCGCCCGCCTCTACGTCTGGGCCCTCTTCGGCACCGCCTCGGCGGTCAGCATCTGGGCCAACGCCCTGCACGCCGTCCGCCTCAACCAGCAGGGCCCACCGGGAGTCGGGCTGAGGCTCGGCGACCTCACGGTGGGCGTCCTGTCCACGGTCGCCCCGCTCGCCCTCGCCGGTGCCGTCCACCTCTACATCCTCATCGCCCGCCGCGCGGAACCCACCGACCGGCCCGGTCACTTCGGACAGCCGGATACTCAGACCGTCCGCACCGACCGGATCACCACCCACCGTCCGGGAGTGACCGACCGGCCGGAGAGCGACCGGACAGAACTGACCGGCCCGGCGGACACTGACCGCCCGGTCGCGGTGACCGCCGGACACCCGGCGGCCGAACTGACCGTGCCCGTCCCCTCCGCCCCGGACACCCGCCCGGTCACCACGGTCACCCTGTCCGACCCGGAGCCCGAGCACACCGGCCGCGACGACGCCAGACCGTCCGGGGAACCGGACAGCAGACCCACCTCGGACACCTCACCGGCTGCCTCGACCGGGCTGACCGGAGCGGAGGGCGAGGACGAACTGCTCCCGATCGCCCGCGCGGCGGTCACCCGGGCGAACCGGGTCACCCGCCAGATCGTCGCGGACGCCATCCGGGGCCAGGGCATCCCGCTGGCCAACGACCGGCTGACCGCCCTGGTCACCCAACTCCGCACCGAGGACCGACCGGCCCAGGTCACCCTGACCGGCTGACCGACCGCCCCACGGGGTGACCGGCCCGGAGACTGGCCGGCCCGGTCACCCCGCCCCGGACATCCGGACGCCCCGGACACCGACCGACCGCCCCTGTCCGTATCGGAGACCTTCGTGCGCACCACCCCGGTCACCCCGGCCGAAGCCGACGCCTGGATCACCACCCTCCACCGGCACGGTCACCTCCACGACGCCGAACGTGGCCCGGACGGGACCTGGACCGTCCGCCGCACGGCGACGAGTCGGCCGTGGACCCTGCACCACCCGGCACTCGCCCTCGACTACGCCGCCGAGATCCTCCGGGACCTGCGGCGAACCGCCCCGGAGACCCGCCGATGACCCTCCCTCCGTCCGCCGAGCCCGCCACCGTGGTGGCGGGAGGCGACTGCCCGGCGCGAGGCCGAGCAAGCTATAGCGTCCGAAACTCCTTGGCAGCCCAGGGCAGCCAAGGAGTTTCGGACGCGCTCGCCCCCACCCCCAACGGGGCGGGGGAACCCTCCCGGCACCAGGGGGCGCCGGGAGGGGAGGCCGCGACCGGGGGCGGATCGCAGCCAGAAGACGGAGAGGCTGAACCTCCCGCGCGCCAGCGTCCGCGCCTGCGCCAGACCGTGCAGCGCGACCACGTCCGCAGCGTCCGCCTCACCGCCGACGAACTCGCCACCGTCCAGCACGCAGCCCGCGCTGTCGGGCTGACCACCGCCGGGTTCCTCGCCGACGCCGCCGTCGCCCTCGCCCGTACCCACGGCGAAGCACGGATCTGGCTGACCGACCAGCGGGCCCTGGTCGAAGAACTGATGACCGTCGGCGCCCAGCTCGCCCGCGCCGGGAACAACCTCAACCAGGTGGCGAGGGCCCTCAACTCCGGCGGACACAGCGACCACGTCGACCAAGCGGTCGCCCAGGTCCTGAAAGCGGCCGTCCGCGTGGAGACCGCCGCCGTCGAGATCGCCCGGCGGCGGTGACCCGTGGTCCCGGACATCTCCACCGGCAGCCGCACCTACGGCCTGCTCGCCTACCTCTACGGCCCCGGCCGTCGCGACGAACACGAAGACCCCCACATCGTCGCCTCGTGGCAACCCGTCCTCGCGCCCGACCCGGGCCGGGACCCGGCAGCCACGCTCAAGCAACTGACCGACCGGCTCGACCTCCCCGTCCTCGCCCTCCCCGCCGACCGCCGCCCGACGCGGCACGTCTGGCACTGCCCCGTCCGCACCTCCCCCGGCGACCGTCTCCTCACAGACACCGAGTGGGCCGAGGTCGCCCGCCGCATCGTCCACGCCACCGGCATCGCCCAAGCCGGTGACGATCAGGCATGCCGCTGGATCGCAGTCCGCCACGCACCAGATCACATCCACATTGTCGCCACCCTCAAACGCCAGGACGGCCGAAGCCCCCGCCGCCACAACGACAGCGACCGTGCCCAGGCCGAATGCCGCCAGATCGAGAAGGACTTCGGACTCCAGCGCCTCAACCCCGGCGATCGCACCGCCGCCAAACGGCCCACCAGCGCCGAACGCTCCAAGGCGGAGCGCACCGGACGGGCCGAGCCACCGCGCGAAACCCTCCGCGAAGCCGTCCGCCAGGCCCTGGCCGGAGCCGCCACGGAGGACGAGTTCTTCGCCCGGCTCACCGCCGCCGGACTCCGCGTCGAACAGCGGATCGCCCCGTCCGGCGACACCCTCGGCTACAAAGTCGCCCTCCCCGGCGACCGCAACCGCAACGGCCAGCCCATCTGGTTCCCCGGCTCCAAACTCGCCCCCGACCTCTCCCTCCCCAAGATCCGCCAACGCCTCACCGACAACCCCCTCAACCCCACGGACGAACCCCGGCCACGCCCGGCCCGCGCCCGCCGCGACGCCATCACCCCCGCCCTACGAGCCGCCGCCCTCCTCGACCATGACGACGACGGCACAGCGGTCGCCCAACTCGTCGGCACCGGGGAACTCCTAGACGCCCTCGCCCAGACCGCCCCAGCCGCCACCCGAACCGAACTCCGAACAGCAGCCCGCGCCTTCGAACGCGCCACCCGCACCCACGAACGCGCCGCCCGCGCCGACCACCGCGCCCTGCGCACAGCGGCCCGCGGAGTCCTCCGTGCCGGGGACGCGCTCGGCCGGGGCGAGGACGGCGGCACCACGGCCATGGTCCTGTCCACCCTCGTCCTCGTCACCCTCGCCGCCGCCCGCTGGCACTCCGCCCACAACCACGCCCAACAGGCAGCCGCCGCACGACAAGCAGCCCACCACCTCCGCACCGCCTACCGGACCGCCGCCGCGACACCGTTGAGGACGATGCGCCTCCACGGCCAGCGGCTGCCCGAACCCGTACGTGACCATCACACCGCCACGGTGACCGCCGCTCTTCCCGAGTACGCCGACTGGCTCCGGAACGGAACCGGCTGGGACGCCCTGATCGCCACCCTCGACCAGGCCCAGGCGGCTGGCCACGACCCGACCACCTTGCTGAAGACCGTGATCGGGCAACGCGAACTCGACACCGCCGACAACATCACCGACGTCCTCATCTGGCGCATCCGCCACACCACCAACCTCCCCACCGCCCCGAAGCCGACCACGGCCACCAGCCCGGCCCGCACCCGGGCCCCGAAGCCCGCCGAGACCGCCACCCACACCACTCCGCCCCCGCCCGGTCAACAACGCCCACGCCGCTGACCCGCGCAAACCACTGGACTTCCACCAGCCCTACCGCTATGGCTCGAAGAAGCGAGCCCCAAGGAGGAGCATGATCTACGACGACACCCAGCAGCAGCCCAGAACCACCACTCGGCTTGCCCCTGCACCGCAGCCGACCCCCGCTCTGACCCCGGTGCCAGCCCCCGGCGATGACCCGATCCTCCAACTCCAGCAGGAGTACGGCCTTGAGGGCGCCCACATCCGCATGCGCAGCACCAACTACCCCGAGGAACTGTTCATCACCGGCCTCGTCGTCATGTGCCCGAGCTGCGGAGCCCGCCGCGACTGGATGGTCATCTGCGACGGCAACCGCATCGACATCCGCTGCCGGTGCGCGCACCAGTGGCACGAGCCCGAACTCACCCGCGCCGATTTCGAGGAGATGATCGACGTCGGGCCCGGCCCGGTCTACCCGAGCCTGGAGGACGCTGCCCGCGCCACCGGCTTCGATGGCACCTTCACCGGCATGTACCTCAACGAGTGCCGCCCGATGGAGTGACCTGGGTGGCCGCAGGCCCGCCCGGCCTGGAACGGAGGCGGGGGCGGGGCGCCACGGTGACTGTGAGCGGGGGTACGACGATGAGGCCGCCCGGAAGTTCCGGGCGGCCTCATCGTGAGTGGTGGGTTCAGATGGTGGTGAGGGCTTTGGTGGCGACGCGGAGCGCAGCGTGGAGGGCGAGGGTCTCGTAGACGGTGGGGTGGACGGTGGTGGTCCAGTCGCCGTGGAGGCTGGGCCAGGTGGCGAGGGTGACGTCCATGGTGTCGAGGCCGAGGTGGGCGGTGACGTCCATGCCGTCCGAGGGACTTGGGGTCCAGGTCAGTAGGAGGGCACCGGGGCCGAGCCGGTCATGGTGCGATCTGGGGGCGGGGTGCCAGGTGGCGCGGAGGAGGTCGCCGGGGCGCGGGGAGACCTCGCGGACGAGGGCTCCCCGGACACCGACCGGCATGGGTCGCCGGGCAACCGTGCGCAACGGGAAGAGGCCGGTGGACGGGGTCATTCGCCGCAGGTCCAGTTCAGTTCGGTGGAGATGGAGGGCGGGAGGTAGTGGTCCTGGCCGTTCTCGGCGAGGTAGGCGGCGGGGCCGTCCACCCCCGTGCCCTGGACGACTTGGCCGATGGTGTGTGCGAAGGGCCAGTCGGGGTTGACGGCGAGGAAGACGGGGAGCGCGGGGTCGAGGGTCTGGAGCTGGTGGATGAGCTGGGCGACGGTCAACTGCTGGGACAGGGCAATGCCTCCTGGTGAGGAAGACGGGAAGAGGGCTGGAGGTCAGCGACGGTGCGGGTGGGCGGCGGCCCATGTCGGCGGCGTAGCCCTTGGTCGACGACGGTGCCCCGGTCCAGGTGCCGCAGGAGCAGGTGGCCACGAACCGGTCCCGGCCGGTGCAGTCTTCGGCGAGGGGTCTGTTGCCGGTGGTGAACCGGTGCTCGGGCGGGCAGACGGTGCCGTCGGAGTGGTACGCGTTCACGGCGACCTGGTGACGCACGAACGGTCCTCCTTCAAAGGGGGCGGTCAGGAGCAGTGGGTGCAGTAGGTGGTGGGGGTGGCGACGGGTCCGGCGAGGAACCCGGCGACGGCCTGCGGGGGGTCGTTGGCCGGGAAAGTCTGCTGCCAGACGGCGTTGCCGCTCGAGTCGAGGGCGGTTTTTCCCGGCATCCGTACTTGAACATGGGTGGGGAACAGGTCTCCAGTCCGTTTGGGCCGGTGGGTGTCTGCCGTGGGCGAATCCCGCCCGGAACGGCGGCCTGGGGAAGGAAATGGCCGGAAGAGAAGGAGTGAACAGCGACGCGGTTCGGATCTACGAGGAGCTGGTCGACAACATCCAGGCGTCGTCGTGGGGTACATGCCCGAATCGCGGACGCCCCGCCGTGTCGAGCTGCCCTGGACGAACTCGTCGCCCTTGTACGCCCAGAGGACGAGCCGGGGATCCCTAACGTCGTCCGGTCCGGGGAACAACCCTCAGTTCCCCCGCCGTGCCGCCCCAGGAATAGGAGCAGGGGCAGGGGCAGGGGGGCCGGTGCTGACCGGTGGTTGTGCGAGCGAGGGCGGCATTGGCGCGTGGCACGCCGGTACGGGACAGGTCGAGTGTCAGGTTGTCGGCGAGATGGCCTTCGGGGTGGGCGTCGATCACGGAGCAGATGGCGTGGAGGCGGACGTTGGCTTCGGCATGGGCGGTGCGGAGCCGGTCGCTGGCGGAGGCGATGGCGTCCGGTTCGTGGAGGACGGGGACGTGTCCGGGGCGGGTGAGGTGGTGGAGCGGTTCTGGTGGGCGGTGATCTCGGCGTCGGAGAAGAGAAGACTCCCTCGTATCCGCAGCACCGTGACGAGGGCGGGATCGGTGGTTCGGCCTTCGCGCTGAAGTGTCAGCAGGGCGTCGACGGGTCGCTGCCAGGCGGCCTTGATGACGGAGTCGGCGGTGGCCAGGGCCGTGCGCTGGGACACGAGTGGTCCTTCCCAAGGGGGTGAGGCCGCGGTCAGCGGCCGGATGAACAGGGGTGGGGACGGGTGGTCGCGGGGGTGCAGATGCCCGGTCAGCTCGGGTTCTCGGTCGCCCGGGCCATTGGTGGGAAGCGCAGCGGCGGACCTCTGGACGGCAGGGTGGGTGCCCATGGAGGGATCTGGTCAGCGGTGCCGCGCTGACGCGGTGCCTGGGGCCGCGGTCGTCGTCCGGTACACGAGGGCCGGTGGGGGGCTCACCGTCCGGGGCACGGTCGAGCGGGAGCGGGCGACCGCCGCGCGTTGGACGTCCAGCGGGCTGGGGGCCGGCGGCTTGACCGGGGTGATGCGGGCCGCACTGCGGTTGCGTTCCGGAACGAATTCCTTGTAGCGGGGGACGGGGGCGGGGTCCGTGAGCCGGTTCATGGTTGCTGTGATCAGGTGGGTCGGGGTGTGGGTGGTGAAGGTGCCGAGCCACTCGGAGGAGTAGCCGGAGGCCCCACCGCTGACGGTCCACCGGGAGCGGAGATCGTTGATCTCGTCCTGGTGGTCCAGTTGGCGGTGGACGTAGCTGACCAGGGCGAGCCGGTCGGGCGGCTGGCTCGTGCTGACGTAGGACCTGTGGTTCGTGCGCCACCCCGCCTCGTCCAGGGCGAGCAGCGGAGCCGTCTTCGAGGCACTGGGGGAGACGCTGCCGCCCCCGGCGAGGGCGGTGGTGAACGCGGCGACGACCTCGACCGGCGTGTAGTGGTCGAAGGTGGCCAGCCACAGGGGCGGGGCGAGGGGCCGCTCGTGGCCGGTGATCCGCCACAGGCAGCCGTTCTCGCCCTCGGGCAGCCAACCGACCTGGACCTTCTGGTCCGGAGAAGCCAGGTACGCGTTGGCCAGGTCGTCGTAGACGATGGTGAACCCCGCGCCCAGCAGGGGGCGCAGGGCCGGGTCTCCGGTGTAGGTGGAACCGGCGAGGTACACGGGGGAGACGAAGACGTCCCCGTCGATCTCTTCGGCGGCGGGCATGCGGGTTGCTCCGTTCCTCGGGATGGGGGCGGGTTGGGGGTCAGCGGCTGCGGGGCGGACGGGAGAGCGCGGTGACGCTGGCGGGCACCTGCGGCTGGGCCCCGGGCGGGTGCGAGAACAGCGTCGCTGGCGCAGTCGGCAGCGACGGGGAGCGCTGGACGGCGACGGCCGCCCACTCGCTGCTCGCGGCCTGCGCCCGGATCACGACCGACCGGGCCGTAGTAGTCGGCGGCTCGGCGCCGAGTGGCCAGGACGCCAGCGCGGCGTAGACGTCGCCGAGCTGCTGGGCGGCCGGGGTCAGTTCGAACTCCCCTCCCCGCCTGGTGGCGGTGGTGTGACGCATGAGCAGCCCGTCCTGCTGCATGCGCGTCAGTCGCACGAACACGGAGCTGGACTGGAGCCCGGTCTCCCGGGAGACCTCGGTGGCAGTGAGCGGCCCGTACCGGTCAAGCACCGTGAGAGCGGCGGTCGTCCCGGCCCCGCGGAGCCGGGCGAGGACGTCCTCGGCCCGTTCCGCGTCGGCGGTGGCCGTGCTGAAGTGGGCGCGGTGCCAGGCGGCGAGGGCCCGGTGCACCGGCTCGGCCCCCCGCCCGGACTCGGTGATCTCGTACGTCCCGAACTTCAGCCGGTGAACCAAGTCCCGGTCCTGCATGCGGGTGAGGAGTTGGACCGTGTAGGAGTGGCTGTTCCACGGCGTCGCCGCGACGATCTCCGCCGACCGCATCACCTCCTGCTGGCACAGGGTCTGCAGGAGCCAGGTCGTCCAGCGGGGCGCGAGTGAGGCCAGAGCCTGGTCGATCGATTCGGTCCGCCCAGGGAGGGCGGTACGCAGGGTAGGCACAGTAGGACCTCCGGGGTCAGCGGGTACGGCGGACAGCGGTCGATGGCGTGGTGGTGGGGATGCCGGGCCGCCGGAAGTACGGGGCACCTGTGCGAGCCTCTGCGCCGGGGCGTGCCCGGCGCCGTTGGCGGGGGAACGGCGGCAGGCGCCGGCCATGGTCTGCAGATGCTCGGCGCTCTGGTCCCGCCGGGCGGACAGCAGCGCGATCTCGGTACTCGCGGAGCCGAGAGCGATGGCGCTCTGCCCGCCGCGGACGGAGTCCAGCTCCTGGGAGATGTGCGCGGTCCGCTCCTGGACGCGCTGGTCGAGGTCGTCCACCTTGAACGTCGCGTCCGCGATCAGCGCGCTGAGCCGCCCGTAGGGGCTGAGGAAGGGATGGCGGCCGAGGAGATCGGCCGCCGAGTCGGCGCCGAGCATCTCGCGGACGAGACGGGTGCCGAGACCGGACGGCGGGGGGCGTGCACAACAACTCCACAAGAAGGGGCGGGGGTTCAGGGACGGGACCGGCGCTGAGCGGTCGGTGCAGAGGCCGCGGTCGGCGCGGCAGCCTGGAGCGGCTGAGCGCTGGTAGTGCGCATGTGAGGGGAGCGGGAGCGCGCGGCCTCGGCCCGCTGGTCCGGCGCCCCGACGACGGCGTCGCGGCGGAGGCGGTCGGCGGCGGCGCGGTAGACGGTGTTGTCGTAGCGTTCGCCGACCGCGACGAGGAAGATCTCCCGCCGGTGCTGCGAGGAGGGCGGGGCTTCCCGGAACTGGAACACCATCCGCCAGCGGGTGCGCGGGTCGACGTAGACCTTGTGGCAGCCGGCCAGCTCCCGGTGCATCCGCGCCCCGCGCTCGTTGCCGTGGACGAGGTGCTGGAGTTCGAGCAGGGCCAGGTCCCGGATGTTCCCGGGAACGTTCCGCAGGTCCTCCAGGGCCTCGGGGTGCGCGGCGAACGCGTACCGCGCGGACTTCATGATCGCCCCCGACCGGGCCGGGCCGTCGCCGGGGCCGTCGGCCGGGGCTCGACGACCGGCGCCGGCGTGCCGGCGAGCCGCGACGGCGGCCGGGGCGAACGCGCGCGGGCGGCCTCAGCCCGTACCTCCGCAGGCGCGGGGGCGTGGGGGAACAGGAGGCTGGGGTTGGCGAGCCAGTCCGCCGCGGCCTCGGGCGTGGGGAAGGCGCCTTCGCGCAGCGTGTAGGTGTGCGAGGGGCGACTGACCTCGTCGAGGAAGAGACGGCACGGCGCTCCGGCGGCCTCCGGGTGGGAGTCCCGGATCAGGGTCCAGCTCTCCCAGGTGCGGTTGCGGTGCTCCAAAACCTCGTACCGGCCTCCGGGATTGGTCCGCAGCCGGGTCTCCAGGCTGGTGGTGAGCGTGTCAGCGGGACGGGGCCCTTGCGCGTTCGTCACCACGGTGCCCTCGGGCGGACAGCCCCGCCCGACCAGCCACCCCTGGGCGAGCGGCACCAGAGGATGCGCGCTCGCACCGAACCGGAACGTCCGCGCGTCCGGATCGCGAATGATGTGCAGCGCCACGAACGGCGGTGTCTCGGGACCACCCCACACGGCGGCGCCGTTGTGGAAGAGGAAGAAGCTGTCCCGCTCGGTGTGATGCCCGGCCAGAAAAGCGAAATCCTCCCCCGCCATGGCCACGAAGTCGAAGTCTTCCCCGACGAGTTCGTCCGCCGGACGATAGCCAGCCACCCAGTAATCCAGCAGCCGATCCACAGGCTCGGACATGGTCACACCTCCCCAGTCCCCAGTGCGGACAGCAGCCGGTGACTCGGCCGCGCCGCGCTGGTGGTGCAGGCACCGAAGGGACCGTCCGGAGCACGGAGCTGAAGCCACACCGGGTCCAGATGGTCCCGGTGCCACGTCCCCGGACCCACGGGGCCGGCCTCGGTGTCGGTGAGCTGCTGCCACGCCAGCCACAACCCGTGCAGACGGGCGACGGCCTCGGGGTGCTCCCGCCACTCGAAGCACCACGGACGACCGGTCGTGATCTCCCGGCCGTAGACCGGCAGCAGCAACCGCTCCACCCACGCGCCGAGCGCAGAGAGTTCGTCCTCGAACGCCTGCCCGGCCATCGCCAGGATGAAGATCGACGACGGACCCTCCACCCCATCCGGGACGCTCTCCCCGGCGGCGGGGCTGGCCGTCGGGTCGGGGTCCTCTTCGTCGTCGGGGTCTTCGGTGAGGCGGGCGATGTTCTCGCCGTGCCGCTGGGACTCGGTCATGAGCCGGTTCACGGTGGAGACCAGATCATCAAGGTCGTGGTCCGCGACACGCACCGGCTCATCGGCAGGTATCGACATCGGCAGCCCTCATTTCCGCAGATCGGACGGGTGTTGGGCTGCTGATGGTCCGGACGAATCCCGGTTTGGCCCGGCCGGGAGATCCGGGATAGAAGGGGACGCTCACCGCGCCTGGTGCGGGCAGTGGTCCAGGGGCGGGGCGAGCAGTTCGACGGCGCGGGCGGCCTGTTGGGGGACGACGCCGTTACCGAGGGCGGTGAGCTGGGCGGGACGCCCCAGACCGGGGGTGTCGGTGACCCAGCCCGGAGGGAGACCCTGCATCCACTCCACGAACCGGGCGTTCAGACGCCCCGCGTCACAGGTCGGCGCCGGTGCCGGACGGGTCACCGTCTCCCATCGGGCGACGGCTGGCGCGTACCGTCCCCACCGCTGTCCGTCCCGGTGAACAACGGCAGGACGTCCACCGCTCCGGGACACGGGGCTCCTGCCGGAGCCGGGCCGCCGCCGAGGACAGCGTCAAGTCGCCGTTGCCGTGGCGCTGGTTCGGCGAACCCTTGATCCCGTCCGACGCCTTCGGAGTCGGCAGCAGCCACTCCACCTCGTCCGCCAAGTTCGGCCCGTGGCCACCCCGTTCCGCTTCGCCGGCTGCTGGCTCCCGCCGTTCGTGGCGATGTTGCTGGTCGGCGTCTTCAACAGCGGCGTGGTGGGGCCAGGCGGTGAGGAAGACCGGCTCGCAGCGGTGCGGGGCGCCGACGTCACAGGCGCGAAGCACACGCCAGCGCGCATCGAACCCGCAGTCGGCCAGGGAGCCGAGTACGGCACCGAGTGCCCGCATCCCAGGCTGACCTGCATGGTCTCCCAGACACCACGGACAGGGTTCCAGCTCGCCAGAGGTCGGGTCGGCGGGGGAGGTGAGGAGTCCCCGGACATTCTCGATCACCACCAGACAGGGTTGAAGGGTCTCGATGGCGCGGGCGACGTGGTGCCACAGACCGGACCGGGTGCCCGCGGACAGTCCGGCTCGGCGACCGGCGACCGAGACGTCTTTGGCAGGGGAAACCCGCCGTCAGGACGCACACCTCGGCACCCGGGTCGGTGTCCGCGTGCCAGGCCATCCGCCCACCGAGCACCGACTGGACCCCCAGATCCAGACCGCCGTACCCGGAGCACAGGCTCCCGATCAGCCGCCCACCACGAGCGAGCCGTTCAGCGGGCACGGCGGGGCTCCGGGGGATTGGGGTGCCGGGGCACCAGGGTTGGCGAAGGCGGTGGGGTGCGGTAGATCGAGGTCGCCGGAACGGAACGGTGGAGCGCGGCGAGCACCCGAAGCGGCGTGGTGCCGATCCCGTCCGTACAGCCCCGCAACTCCCGGCCCACGGAACCCAGGCTGTTGTGAACGTGCTGCAGCCCGTCCTGGATCGACCGGAACTCGGCCTGGCTGGCATACCGCAGGCTCCCGCTGCCCGGAGCCTGGGGAGAGTGGTGGAGGAAACCGAGCCGCCGATACGTCTCGGTGAAGTGCGCCAGGGCCCGGCCCGCGTGGACGGCCGCCGCCGTGTACCCGGAGATGACCGGCCTGAGATCGAGCCCGGAGTCATGGTCCGAGGCCCGTGACTGGACCTCGTCGGCCAGACCGTTGACCAGCCCGCTCAGGGCACAGAGCTGCTGGGACGCGGTGACTAGGTCGGGCAGATCGACAGGCGACGACGGGACGACGATGGCCCGGCCGAGTGCATCGGACTCGCGGGCGATCGCGTACAGCTCGTCCTGCTCCAGCCAGGCACGGCCAGCGAGGTGGTTCATCACGCGGGGCTCCGTCGGGGAGTACGGGAGGGAACAGGAGCAGGAGCGGCGGCGGCCAGGGGCTGTGGGGCAACGCGGTGGGGGCGGCTGCGGGCGCGGGCGGCCTCTGCCCGCCCCGGCGACGCCCGCTCCGGTGCGGGTGGCTGCGGTTTCCCGGGCGGGGGTCCGCTGCGGGCGGTGTGCCAGCGGCGACGGACCTCGTCCAGAGGACCGAGGGCGTGCAGGGCATGCCCGATCAGCCGTCCGGCAGGAACCGCCGCGTCCTCGGCCAGGGCCCGGATACGTTGTGCGGACTCGGCCGCCGTCCGCACCAGGGCCGCGCTGACGACCCGTTCACCGAAGTAGTCGGCTGACCCGGCGACCCCCAGTGGGTCGAGCAGGTGCAGCACACGCTCGGCGTCCAGATCAAGGTCGTTGAGGGCGCCGCGCCGTTGGGCCTCCCACAGCACGGTGAGCTGGTCCACGGGTTCGCCACGGTGGTGCAGGGCACCCAGGGCCTGGTAGAGCTGCTGGTGCCCCAGGTCGGCGAAGTCCTCGGGACGGAGCCAGCCGACGACCACGCCGAACTGGTCCGGGCGGGAAGCAAGGCAGGCCAGCAGGAACTCCTCGTCCGCATGCAGCTCCCCGTCCACCGCCGGGGCCCGAGCGACAAGTTCGGGACCGGTCGGGGGCGGAACGGGACGGGCGTCGACACTCCAACGACGGGCGAGATCGCCCAGCATCCCGGCGAGGGCATCCGCCCGGAGAAGGGTCTCTTCGGCGCCGCCGCGGACTGTGTCGGCGCGGGCGGCCTGGTGGAGGCGGACGGCGTGCTCGGCGACCGTGCGGTGGATGGCCCCCTCCAAGACCATCCGCCCGTACACCACCGCGTTCCCGAAGTGCGGGCAGGCGGCGACGAGCTGGTGCGCGTACGACGCCGTGACACCCCGGGTGCGGGTGCCCGCCTCGGTGACCGCGTCCGCCACCCAGGACACCGGTACCGCCCCCACCACCGCCGTGCTCCCGGGATGGGCGCGCTCGCGAAGGGCGAGAACGGAGGCGTAGAGGGCCTGGTGGGAGGGCCGTGAGAAGTGCTCGGGCCGCAGCCACGGCGTGAGCCGGTCAAGCTGGGAAGGGTCGAGGAACACCGCGCCGATCACGGCCTGTTCAGCCCGGTCGAGGGGAGTCACGCCGGGCCCCGGCGGGAGCGGAGCGCGGCGACGGCCTGCTCAGCGTCGGCGAAGTCGGCGGCGAACCGGTCCAGGCCGACCGTGAACGCGGGGTCGTCGAGCCGGATCGAGAGGGCGGCGGTGGTGAGCCCCCACTCGCCGCTGCGACGCACGACCGGAACATCACCAAGCAGTTGGGAAGGAGGGGGCGGGGAGGGCACAGAGGACTCCAGGAGACGCGAGATGGAACGGGGAGGCGGGCGCGGAGTCCGTCTGCGCTGGCAGGAAGCGTATGGGGCGATCACGAGGAGGCCCCGAAACCGTCACGGCCGAGGGTCTTGGCGAGGGCGCGCTCGGTGATTGCGGCCGTCGCCGCTGAGGACGCGGCACCGTGGCGAGCAGCGTCCGGCTCCTTGTACCAAGGCTTCAGATCGAGGAGCGCGGGGCGGATACCGGTCGCCAGCAGCAGCGCGGAGCCCTTGGGGAGCGCGCGGATCGCGTCGGCGGGCAGCACCCGCTCCTGCCGCATCGACACCGACGTCGACTTGCCCGACCCGCTCGTAGAGACGGACACCGTACGGACGTCATGGTCACCAACGAGACGACTTAGCTTGTCGGCAAAGTCCGCGTCATCAATGCCGGAGCCGATGAGCTTCACGGTCGCCGCGGACCAGAGGGCGTCCATGCCACTCTCACCCCAGACCCGCACCCCTTGCCGGTAGGACTGGAGGATCGTCACCGGGATCACACCCCGGGACCCCAAGTGCGAGTACAAGTCCGGGAGATCCTGGATCTTGCACACGTTCGCCGCCTCATCCAGGATCGCGAGCAGAGGGGCGTCGAGCCGACCACCATCCCGCTCGGCCTGGACCACCGCCGCCCGCATTACCGCGTCAGCGGCGGCGGCGATGATCGCCGACGCGGAGCCACCACCGTCCTTCGACAGCAGGAACAGCGTGTCGCGGCTGGTGGCGAACACCTCCGGGCGGAACTCGGCGACCTTCTCCATCCGGCGCGGTGGGGTGACCCAGGCGGCGGTCCCTGGATCGAGGAGGCAGCTCGCGTACTGGCGGGCGGTCTCGTAGATGCCGTCGCGGGTCTCGACGGCACCCGCCACGGTGCCCTGGAGCTGAGCGGCGACCGCATCCAGCCCCGCGTCGTGCAGCAGATCGACCGGCGTACGGTCCGCCGGGGAGGCCAGCCACGCCAGGACGTCGGTGATCGGCCGCCCGTCGTTCGCCGCCGCCAGGAACAAGGCCGTGAGGGTGTTCGCGGCGGCCGTCGACCAGAAGTCCCCCGCGGACGACTCGTCGACCGAGGCGGTGACGAAGTGCCCGGCGAGCCGCCGCGCCCCGGCCAGGTCGTGGGTGTCGGCGAGGATGTCCCACCACATCGTCCTGGGGGCATGGGCGATCTGCTGCGGGTCCAGCGTCCACACCGTCCCCACCTCCGCTCGGGCCGTGGCGGTGGCGGTGAAGGCGTCGTTCGCGGCCTTGTTCGACGTCAGCAGCACGGGGCCCGGGGCCCGCAGGATCGCCGGGATCGCCAGACCGGACGTCTTCCCGGAACGCGGAGCCATGATGGCCAGGATTACGTCCTCCCACGAGGAACGCACCTCCACCCGCCCCGGCTTCAACGTGCCCAGCAGGACACCCCGGTCGTCCGGCGCCACATCCTTCGGCCGGATGCTCTTGAGACTGGGACGCAGCCCGATCGCCTTCGCCGCGCTCTCCTTCGGCAGCAGCACGGACAGGTCCCGGGCGGTGGCCAGACCACTCGCGCCGCCGCGCCGTCGCAGCCAGAGCCTCGCGCCCACCACGGCGCCCGTGGTCAGGGTGAGGCCGGGCAGGACCCAGGCCGTGGCGACCAGCACCACCTGCGGCAGACCGGGCCACAGCTCCCTGGGACGAAGCAGGGCGGCGCTCGGGTCGTGCGGGACCCAGGCGTCGGAGCCGACCACGGCGTTGGCGAGGTTGCCGAACAGCCAGCCGAGCGACCCGGCACCCATGCCGAGTACGGAGGGGCCGAGCATCACATAGAGGAGGAAGTCCGTGCCGGTGGCGGACGAGGGAGGACGAGAGGAAGACACAGAGCAGTCCCGGGCAGCGGAGCGGACAGGAGGACGGGGCAGGGCCAGCCCGGGGCTCTGGTGATCACGATGGACACGACAGGGGCTCCTTCAGCGACGGCGGGAAGACGACGAACCGGTGGGGCCCGGCCGGGCACTCGCAGGTGCGGAACGGCCCGGGGCGGGCAGGGGAATCGCCGGGTGCCCGGGTTCTGCGGCTGTCGGCGGCTTGGCTGGTGCCGTGGCGTAGTAATCGGCGAGCCGGGCCCGCCATCCCGGAATGGTGGAGGGCGGTGGGTCCAGGGCGCGCAGCCGGTCGGTGGCGGCGTGGAGGTCCTCGCCGAGTGCGTGGACGGTCGCGGCGGCGTCCTCGAACAGGTACGAGAGGTCCCAACCCTCGTCCGTCCCGGACTCCTTGGCCCACTCGACGGCCGCCTCGAAGAACCCCGAAAGCCGTTCCAGGACCCCGTCGTCCGGGTCGAGGACGTGCTCGGCGAGATTCGCCACCTCCGCCGCTGACCGGGCGCCGTTGAGCTGGTCGGTCAGCCGAAGGAGCCGCTGCCCGTGCACCAGTCGACCGGAAGGATCAGAGGGGGTGGTGAGCCGCTCCGCATCCAGGGAGGCGACGAGACCGCCCCGCTCGCGGACGGTCACCACATCTGGCTGTTCGGGCTCGGACACCAAGGACTCCAGAAGATCAGTGGGAGGGAAGACGAGTGAGGGGAGATCAGAAGTGGGGGTTCTCGATTGGCCGGTCGGTCCCGCTGGCGGCGGCCAGCAGCTCGGGAAGGTCGACCGGGTCGGTCTCGCGCTGGTCGATCCACCAGCCAGCAGGCGTCACCGGCCGCACCGCGTCCTCCACCTCCGCCCACTGCCCCTCGCTCATAGCCCCTTCGGTGACGAGGGCGGCGTAGGCGGCGGTCACGAGCTGATGGCGGCACCGCGCACCCCAGGCGACCGCCCGCTCGCTGCCCTCTAGGGGCGGCATCCGGAACTCCTCCTCCCACGCGCGGGCCGCTTCGGCCTCGGCGGCCCGCTGCACGGCGATCCGTTCCGCCGTGGCCTCGGCGTCCTGGGCGCGGGCGGTGTGCCAGCAGTCGGTGCAGTCCCGCCCGGACAGCCACCGGGCATACCCCGCCCGCTGGTCAGCCCGACGAGCGGACAGATCCACCTCGCCGGCATGCCCACAGACGTGATCAACGGACCAGACGGTCTTGACGACCATGAACGTGCTCCTCGATACGAGACCAACAGAACGAAAAGGCAAAGGGGTTCAGCGGGTACGACCGGGACCTGCGGGTGCCGAGGGCGGTGGGAACGCCGTGCCCGAGGGTGGCGCGGCGGTGAGGGACTGCCATGGCGAGGCGGCGACCGTGGAACGGGCACGGGCGGCATCGGACACATCCGGTATCGCGGACCGCTCCCGCACCGGGGCCGGTACGTCCTCCCCACCGGTGTCCGGCATCACCGAGAGCGCGAGCTGGACCTCGGAGCCGCTCGCCCAGCGTGACCACCTGATGGACACCGGCTCGCAACTCCAGGGCCAGCTCCCGCCCGTGCTCCGTTCCGAGCCGCTCGCACCACGACGCCGCCGAGGCGAAGACGTCCTCCAGCCCGGTGAAGACCCCGTGGTCCTCGTCCAGGACCGGATCGAGCGCGTCGGCGACATCCACCGCCCGTCCCAGCCCGGACAACTCGGCACTCACTGTGGTCAGCGACAACCCTGGAACCGCCTCCCGCACTCGCACCCCGGCCTCGGCCTTGTCCGGGGCCGGGGGTGGGATCATGACGCTCGGGTCGGACAGCACCGCCAGCCCCGCGCCCTGGAACTCCCTCGACGCCGAGGCCACCGTCCGCAGCGTGGTGTTGAACGGCGTGCCGGGCGGGAGCTGCCACAGCCGCAGGCGGTCGCTGTAGGCGAACCGGTGACGGCGCAGGACCTCGGCGAGAAACAGCCGCTCGTCCGCCGTCTCCGCCACCACACCGAACTCCGGATGCGCGCCGAAGGCGACATCGGGCTCCAACTGCAACACCAGCACCCACTCCTCGGGACGACCTCCCGGACCGGTAGGGCCCGGTGCGGGAGCCCGATGATCGGGCCGGGATGCCGATTTGGTGCGGCCGGGGGTTCCGGGTTAGCGGCCCCGCCCGCCACGCCGGTCCGGTACAGAACCGGTCGCCAGTGCGGGCGACGGGGCGGGTGCGGACGAGGAGACGCTGGGCTGGGGCGAGCGGGAGCGTGGCCTTCGCACGCAGCGTCCAGCAGGGCTGCGGGCGATCTCGACGAGGGTGTCGGTGTCGTCGCTTCAGATCAGGGCGCAGCGCCAGCCCTTGGCTCGACCAGCGCTCTGGTGTGGGCCTCGTCGGTTCTGAGTGCCCGAGGATTAACTTGATCTTTAACCTCGGACGTCGAACGGCCTCTCGTACTTGATCACCCGGTCTGGTAACTGCCGTACGTGCAGGCGGCCTTCGGCTGAGCATGT
>NZ_JBEOWM010000042.1:0-60477 GCF_040296045.1 Streptomyces sp. NPDC002490 | reverse complement strand
GCCCGCCGCCGCGGGGCCGCGGCCGGGGGCCGCCGCGTCATCGGCGGGGGGGGGGGGTCGGCGGAACGTTCCGCCGACCCCCTCCGCCGTGCTCGTCGCGCCCCCTGGTGTGAATCGCGGCACACCCCCCTGCGGCGGCGTCACCCGGGTTTGACCGGTGGGTCACCCGCTGGTAACACCGGAGGGAGAACCTGACGTCCGTGGCGCCGGCCGCCGCTCGTGCACACCGGAGTGCGCTCCCTCCAGCGACCCGGCCGGCGCCACCGGGCCGCGGGGCGCCCCACCGCCGCGCGGCCTTCCGGACCCGCCGCGCTCCCAGGGGGAACCACCGCCATGCAGGCCGCACCGCCCACCGCGCTCCCGAGCCTCGTCGCCGCACTGCGCCTCGTCGAGTCCCTGCTCACCAGCCGCGGCCACCGCACCGCCCGGCGCAACGCCTGGACCTCCGTCCTGGAGGACCGTCGCCGCGCCGAGGACCGGACCGCGAGCGAACGCGCCCTGGCGGACCTCCCGGGCGCCGGCAGCCGCACCTCCTGACGACCGGCCCGCCCGGGCGCCTGTCACCCGGTGCCGTCGGACGGGGTAGGGGCACCGGTCCGGAACGCCTCCAGGTGCTCCCGCGCCCACTCCTCGAAGGTCCGCGCGGGTCGCCCGGTGACGATCTCGGCCGTCTCCGGGACGAGGACCTCGTCCCAGTCCGTCTCGACCGGCTCGCCGCCCTCTGTCCCGTTCCCGTCGTAGTCCACGTCGCCGACCAGGAAGTCGGCCGCGGCGGCTGCGAACCCGCCCTGGGCGAGGTAGTGCTCCCGCAGCTCCTGAGGGGTGACGGCGAGCGGGCGGACCTCCTCGCCCAGCAGTCGGGAGAGGATCGCGACCTGCTGCCGCACGCTCAGCCGCCCGGCGCCGTTGAAGGTGTACGCACGCCCGGCGTGACCGTCCTCCACCAGCGCGGTGGCGATCGCGTCCGCCACGTCCTGCGGGTGCACCGGGGAGCCCGGTGCGTCCGGGTCGAGGTCCCGGACCACCCGCTCCCCGCGCACCGAGGGCCCCCACAGCTCCAGCTTGTTGCCGGCGAACTCCCCGGGCCGGACGAAGGTCCACTCCAGGCCCGACGCCTCCACCGCCCGCTCCACCGGCAGGTGGAACATCGTGTCGTAGCCGGAGGTGACGGCCGCCGAGGAGAGCACCACGATCCTGCGCACCCCCGCCGCCTTCGCCAGGGCCACCACCTCGGCGGCGGTGTCGGGGTACGGGAAGAGCACCATGCGCTCGACCCCGGCCAGGGCTCCGGCCAGTCCCTCCGGCTCCCCCAGGTCGCCCGCCACCACCTCGACGCCCCCGGGCAGCCCCCGCGCCCGCCCGGGATCGCGGGTCAGGGCCCGCAGGGCGACCCCCCGTCCGGCCAGTTCCCGCACCACCCGTCGACCGATGCTCCCCGTCGCCCCGGTCACCAGATACGTCATCGTGCGCCTCCGTCCGCTCCTCGCACACCCTCGTTCGTACGGTGTACGCAGTCATGAAGATCAGGAGGGTACACCGTACGCAGTGATGGTGCGAACCGCCCCCGCCAGCAGGGGGACGCCACCCGGGCGGTACGGATCGCCGGCCGGCCGCCGCCCGCACCGGATCGGGGGCGCCCGGACGTCGTGGCCGGGGGGCCGGACACGTAGACTTCACACATGGCGAGGAAGGAATCCGCAGCGAGCGCTGCGAACCCGGGGCGGCTCAAGCAGATCGCCCTCACGTACAAGATGACCCGCAGGGCCGATCCCAAGATCGGTCTGGTGCTCGCGGCGGTCGGGCTCGGCACCCTCGGTGTCTTCCTCGCCATCGGCTTCTGGCTCGGGCACCCCGTCTACCTGGGCATCCTCGGTCTGCTGATCGCGTTCCTCGCGACGGCCATCGTCTTCGGACGGCGTGCCGAGCGGGCCGCGTTCAGTCAGATGGAGGGCCAGCCCGGCGCCGCGGCGGCCGTGCTCGACAACATCGGCCGCGGCTGGAGCACCACGCCCGCGATCGCCATGAACCGCAGCCAGGACGTGGTGCACCGCGCGGTCGGCAAGGCCGGCATCGTCCTGGTCGCCGAGGGCAACCCGAACCGGGTCAAGAGCCTGCTCGCCGCCGAGAAGAAGAAGATGGCCCGCATCGTGGCGGACGTGCCCGTGCACGACCTGATCGTCGGCACCGGCGAGGGCCAGGTGCCGCTGAAGAAGGTGCGCACCACCATGCTGAAGTACCCGCGGGTGCTCAGCGGCCCGCAGGTCACCGTCACCAACGACCGGCTGCGCGCCATGGGCGACCTGATGAGCAACATGCCCCTGCCGAAGGGCCCCATGCCCAAGGGCATGCGCATGCCGAAGGGCCCCAAGATGCGCTAGACGCGCCCCGACGAGACGCGGAGGGCGCCGGAACCCCAGGGTTCCGGCGCCCTCCGCGCGTTCGCCGTGTCCCGGGACCGCCTCCCGGACGGCAGGCCCCGTCGGTGGCAGCATGCGATGGCCGGGCACCGGAGCCGGTCGGTGCCCGGACCGCGCACAGTCCGGCAGGAGCGAGGACGAACCCCGGTGCCCCGAGAAGACCACCGCCCGCCCGCCGCGTCTCCCCCGGACCCCCCGTCCCGCGCCGAGGGGGACGAGCGGTGGTTGACGACGGGGGTGGGCAGCGTCGGGGTGACCAGCTTCCTCTCCGACTCCGGCCACGAGATCGCGACCTCCGTGCTGCCCGGCTTCGTCACCGGCACCCTGCACGGCTCCGCCGCCTCACTGGGGCTGATCGAGGGCGTGAGCGACGCCCTCACCGGGGTGCTGAAGCTGGTCGGCGGCCCGCTCGCCAACGATCCGCGCCGACGGCGACGGCTGGCCACCGGCGGCTACCTCGGCACCGCGGTGGCGACCGGGGCGATCGGCCTGGCCACCACGGTGTGGCAGGTGGGCGTCCTGCGGGCGCTGGCCTGGTCGGCGCGCGGCCTGCGCGGCCCGGCCAAGGACTCCCTGCTCGCCTCGCTGGCCCCGCCCCGCGCCTTCGGGCGGGCGTACGGCCTGGAACGCGCCGGGGACAACCTCGGAGCGGTGGTCGGACCGCTGGCCGCCGCGGGTCTGGTGGCGTGGCTGGGCGTCCGGCCGGCGATCTGGTTCGCCTTCCTGCCGGGACTCCTGGCCGCGGTCGCCATCACCGTCGCGGCCCGCGAGGCGCGGCGCCGCCACGCGGACGGGGACCGGGAGCCGATCCGGCTGCGGTTCGCCGGGCTGCGGGACGCGGGACTGCTCCGCCCGCTGCTCCCGGTGCTGCTGTTCGAGTTCGGCAACCTCGCCGTCACGCTGCTGATCCTGCGGGCCACCGAACTGCTGCACACCGGCGGGCGCACGGCCGCCGCGGCGGCGTCCCTGGCCATCCTGATCTACGCCGCGCACAACGCGGTGGCCGCGGTGACCGCCTACGCCGGCGGCCACTGGATCGACCGGGCCGGCCCGCGCGTGGTGTTCGCCGCCGGGGCCGCCCTCTTCGTGCTGGCCTACGCGGGCTTCGCCGCCGGCCCCTCCTCCTGGTGGGTGCTGTGCGGCTTCTTCGCCCTGGCCGGGGCGGGCATCGGCTGTGCGGAGACCGCGGAGTCGGCGCTGGTCGCCCGGCTCCTGCCGGACCGGCTGAGGGGCAGCGGCTTCGGCCTGCTGGGTGCCGTGCAGGCCGCGGGCGACGTGGTCGCCACCGTGGTCGCCGGGGTGCTGTACACGGCCGTCTCCCCCGCCGCCGGGTTCCTGTACGCGGCCGGGTGGATGCTGCTCTCCCTGCTGGGCGCCGCCGCACTCGCCCCGGGCCGTCCCCCTACCGCCCCGGGGTCGCCGCCTCGTTGACGGAGACCTTCTCGGCGCCGATCCGCCGCATCCGTTCGGTGCCCCAGGCTCCCAGCGGGGCCAGGGCCGCGTTGAGCGAGACGCCGTGTTCGGTGAGGGAGTACTCGACCTTCGGCGGCACCTGTCGGTACACCTCGCGGTGGACCAGTCCGTCCTCCTCCATCTGCCGCAGGTGCTGGATCAGCATCTTCTCGCTGACGCCCGGCAGGGAGCGGCGGAGTTCGGCGAACCGGCGGGCCCCGTGGTGGTGCAGCTCCCAGAGGATCAGCGGCTTCCACTTGCCGGCGACCACGTCCATCGCCGCGTCGATGCCGCAGAAGTAGGGACCGCTCCGTGCGGGTGTCGTCATCCGTCCCCTCCTCGGGGTACTTACCCGTAGGTGAGTACCCGACTTGTTAGTCGGTACTGGTGCAGGCTACCGGCGAGGGAGAGGATCGAACAGAAGGACGAACACGAGGGGAAACGACCGAAGATGACGACCAACGACGTCCGGGTGAGCGTGCTCGGGCTGGGAGCGATGGGCAGTGCCCTGGCCGGCGCACTGCTGGAGGCCGGGTACTCGACGACGGTCTGGAACCGCTCGCCGGGCCGGGCGGAGGACCTCCTCGCGCGGGGCGCACGGGCCGCCGCCTCGGCCGGCGACGCGGTGCGGGCGGGCGGGGTGGTGGTCGTCTGCCTGCTGGACCACGCATCGGTCCACCAGGTGCTCGACCCGCTCGCCGACGAGTTGACCGGACGGACCCTGGTCAACGTCACCACCACGTCACCCGCCGAGTCGCGGGAGCTGGCCGACTGGGCGGCCCGTGCCGGGATCGCCTACCTGGACGGCGGGGTCATGGCCGTACCGTCCATGATCGGCCGGCCCGGGGCCTCGATCCTCTACAGCGGATCGGCCGACGCCTTCGAGCAGTGCGAGCCGCTGCTGGACCGCTGGGGAACCAGCACCTACTTCGGTGCGGACGCCGGACTGGCGTCCCTGTACGACCTGGCACTCCTCTCCGGCATGTACGTCATGTTCGCCGGGTTCCTGCACGGCGCCGCCATGGTCGCACCGGCCGGGGTGACGGCCCGCGAGTTCGCCGGCCTGGCGGCCCCCTGGTTGACCGCCATGACCAGCGCCTTCGAGGGGTTCGCCACGGTCGTCGACGGCGGGGACTACACCGTGCCGGGGCAGCAGAGCCTCCTCTTCTCCGACCTCGGCGGCCTTCTGACCGCGAGTGCGGACCAGGGCATCGGGACCGAGGCCGTCGCCATGGTCCAGCGGCTCGTCCGGCGCCAGATCGACGCGGGCCACGGGGAGGAGGGCTTCGCCCGGATCTACGAGTCCATCAAGCAACCGGGCTGAGCGCCGGACCCCGCAAGTTCCGTGCCAGGATCTCCGACGCCCCCGTACGCACCCCGGTGCGGGCGGGGGCCGACGAGGAGGAGGCGAACACCCATGGGACACCCACCGTCCTCGGCGCCCGGACGCGCCCGGGCCGCGGTCCCCTGGACGACGGTGGCGGTCGTGGCGCTGGGCGGGGCGCTGGGCACCGCCGCCCGCTACGGGGCGTCGCTCCGGTGGCCCACCGCGCCCGGGGAATTCCCGTGGACCGTCCTGACCGTGAACGCCGTGGGCTGCGCGGTGATCGGGGTGTTCATGGTGCTCGTCGGCGAGGTGTGGGCGGCTCATCCGCTGGTGCGGCCCTTCTTCGGCACCGGTGTACTGGGCGGGTTCACCACCTTCTCCACCTACGCCGGGGACGTCCGGCACCTGGTGGCGGGTGGACGGGCCGGTGCCGGTCTGGTCTACCTGGCCCTGACCCTGCTCGCGGCCCTCGCGGCGGTGTGGACCGCGGCGTGGGCGACCCGCCGAGCACTGGCACGGAGGCGAACATGACCAGACTGACCGGTACGGCGCTGCGGGTGACGGTCTTCCTCGGGGAGAGCGACCTGTGGCACCACAAGCCCGTCTACACCGAGATCGTGCACCGCGCGCACCGGGCCGGGCTGGCCGGCGCCAGCGTGTTCCGGGGCATCGAGGGGTACGGGGCGTCCTCCCTGATCCACACCCAGCGGCTGCTGTCGCTGAGCGAGGACCTGCCGGTCGCCGTGGTGATCGTGGACGAGGAGGCGAAGGTCCGCGCCTTCCTGCCGCAGCTCGACGAACTCGTCACCGAGGGGCTGGTGATCCTCGACGACTGCGAGGTCATCCGCCACGTCGGCCGGGAGGGCGCCCGGTGAACTGGTTGCTGGTCCTGGTCGGCGGGGCGGTGGGCGCGCCGCTGCGGTACCTCACCGACCGGGCGGTGCAGCGCCGGCACGACAGCGTGTTCCCCTGGGGGACCTTCACCGTCAACGCGCTGGGCTGCCTGGTCCTGGGGCTGCTCACCGGGGCGGTCAGCGCCGGTGCGGCCTCCTCCGAGGTGCAGTTGCTCCTCGGTACGGGACTGTGCGGGGCGCTGACGACGTACTCCACCTTCAGCTACGAGACGCTGCGGCTGGCCGAGGACGGGGCCGCGTTCTACGCCCTCGCCAACGTCGTGGGCAGTGTGCTGGTCGGGCTCGGCGCGGTCTTCGGCGGGTTCGCCCTCGCCGAGGCCCTGTGGACGTGACGGCGCCCGCCCGACCCCGACCAGCGCCCACGGGCGACCTGATGAGCAACATGCCCCTGCCCATGGGCCCCGTGCCCACGGGCATGCGCACGCTGCCGCACCATCCGATCGGGTGATGCCGCGTCGAGCCCGACGGGCGATGCGGCGGGCGGGGCCCGTCCGCGAGGCTCTCCGCATGACCACGGCGAGCATGACCACGGCGAGCATGAGCACGGCGGCCCGCGGGCCCGTCGTCGAAGTCCGCGACCTGCGCAAGTCCTACGGCGGCCGGGCCGCAGTCGACGGGGTGTCCTTCACCGTCGAGGAGGGCGAGGTCTTCGGCATCCTGGGCCCGAACGGCGCCGGCAAGACCACGACGGTCGAGTGCGTGGAGGGCCTGCGCACCCCCGACTCGGGCCTGGTGCGGGTCGCGGGGCTGGACCCCGTCGCCGACCACGCCGAGGTGACCCGGGTGTTGGGCGCACAGCTCCAGGAGAGCGAACTCCAGGCCAAGCTGACGGTGCGCGAGGCGCTGGAGCTGTACGCCGCCTGCTACCCGCGTCCGCTGGACTGGCGGGTCCTCGCCGAACGCCTGGGCCTGACGGCCAAGCTCACCACCCGCTTCGGCGGGCTCTCCGGCGGGCAGAAGCAGCGCCTCTTCATCGCGCTCGCCCTGATCGGCAACCCCCGGGTCGTCGTCCTCGACGAGTTGACCACCGGCCTGGACCCCCGGTCCCGCCGGGACGCCTGGGAGCTGATCGAGGACGTCCGCGCCAACGGGGTCACCGTCCTGCTGGTCACGCACTTCATGGAGGAGGCGCACCGGCTCTGCGACCGGATCGCCCTGATCGACGGCGGGCGGGTCACCGCGCTGGACACCCCGGGCGGGCTGATCGGACGCGCCGCGGCGTCCACCCTGATCTCGTTCACCCCCTCGGCGCCCCTCGACGGTCGTGAACTGGCCGCACTGCCCGCGGTCGCGTCCGTCGATCACCGGGACGGCCGGATCACCCTGGGCGGCACCGACGAGACCGTGGGCGCGCTGCTCTCGCTGCTCGCCCGGCACCGCGTGACCGCCCACCAGCTCCGCGTCACCGACGCCACCCTGGACGACGCCTTCCTCGACCTGACGAGGCACCGGTAGTCCGCGCTGCCCGTCCGCCCCTTCCCCCCGCCCCACCACCCGCACAGGAGCCGTACCGTGTCCCGTCCTCCCGCCGGCGTCGCGCCGCTCGCCCGCGAACGCCGCGCCTCGCCCCGCCTCGCCGTGCTGCGCGCCGAGGCCCGGCTCTTCCGCCGGGAGCCCGGCAACCTCTTCTGGATCGTGGGCTTCCCGCCCGGGCTGTTGGCGATCCTGGGCTCCGTCCCCATGTTCCGGGAGGTCCGGGACGACCTCGACGGGCTCCGGCTCATCGACCTGTACGTACCGGTGACCGTCCTGGTCGGCCTGATCATGGCCAGCATGCAGGCGCTGCCGCCGGTCCTGACCGGCTACCGCGAGCGCGGCGTCCTGCGCCGGATGTCGACCACCCCGGTGCGCCCGTCCGCGCTGCTGAGCGCGCAGATGACCCTGATCGGCACGGCGGCCCTGTTCTCGGCGCTGCTCTCCCTCGCAGTGGGCCGGTGGGCCTTCGACGTGCCGCTGCCGGGCCGGCCCGCCGGCTACGCGCTGGCCCTGTTGCTCGGGGTCGCCGTCGCGGTGGGCATGGGCGCCCTGGTGGCGGCGGTGGCCCGGACCGCCAAGAGCGCGACGGCCATCAGTTCGGCGGTGTTCTTCCCGATGCTCTTCTGCGCGGGGGTGTGGCTGCCGGTGCAGGCCATGCCGGACCTCCTCGCCCGTATCGTCGGGTTCACCCCCTACGGTGCCGCGGCCCTGGCCCTCGGCGAGGCGGGGGCGGGCGACTGGCCCGCGTGGTCCCGGCTGGCCGTGCTCGCCGGGTGGGCGGTCGCCCTGTCGGCCGGGGCCTCGCGCTGGTTCCGGTGGGAGTAGGCAGCGGGAGGCGGGGGGAGCACGCGGTGGCGACGGCGACCACGGACGCGGACCGGGATCGACGCCGGACGGCCTTCCTCGCCCGGCAGCCGTACGGGCTGCTCGGCATCTCCGCACTGCTGGCCGTCGCCTCGGCCGGGCTGACGCCCACCGCGGCGGAACGGACCGCCGTCGTGGTGCTCGTGGTCGCGGCCCTGGTGCTCCAACTGTGCTGGGGACGGGTGGCGGCCCGCACCGGCCCGGGCCCGGGCCGCGCCTCGGTGGCGTACTACGTGCTGCGCTGGGTCATCGGTGCCGCGTTGACCTGGCTGAACGGGTTCTTCTCGTTCTACGCCGCCGCCGGCTGCTTCGACGCGGGCGAACTGCTCCCCGGCCGGCGCCGGGCGCGCCTCGGCCTGGTCGCCTGTTCCGTGCCGCTGGCGACGGCCCAGGCCAGCGGGCTGGCGTTCCGGGGCGGGCAGGAGTGGCTGGTGTTCGCCGGGCTGCTGGTCGCCAACAACGTGCTGCTGACCGTCGTCGGGCACGTCTTCCAGCAGCAGGAGGAGCAGTCCCTCGCCCGGGCGGCCACCATCGCCGAGTTGGAGCGCACCAACACCGCCCTCCAGCGGGCCCTCGACGAGAACGCCGCCCTGCACGCCCAACTCGTGGTCCAGGCACGGGAGGCGGGCGTCGCCGACGAGCGTCGGCGGCTGGCCGCCGAGATCCACGACACCATCGCCCAGGGCCTGACCGGTGTCATCGCCCAACTCCAGGTCGTCGCCGCCGCCCCCGACCCGGCCGCCGCCCGGGTGCACCTCGACCGGGCCACCGGTCTGGCCCGGCACAGCCTGGGCGAGGCCCGCCGCTCGGTGCGCGACCTCGCCCCCGTCGACCTGGCCCACGACGCGCTGCCCCGGGCGCTGCGCACGACCGTCGCCCGCTGGTCCGAACAGGCGGGCGTACGAGCCGAGTTCACCCTCACGGGTACCGTGCGGGAATTGCCGGGCGGGGTCTCCGCGACGCTGCTGCGGATCGCCCAGGAGGCACTGGCGAACGCGTCCAAGCACGCCGGCGCCTCCCGGCTCGGCGTCACGCTCAGCTTCATGGGCGACGAGGTCACCCTGGACGTCCGTGACGACGGGCGGGGCTTCGACGCCTCGGCACCGCCCGGGCGCACCGGCACCGGCGGTTTCGGGCTCGACGGGATGCGGGCCCGCGCCGAGGGCGTCGGGGGCGTGCTGGCCGTCGAGTCCGAGCCGGGCGGCGGCACCGCCGTGTCGGCCCGCGTACCGTGGGCACGAGATGAACCGCGCCATGAGCAGTGAGACGCCCGAGGGCCGGAACGGGGACGGGTTCGGGGACGTGACCCGGACCGCGGCAGAGGGCACGGCGGTTGCCGGGGGCCCCGTGGTCTCCCTGCTCCTGGTGGACGATCACCCGGTGGTGCGGGACGGCCTGCGCGGCATCTTCGAGTCGGCGCCGGGCTTCACCGTGCTTGGTGAGGCGGCGGACGGGGTCACCGCCGTCGCATCGGCCCTCGCCCTCGACCCGGACGTGGTGGTGATGGACCTGCGGATGCCGGGCGGCGGCGGGGCCGAGGCCATCGCCGAACTGACCCGCCGCGGCGCCCGGGCCAGGGTCCTGGTGCTGACCACCTGGGACACCGACTCCGACATACTGCCCGCGATCGAGGCGGGCGCGGCCGGCTACCTCCTCAAGGACGCCCCGCGCGAGGAACTCTTCGCGGGGGCCCGCGCGGTGGCGGAGGGCCGCCCGGTCTTCGCCCACTCCGTCACCTCCCGGCTGCTCGCCACCGTCCGTGCCCCCGGCCGGGAGACGGCCCTGACCGCCCGTGAACGCGAGGTGCTCGGCCTGGTCGCCCGGGGCACCTCCAACCGCGGGATCGCGGTGGAACTCTTCATCAGCGAGGCCACGGTGAAGAGCCACCTCAAGCACGTGTACGCCAAGTTGGACGTCAACGACCGTGCCGCGGCGGTGGCCAGGGCCTACGAGCGGGGCATCCTCGGCTGAGGTCCGCGGCCCCTCCTCAGCGGGGCGCGGCCAGCAGGTGGCGGAACCGTTCGTTGCTGCCCCGCGCCCCCCGTTCCCCGACCCGCGCGGACCACTGCCGGCAGGTCGCCCGGACGTACGCCTCGACGGCCTTCGGGTCGGCCTTCCGCCAGGACGGGAAGCCGTTCAACCAGTCCAGGGCGGCCCCGGGTTCCTGGTCCTCCTCCATCAGCCGGACCGCGGTGTTCGCGGGGTCGATCCACTCCGGGCCGAGCGCGGGCATGGCCCAGTCGATGACGTGGGCGTCCCCGCGCGTCCCGCAGATGAGGATGTTGTGCGGGTTGGTGTCGGTGTGCAGCAGCGCGGAGCCCCGCAGGGCGTCCCGTTCCTCGGGCGTCAGGAACCCCCGGAGGCGGTCGGCGACCCGCGGCAGCCCGCGAACGAGCCGGACCGGGAGTCGCGGGGCGGGACGCCCCATCCTGATCATGGTCGTCCGGACGGCGGTGAGGTCCCGGCTGCCGGGGCCGAGGCCGGCGTGCCGTCCGTCGACGTGGGCGAAGGCCAGCAGCCGCCACCCGGCCGCGTCGAACCGGTGGCGGATCGCGGGGCCGCAGCCGGTCACGATCCCGTTGACGGCCTCCTCGTTGCGCAGGCCCGCCATGCCCTCGTGGTCCGAGGTGCGGACGCCCTTGAGGAAGAGCCGCCCCGAGGGGGTGCGCACGGCGAGGGCCACGGTGCAGTTGAGACCGGACGGGACGACGACCGGGTCCACGACGGTCCCGGTGCCCTCCTGGACCTCGTCACGGAGTTCGGCGGGCAGGTCGTCCCACCTCAGATGCTCGTTCACGTGTTCTCGCTCCGTGGATGCGGCGGGGGCCGGGCGGGTCCCGGCCCCCTGCGGTGTCACTGGTGGAACGGCCCGGCTCAGGACGCCGTCACGCCGCACTTGCGACAGCGCGTCTTGCCGGACCAGCCGACCCACTCGTGTTCGCACTCGCGGACCGCCCGGGGGCGTGGAGTCTGCGGAATCATCGTCGTGCCTTTCCTTCCTCTTTCCGGTGTTCCTGCGGGGCGCTTCGGAGGTGCGTCAGCGGCTGACCAGGGACTCCCGGTCCGCCCGTCCGATCTCCTCCTCGGCGAGCCGCGCCAGCCGGCCGGTGCAGGCGGCGCAGGCGTACATGGGTGCGTCGCCCCGGGGCACGCGGACGGGCCCGATCCAGGTGACGGGCAGGTCCGTGCCCCCGCAGTACAGCCAGCACCGGCCGGGTACCCATCCCCCGCCCGTCATCGGGGGCTCCGACTCGGGTGGCGGGTCCTCCGGGGCCGGACGGCCGGCGCGGAGCTTGGCCGCGCCGAGCCAGCGGGCGAGCGATTCCTCCGCCGGGTCGCCCCGGAGTTGCCACCCGTGGTGACGGGGATGGCCCCAGAACAGGGTGCACGTCTCCTCCCGCGCCGCCCCGGCCGCCTCGCACCAGGGCAGCGACTCCAGCCGGGTCGCCGCCGCCCCGTCCGTCGCCCAGCGCACCCAGAGCGCGTGGGTGGGGCGGTGGTCCCAGTCCCACACGTGGTCCGCGTGCTCGCCCTCGTGCCACAGCCCCAACTCGCAGCGCAGCCTGCGGGGAATCCGTGCCAGGTCGGCGGCGCCGACCCGGCCCTGTCCCGCGAGTATCGCCAAGAACACGTCTCCGTGGGGCACTTCGGTCGCCGCGGTGCACTTGCGCATGTGTCAACGTCCTTCGTCGTGAGGGGTCGTCCCGCCCGGACGCCGGTAACGCACGGGCGGGAAACAGAGGTTGAGCAGGTCGGTTCAGCGGGTGGCGGTCATCCGCAGGCAGGTCGGGCAGTTGACCCGGCGCAACCACTCCCAGGTCTCGTCGCCGTCCTCGCCGGCGCCGCACACCGGCCAGACGTAGGGCCTGCGGTCGGGCACCCGCCGCCACTCCAGGGCGTGCACGGTGAGCACGTCCTCCCCGACCGTCACTGCCCCGGCCGGCACGCCCGGCGCCCTCACCGGGACCCTTCCGCGCCGGGCACCAGGGGGAGTTGGACGTCCACGACCTGGTTGCCGACGGCCAGCAGTTCGATCAGTCGCTCCGTCGAGGGAATGTCCACCACCCCCAGGTCGACGACCCACCTGCCGCTCTCCTCCTGCCGCTGGCACATCGTGCGGAGGTGGACCCCGAGGGCCAGCGACAGCGAGTAGAGGACCGTGTACGCCGTCCGCGCACGTTCCTCGGTCACCGTGTTCTCCACGGCGGTGTAACGGCTTGCTCCGGGGCCGCGCTCGGGCGGGTTGCTGTCCAGGTGCATGAGGGTGTTCCGCTTTCTGAGGGCGCTGTTCCTGACCCCTCACACTGTGGACCGCGTATCCGCTCCGTCACCAGGTGTAATATCTTCGTCCCCTGAACCCGACTACGCGGGACGGAGCCATGGGCAGGCCCCTCAAAGAACTGACGCCGCACAAGAGCGCACAGGACCTGATCGGTTGGCGCATCCGGAAACTACGGATGGAACGGAAGTGGGGCGTCGACGAACTCGCCGCCAAGGTGTTCGTCACCCCCGGTCGCATCACCCAGGTCGAGACCGCCAACGACCCGCCCGGCAGGGAGCTGACCAAGCAGCTCGCGGAGGTGCTGGGCGCACAGGACCTGGTCGAGCTCTGGCCGTTGATGAGGCTGGAGAGCTTCCGGGGCTACGCGAAGCTCTTCCTGCGGGACCAGGCCACGGCCGATGTCATCCACGACTTCGCGCCGATCGTGCCTGGTCTGTTCCAGGTCACCGGCTACGCCAGGGCCGTGATGGGGCTCACCAGCTCTGAGGACTTGGCCGAATTGGAGGAGGCCGTCACGCTGCGGATGGAGCGGAAGTCCATCTTCGAGCGGACCGATCCCCCCTGGATCTGGGTGGTCCTCGCTGAGGAAGCACTGACCCATGTGCAGGGCAGCCCCGAGGTGATGGTCCAACAGATCGACTACCTGCTGGAGATGGTCCAGCGCCCTCGCATCAACATCCAGCTTCTACCCCTGGACAAGACTTCGATTCCCGGGTCCATCAGCCTCCTCTCACTCCCCGGTGGGGAACGCACCGCATACGCCGAGGGGTTCGGCACGGGCACCTACTACCGTGAGCCCGTGGACGTGCATCGGTTCCAGAGGCTCTACGATCGGCTCCAGGCCGGCGCCTTGGACATCGAGGCGTCGATCGAGGCCATCAGGGACATTCGAAGGAAGCATCAATGAAGCAGCCCCACTGGCACATCAGCACCTACAGCGGAGACCGGGACAACTGCGTCGAGGTCGCCGTGTTCGATGCGGCGTTGCCGGGCGTGGTCCGCGTTCGGGACAGCAAGGACCGCACCATCCCCGAGATCCAGGCGTCCACCGCCGCGTGGCAGGGCTTGGTCCGGCTGGTGCACGGACACTGAACCCGCACCCGGCCCGGTGACGGGATCGCCCCGCAGCACATCGGCGGGGCGATCGCACGTTCCGTCAGGCCGGGAACGGCGGATCGAGTCGCCCGGGGTGGAGACGGTGGGTGCCGCTCGCGATGTCCCGCAGGACACGGTCGGCGGTCTCCCCGGCCGTCAGGGCCGTGGAATCCAGGACGTGCGCCTCGTACCGGCCGAGGTCGCTGAACTGGCCGTGCAGCGAGCGGATCGGCTCGGGGTCGGTCAGGGCGTCGCCGGGCCGGCTCGTCGCCCGGTGCAGCGTGGTGGGGCAATCCGGTCGGAGGACGACGTAGCTGAGCGGGAGGTTCCGCTCGCGGGCCGTCGTCCGGAAGAGGTCGATGAACCAGGGGCCGACGATGCCGTCGCAGATCACCTGGTACCCGCCGTCCGCGTAGCCGAAGGCCGCTGAGACCAGCACCCGCAGGACCACCTGGTTCTGTCCGTGCGCCTCGGGCAGGTAGGGAGCGATCGCCCCCTGCTTGATCCAGTGCCAGAAGTCGTCGCTGTGCAGGTGGACGCTGGGGGTCAGCCGATCGGCCAGCAGTCCCGCCACGGTGCTCTTGCCGGCTCCGGGCGGCCCGGTCAGGACGATCACCTGACCACGGCCGGGGGACGACGGGTGGGAGGCGGGCGTCGGGTTCATGCCGTCACCCTGCCACGCGTCGGCAGGGGGACGGTCAGATCCGGACCTCGATCGACCGGGCCAGCCGGTCGTGGAGGCCGCGGCCGTCGCGGTCCCAGACGAGGGGCGGCAGGGCCAGGCAGAGCAGGACGCTGCGCAGCAGGGCGCGCTGGGGGCGGATGTGGCCGCCGTCCTCGGCGACGACCCGGAGGCCGAAGAGGCGCTTGCCGGGGGTGAAGCCGACCGTGCCCACGGTGAGGACGTTGAGGACGAAGAGCACGAGCAGCGCCCAGTTGCTGGTGACCTGCGTGTAGCCGCCGGTGATCAGACCGTATGCGATCAGCAGGCACAGGGCCCAGTCGACGGCGAGGGCGCCGAGCCGGCGCCCGGGGCGGGCGATCGAGCCGGGACCCGTCTCGGGCAGGCCCAGCTGCTGGCCCCGGTAACCGAAGTCGACGCCGGCGTTCTCCGCGGCCTCGCGGGGGCCGGAGAGCCAGGATCCGATTGCTTGCCTCTTGTCCACCCGACCACGGTAACCGGGCGGAGGTGGATCACCCGCGCCAGGGTGCCCCGGGCCCCGGTCACCCGCCGACCGGCGGGGACGCTCCGGGGCGGGGCCGGGGCGTGGCGGCGGTACCGGGCGGACGGCGTCGGTTAACTTCGGCGAAACAAATGGGTCACGCTCGGGAAATGCCCCGTCCCTATGGTCGGGGCGAGCGTGCGCCACCGCACTGACGCGCGAACGAGTTGCAACCCCGCCCCTCCCGGGTCGGGAGTAGGAGGAGTTGGATGTTCCAGAACGCCGACGAGGCCAAGAAGTACATCGCCGACGAGGACGTCAAGTTCATCGACGTACGGTTCTGTGACCTGCCGGGAGTGATGCAGCACTTCACGATCCCGGCCGCGGTGTTCGACCCGGACGAGGAGCTGGCGTTCGACGGTTCGTCGATCCGCGGCTTCCAGGCGATCCACGAGTCCGACATGTCGCTGCGCGCGGACCTGTCGACGGCGCGGGTCGACCCGTTCCGCCGGGACAAGACCGTCAACATCAACTTCTTCATCCACGACCCGATCACGGGCGAGCAGTACAGCCGTGACCCGCGCAACATCGCCAAGAAGGCGGAGGCGTACCTGGCCTCCACCGGCATCGCGGACACCGCTTTCTTCGGTCCCGAGGCCGAGTTCTACGTCTTCGACTCGGTGCGCTTCAGCACCTCCGCGAACGAGGGCTTCTACCACATCGACTCCGAGGCGGGCGCCTGGAACACCGGTGCGGTCGAGAACAACCGCGGGTACAAGGTCCGCTACAAGGGCGGCTATTTCCCGGCCCCGCCGGTCGACCACTTCGCCGACCTGCGCGCCGAGATCTCCCTGGAGCTGGACCGCCAGGGCCTCCAGGTCGAGCGCCAGCACCACGAGGTGGGCACCGCCGGCCAGGCCGAGATCAACTACAAGTTCAACACGCTGCTGGCCGCGGCCGACGACCTGATGCTCTTCAAGTACATCGTGAAGAACGTCGCCTGGCGCAACGGCAAGACCGCGACCTTCATGCCGAAGCCGATCTTCGGTGACAACGGTTCGGGCATGCACGTCCACCAGTCGCTGTGGAGCGGCGGCGAGCCCCTCTTCTACGACGAGCAGGGCTACGCGGGCCTGTCCGACATGGCGCGCTACTACATCGGCGGCATCCTGAAGCACGCCCCGTCGCTGCTGGCCTTCACCAACCCGACGGTGAACTCGTACCACCGTCTGGTGCCCGGCTTCGAGGCCCCGATCAACCTGGTGTACTCGCAGCGCAACCGGTCCGCCGCGATGCGCATCCCGATCACCGGTTCGAACGCCAAGGCCAAGCGCGTCGAGTTCCGCGCCCCGGACCCGTCCTCCAACCCGTACCTGGCGTTCTCCGCGCTGCTGCTCGCGGGCCTGGACGGCGTCAAGAACAAGATCGAGCCGGCCGAGCCGATCGACAAGGACCTCTACGAGCTGGCTCCCGAGGAGCACGCGAACGTCGCCCAGGTCCCGACCTCCCTGCCGGCCGTCCTCGACGCCCTGGAGCAGGACAACGAGTACCTCCAGGCCGGTGGCGTCTTCACCTCCGACCTGATCGAGACCTGGATCGACTTCAAGCGGACCCAGGAGATCGCCCCGATCCAGCAGCGCCCGCACCCGCACGAGTTCGAGCTGTACTTCGACCTCTAAGCCGAACCGGCTCCCGCGGATTTCCGCGCGAAGGCCGCCGCCCCGTTCCGGGGATGCTGCTGGCTAATCCGGGCCCTTGCATGACGTCGGCCCCCGAGACCCGTTGGTGTCTCGGGGGCCGACGTCGTCGTTTGGGGAGGGCGTTTGTGTCGATGCGGTCGGGTGGGTCGGGCGAGATCCCGGTGGAGACAGTGCGGGTGGCGCAGGGCGCGTTCCCGAAGGGCAGTCTGGCGATCCGGGTCCGTGACGGGCTCGGGGTCCTGTGCCAGGACCGGGTACTTCGCGACGCTGTTCGGTGCGCGCGGCAGGCCAGAATGCTGTTGCTGCGGATGGCCTGGGCCTACGGTGCCCCGCCACGGCTACAGTCCCTGCCAGCACCGGCACCGGCCCGTTGCTCCCCGTCCCCGCGGACCAAACGGGCCAATCGACCTCGACGCGGGGGCCGCGCAGACGGACCGCCCGGCTTCGACCGCGAGGCGTGCAAGCGGCGGAACACCGTCGAGCGGTGCGTCAACCGCCAAAGCAGTGGCTCGCCGTCACGAGCCGCTACGACAAGACCGCAACGACCTGCCGGGCCGGACTCCACATCGCCGGAAATCCTCCTCCGGTCCGCCGGTCGATTCGTCGCAGGGCACGGCAGGGACGGTTCGCCTCGTGCGTGGGCCCGGGTCCCGGGGCGGGAGGATGAGACCGTGGCGTCCGCCCCGGGGCCGGGTCAGGGGTCACTTGCCTTTGGGGGATTCCCCTCTCTTGTTGGACAGGGCCACGAGGACGGTTTCGTCGGCGTTGCTGGTGGTGATCTCGTAGGGGCCGCTGACCGGGTTGTCCGGGAGGAGATAGCCCTCAGGGACGGCGACTTCACGGAGGTAGTACTCGCCGGTGGGCAGGTCACCGAACTCGCAGGTGCCCGTCGCGTCGGTGGAGCAGCCGTTGCCGACTTCGGTGTCGGGGTCGCTGCCGCCGGTCTGGAGGCCGGCGGTGCCGTTGGTCTCCCGCCAGAGTTCGAAGACCGCGCCGGCCAGGGCCTCGCCCGTCTTCTTGTCGGTCTTGGTGAGCTTGATCGTCCCCTGGACCGGGGTCTCGGTGTTGTCCGCGACGACGCTCACGCCCTCCTCCGCGTTGGCCTCGGTGAGCGTGAGGGGGCCGAAGACCGGGTCGGCGGGGAGGTCGTAGCCGTCCGGTGCCTGGGTCTCCTGCCAGTAGTAGGTGCCGAGCGGGACGGTGCGGCTGCACGTGCCGTTGGCGGTGGTGGTACAGGAGGCTCCGATGCGGGTGTCCGGGTCGGTGCCGGTGGTCTGGAGACCTTCGACGCCGTTGGTCTCCTCCCACAGGCGGAAGATCGCGCCCGACAGGGGGGCGCCCGTGGTGGCGTCCTCCTTGACGACGGTCACCTCACCGCGCGCGGGGGGTACGGGCGTGAGGGTGTTTCCGGCACTGGTCGTGACGCCCTGGGACGCGTTGTCCTCGGTGAGGACGAGCGGTCCGGAGACCGGGTCGGCGGGGAGGTCGTAGCCGTCCGGTGCCTGGATCTCGCGCCAGTAGTACGTACCGGTCTCCACCGTGCGGGAGCACGTGCCGTCGGCTCCGGTGGTGCAGGAGCCGTCCACCCGGGTGTCGGGGTTGGTGCCGGTGGTCTGGAGGCCGAGGACTCCGTTGGTCTCCTCCCACAGTTCGAAGACCGCGCCGGCGAGCGTGGCGTCGGTGGCGGCGTCCCGCTTGATCACGGCCACCTCGCCCGTGACGGGCGGCGGGGGTTGCGCGGTGTCGCGGGCGGTGGCGGCAACCCCCTGCGAGGCGTTGTCCTCGGTGAGGACGAGCGGTCCGAAGACCGGGTCGGCGGGGAGGTCGTAGCCGTCCGGTGCCCGGTTCTCGCGCCAGTAGTACGTACCGGTCTCCACCGTGCGGGAGCACTCGCCCTGGGTGTCGGTCAGGCACGGGGTGCCGATCCGGGTGTCCGGGTCGGTGCCGGTGGTCTGGAGACCTTCGACGCCGTTGGTCTCCTCCCACAGTTGGAAGACCGCGCCGGCCAGCTTGGCGCCGGTCTCGTCGTCGACCTTCACCACGGTGACGTCCCCGGTGACGGGTGTCGGCGGGATCGCCGTGTCGTCGGCCGTGACGGTCACCCCCTGGGCGGCGTTGCCCGCGGTGAGCACGAGGGGGCCGAAGACCGGGTCGGCGGGGAGTTGGTACCCGTTGGGGGCTTCGGTCTCGCGCCAGTAGTAGGAGCCGGTCGCCACGGTCGCGGTGCACGTCCCGTTCGCACCGGTGGTACAAGGCAGTCCGATCTGGGTGTCCGGGTCGCTGCCGCCGGTCTGGAGGCCGGCGGTGCCGTTGGTCTCCTCCCATAGTTCGAACACCGCACCGGCGAGCGGTTCTCCGGTCTCTTCGTCCTCCTTGACGACGGTGACGGCGCCGGTGATCGGCGGGACCACGCCGGTGCTATTGGTGAAGGTGACCGGGGCGGCCCGGTACGTTCCGCCACCGTGGTCGTTCAGGACGGCACCACCGCCGGCGAAGAACCCGCCGACCTCCAGCGCGGAGAGCAGACCGCGGTCGTAGTCCTGGAGGTAGGGCCAGGCCAGTAGCGCGTCCTTCAGGGCCTGGGTGATCGGGATGTAGGTGACCGGTTGCGCGGTGCCGTTCTGGGAGGTCGACTCCAGCCGGTACCCTGCCGCCCACTCCGCGGGGGTGATGTACTCGTAGGCCGTCAGTTGCCAGCCGGTGAGCGGGTCGGTGTTGTACGCGGTGCCGTCCGACCCGGTCTGCGAGGCGTAGATCGCCGTGCAGCACACGCCCCCCACGCCGCCGATCGCCCCGCCGAGGTTCTTGTTGGTGAACAGGATGGTCCGGCCGGAGACGGAGCCGGTCGAGCCCTCGGCCAACTCCTTGATCGCCGTTACCGAGAAGTGCTTGGTGATCGTCGTGACCGTGCGGGTGGCCCCGGCGCCGACGGTGACGGGCAGGATGCGACCGCCGAGGTAGCCGCCGCTGCCTCCGGAGAAGTAGGCCCGGTCGCCCGAAGGAGTCACGTACAGGCCGGAGTCGTTGAAACGCGACCCGGCCGGGAACCCGCCGTCGATCCAGTACCCCAGCGACCAGTCCGGACCGATACCGAACTGCGTCAGGTCCCGGTACCCGATGAGGTTCCCGCTCGCGTCGAAGTCCCGCTCGTACTGCACCACGTAGTAGGTGTGGGCGGTGTCCACCAGGACGTCGGTGCACGAGCCCCCGTCCACCTCGTAGAGCTGACCGCCGTACAACTCGGGACTGGACGGGTCGAGGAGTCCGTCCGGGGTGTCCAGGTTGGCGGCCACCTGTTGCTGGGTCGGCACGCCCGGCGTGCCGTTGTAGACCTCGCCGACGAACTCCCCGGGCGAGACTCCCGCGTCGTAGACCGCCATGTAGGTGGTGTGCCCGGGGGGCAGCGGCTGCTCGGTGCTGGTCTGTCCGGTCGAGAACGGACCGCCGTCCACGCTCCGGTCCGCGCACAACCGCAGGGTTCCCGTCGCACGCGGCGCGGCCTCCGCCGGCGCGATCGCTCCCGCCAACGGCAGCACCGCCGCGCACACCACCGTCACCACACCCGACCACAGGGCCCTGCCCGCCGGCCTGCGGCCGGACCTGCGGAAGCCGACCCGTCTCTCGTCACACGCGGCGCCTCGGCCGCTCATGCTTCGCATGAGACCGCATCACACCGCCCGCAGCCGCCTCCCAGCCGGACCCATCGGACCACACGCGCCAAGATCACTCACCTACCTCACGCACAAGGCCCGGACGGACCAGACCGCGGCACGGGTGCCGGGCCCGCAACAGGGAGAGGACGTGCGGATCACGGCGGTCGCCGGCCCGAACGCAGGGACTCCGGGCGTTGCGACGGTGCGTCGAACCAGACGTGCCCAATTTCCACACCGATGGGTTGACAGGCGACCGGTACGCGTGGAGGCCACCCGTCCCGTTCCCGGGCGGGTGGCCTCCACCGTGCGGTACGCGGGTGTCCCCGGTCCGTCAGCAGGACTCCTCGAACTTCACCACCCGCAGGGTGACCGGCTGGCCGTTGAGGGCGGTGCCGGCCGACGGCTGCTGGGAGCAGACCTTCCAGTTGGACTCGACGAGGACGAAGCGGTCCTCGCCGGAGGCGTCCTCGACGCTGAGGCTGGTGGAGGAGTCGAGCGCCTCCCGGGCCACGTTGGCGGACTTGCCGGTGAAGTCGGGCATCGTGTCGGTGGCCTCGGCGACCTCGCCGCCCCGGTCCGAGGCGGGGCAGGTCTCGTCCAGCTTCACCGTGCCGAAGTCCACCTCGGTGTCGGTGGGGTGGACGCCGGGGCGGGGGCTCTGGAAGCAGACCTTCCAATTGCGGTCGGAGAACTGGTTGCGCTCGCGGCCCAGCGCGTCGTGGGAGGTGAGCCGGAAGAAGTCGAGTTCCTGCGCCTTGTCCTGCGCGGACTGGAGTCCCATGCCGACGAAGTCGGGGAGTCGTCCGGTCTCGGGCTCCTCCTTCTCCTCCGGTGGGGTCTCCTTCGGGCGGACCGCGGGGGTCGCGGGCGGCTCGACGGCCGGCGAGGTGGTGGCGGGCGAGGCGACCGCCTTGGCGTCGGACCGCCCGCCCGCCTCGTCCTTCTCCGCGTCGCCGTCGCCGACCACGGCGCCGAGCGCGACCAGGAAGACGAAGACGCCGCCGAGGGCGAGGGCGATGACGGCCCCGGTGGACAACTTCTTCCGCGGCGGCGGCCCGTAGGGACCGGGGGCGGGCGGGTAGGAAGGCGGCTGGTGGCCCGGGTACTGCTGGCTCACGTTCCCTCGTTCATGTACGACCGACAGATTGGCGCGGCAAACGTACCGTGGGCTGATGAGAGGGGACATGTCACCCCTGTCCCGGTTGCCGCCGGGGGGTCGCCGGCCACCTCCGGGGCGTGACCGATCGTCCGAGGCGCCCCCGCGCGCACACCCGCGGTCACACGACGAGTTGTGGCAAAACGGCGCACAAGGCGCACCTTCCTGAGTTGGAGATCACAGTGTGTGCCCTGATGCCACGCAGCGAGTGAGGGCCTAGCATCTGGGCATGACGGTCCTGCCTGACGACGGGCTTTCGTTGGCCGCCGAGTTCCCTGACGCGACCCGTGAGCAGTGGCAGCGCCTCGTGGAAGGCGTACTGCGCAAGTCGGGCAAGGAGATCTCGGGCGACGACGCCGAGCGCGTTCTGTCCACCACGATCGAGGACGGGCTCATCACCCGCCCCCTCTACACCGCCCGCGACGCGGTGGCCTCCCCCGGTTTCCCGGGTGCCGCCCCCTTCGTGCGGGGCGGCCGGCCGGAGGGCTCCGCCTCCGGCGGATGGGACGTGCGACAACGGCACGCCGGGAACGATCCCGCCCGGGTCAACGAGGCCGTCCTCGCCGACCTGGAGAACGGCGTCACCTCGCTCTGGCTGACCCTGGACCCCGGCGGGCTGACCGTCGACGGACTCGGGCGGGCCCTGGAAGGCGTCCTCCTGGACCTGGCGCCGGTCGTCCTCGACGCCGGCGCGGCGTACAGGGAGGCCGGACGGGCGCTGCTGGCGCGGTACGAGGCGCACGGGGTGCGCCCCGAGGAGGCCCGGGCCAACCTGGGCGCCGACCCGCTGGGCCACGAGGCCCGGTCCGGGCGGGAACTCGACGGCGGGGACGCGGTGGAGCTGGCGCGGGCCGCCCTCGCCGGGTGGCCGGGCGTGCGGGCGCTGACCGTCGACGCCCTGCCGTACCACGAGGCGGGCGGCTCGGCGGCCGAGGAACTGGGCCTGTCGCTGGCCACCGGGGTCGCCTACCTGCGGCTGCTCACGGACGCGGGGCTGACCGTGAGCGAGGCGTGCGGACAGCTGGCCTTCCGGTACGCGGCGACCGCCGACCAGTTCCTGACCATCGCCAAGCTGCGGGCGGCCCGCCGGCTCTGGGCCCGGGTCGCCGAGGTGGCGGGGGCGCACGGCACGGCCGGCGCCCAGCAGCAGCACGCGGTGACCTCCTCGGTGATGATGACCCGGCGCGACCCGTGGGTGAACATGCTGCGCACCACGCTCGCCGCGCTGGGCGCGGGGGTCGGCGGCGCGGACGCGGTGACGGTGCTGCCGTTCGACGAGGCGATCGGGCTGCCGGACGCCTTCGCCCGGCGGATCGCCCGCAACACCTCGACGATCCTGCTGGAGGAGTCCCACCTGGGACGGGTGATCGACCCGGCCGGCGGCTCCTGGTACGTGGAGCGGCTGACCGACGAACTCGCCCACCGGAGCTGGGAGTTCTTCCAGGAGCTGGAGGCCGCCGGCGGATTGCCCGGGGCGCTGCGCTCGGGTTTCGTCGGCGAACGGCTGGCGAGTACCTGGGCGGCGCGTTCCCGCCGGCTCGCGACCCGGCGGGAGCCGATCACCGGAGTCAGCGAGTTCCCCTCGCTGGCCGAGCGGACCGTGGCGCGGGAGCCCGCTCCGGCCCGGGTGTCCGGCGGGCTGCCGAGGGTGCGCCGGGACGAGGCGTACGAGGCGCTGCGGGCGCGTTCGGACGCCCACCTCACGGCGACCGGCGACCGGCCGAGGGTGTTCCTGGCGGCGCTGGGCCCGGCCGCGGCGCACACCGCGCGGGTGACCTTCGCCGCGAACCTGTTCCAGGCCGGCGGGATCGAACCGGTCCACGAGCCGGTGACCGTGGACGCCGACTCGGTGGCCGCCGCGTTCGTCGCGAGCGGTGCGAAGGTCGCCTGTCTGTGCTCCAGCGACGCGCTGTACGAGGAGGGGGCGGCGGCGGTCGCGGCATCCCTGCGCGGGGCGGGCGCACAGCGGATCTACCTGGCGGGGCGCCCGGCCGATCACCCGGACGTGGACGCGTACGTCTTCGCGGGGTGCGACGCCGTGCAGACCCTGACCTCCGTGCTCGACCTGTTGGGAGTGGCGTGATGGCGATCCCCGATTTCACCGGCGTGGAGCTGGGCGACGGGGCCGGGACGGGCACCGAGGACGCCTGGCGCACCGCGCTCAAGGAGTCCGTCGGGATGGACGAGTCGGACCTGCGGTGGGAGACCCCGGAGGGCATCGACGTCAAGCCGCTGTACACCGGGCGGGACCTGGAGGGCCTGGACTTCCTGGGCACCTACCCGGGGATCGCCCCGTACCTGCGCGGGCCGTACCCGACGATGTACGTCAACCAGCCGTGGACCATCCGGCAGTACGCCGGCTTCTCGACGGCGGAGGAGTCCAACGCGTTCTACCGGCGCAACCTGGCCGCCGGGCAGAAGGGCCTGTCCGTCGCCTTCGACCTGCCGACGCACCGCGGGTACGACAGCGACCACCCCCGGGTCACCGGCGACGTGGGCATGGCCGGCGTGGCCATCGACTCGATCTACGACATGCGGCAGCTCTTCGACGGCATCCCGCTGGACCGGATGACCGTGTCGATGACGATGAACGGCGCGGTGCTGCCGGTGCTGGCGCTGTACATCGTGGCCGCCGAGGAACAGGGCGTCCCGCCCGAGAAGCTGGCCGGAACGATTCAGAACGACATTCTGAAGGAGTTCATGGTCCGCAACACCTACATCTACCCGCCGAAGCCGTCGATGCGGATCATCTCCGACATCTTCGCGTTCACCTCGCAGCGGATGCCCCGCTACAACTCGATCTCCATCTCCGGCTACCACATACAGGAGGCCGGGGCGACGGCCGACCTGGAGCTGGCGTACACCCTCGCGGACGGGGTGGAGTACCTGCGCGCCGGGCAGGGCGCGGGGCTGGACGTGGACGCGTTCGCGCCGCGACTGTCGTTCTTCTGGGCGATCGGCATGAACTTCTTCATGGAGATCGCCAAGCTGCGGGCGGCCCGGCTGCTGTGGGCCCGTCTGGTGCGGGAGTTCGGGCCGAAGAACCCCAAGTCGCTCTCGCTGCGCACCCATTCGCAGACCTCGGGCTGGTCGTTGACCGCGCAGGACGTGTTCAACAACGTGACCCGCACCTGCGTGGAGGCGATGGCGGCGACCCAGGGGCACACCCAGTCGCTGCACACCAACGCCCTGGACGAGGCGCTCGCGCTGCCCACCGACTTCTCCGCCCGGATCGCCCGCAACACGCAGCTGCTGATCCAGCAGGAGTCGGGCACCACCCGGGTCATCGACCCGTGGGGCGGCAGCGCCTACGTGGAACGGCTGACCTACGACCTGGCGCGGCGCGCGTGGGCGCACATCCAGGAGGTCGAGGCGGCGGGCGGCATGGCGCAGGCCATCGACGCCGGCATCCCGAAGCTGCGGGTGGAGGAGGCCGCGGCCCGCACCCAGGCCCGGATCGACTCGGGACGGCAGCCGGTGATCGGCGTCAACAAGTACCGGGTCGCCAGCGACGAACAGATCGACGTGTTGAAGGTCGACAACTCCTCGGTGCGGGAACGGCAGATCGACAAGTTGCGCCGGCTGCGGGCGGAGCGGGACGAGTCGGCCTGCCAGGACGCCCTGAGCGCCCTGACCCGGGCCGCCGGCCGGCAGCCCGGCCCCGGTCTCGACGGCAACCTGCTGGCCCTCGCGGTGGACGCGGCCCGGGCGAAGGCCACGGTCGGGGAGATCTCCGACGCCCTGGAGAAGGTGTTCGGACGGCACGCGGGTCAGATCCGTACGATCTCCGGTGTGTACCGCACCGAAGCAGGCCAGTCGCCGTCCGTGGAACGCACCCGCGCCCTGGTGGACGCCTTCGAGGAGGCCGAGGGTCGCCGGCCCCGCATCCTGGTGGCCAAGATGGGCCAGGACGGCCACGACCGCGGGCAGAAGGTGATCGCGACCGCCTTCGCCGACCTCGGTTTCGACGTGGACGTGGGCCCCCTCTTCCAGACCCCGGCGGAGGTGGCGCGGCAGGCCGTGGAGGCGGACGTGCACATCGTCGGGGTGTCCTCGCTGGCCGCCGGGCACCTCACCCTGGTGCCGGCGCTGCGCGAGGAGCTGGCGGCGGAGGGCCGCGAGGACATCATGATCGTGGTGGGCGGGGTGATCCCCCCGCAGGACGTCGAGGCCCTGCACGAGGCGGGCGCCACCGCCGTCTTCCCGCCCGGCACGGTGATCCCCGACGCGGCCTACGACCTGGTGGACCGGCTGGCCGAGCAGCTCGGACACGAATCCGGACGGCGGTGAGCCCTCGACCCATGGCGAGGACGATCGATCTCGACGGCTACGTGCAGGGCGTGCTCGACGGCAAGCGGGCCGCCATCGCCCGGGCGATCACCCTGGTGGAGTCCACCCGGGCCGACCACCGGGCCGGGGCCCAGCGGCTGCTGACCGCCCTGCTGCCGCACGCGGGCCGGGCCCGCCGGGTCGGCATCAGCGGGGTCCCGGGCGTCGGCAAGTCCACGTTCATCGACGCTCTGGGGACGATGCTGACGGAGCGCGGGCACCGGGTCGCGGTGCTCGCCGTGGACCCCTCGTCCACCCGGACCGGCGGGTCCATCCTCGGCGACAAGACCCGCATGGAGCGGCTCTCGGTGGACCCGGCGGCGTTCGTCCGCCCCTCCCCCACCGCCGGCACCCTGGGCGGGGTCGCCAAGGCCACCCGGGAATCCATGGTCATCATGGAGGCCGCCGGCTACGACGTGGTACTGGTGGAGACGGTCGGCGTCGGCCAGTCCGAGACGACCGTCGCCAACATGGTGGACACCTTCCTGCTGCTCTCGCTGGCCCGCACCGGGGACCAGTTGCAGGGCATCAAGAAGGGCGTCCTCGAACTCGCCGACGTGATCGCCGTCAACAAGGCGGACGGTCCCCACGAACGCGACGCCCGCGCCGCCGCCCGGGAACTCGCCGGCGCACTGCGCCTGTTGCGCTCCCCCGACGCGATCTGGCACGCCCCGGTCCTGAGTTGCAGCGCCCGCGAGGGCACCGGGCTTGACACCGTCTGGGAGCGCGTGGAGGCCCACCGCGCCCTGCTCGACTCCACCGGCGCGCTCGCCGCCAAGCGCCGTGACCAGCAGGTCGACTGGACCTGGTCGATGGTCCACGACGAACTGTTGGACCGCCTCCGCACCCACCCCGTGGTGCGGAAGCTGACCCCTGACCTGGAGCGGCGGGTACGGGACGGCGAGCTGACGGCCACGCTGGCCGCGGAGCGGATCCTGGCCGCCTTCCGCGCGGACGGCGCGGGCGAGGAGTGACGGGAGGCGGGCCGTGGGCCCGCCCCCCGTGGATGCGCCACCCCCACGGGGAGCGATGACGCCGGCCGGCTACGGCGCGAAGGGCTCCGCGGGATGTTTCCAACCCACCAGGGCTGATGAACACGCCCATGGTGGCAGTGGTGGTGAGGCGCGCGCGGGCGATGTTTCCAACCCACCAGGGCTGATGAACACTACGCCGCCAACGTCCAGATGGCCAAAGACCTGATGTTTCCAACCCACCAGGGCTGATGAACACCACCCGAGGGTAAAGCCCCAGCTCAGAGTACCCCCCACCACCCCTCGCCCGAGCAAAAACGCAGCGAATCCCTGGTAGTGCATCACCGCAGGTCAGACGGGCGCCCGACGAGGCGAGCCACCACCGGCACCGAGCCGCACCCACGGTACCGAACCAGCGCGCCCTACCCCACCCCCGCCCGAGCCATGCCGCACCACAGGTACCCCACGCGCCCCTCGCGCCGCATTCACCCGTTCGGCCCCGCCCCGATCGCCGCTCGGGGCCGGGCGGCGGACGCTCGGGGCACCGGGTCCTCGGCGGCCCCTGTGCGGGGGTCGCCGCTCAGCACCGAGCCAGGGGACCGCGCTTCGAGGGGAGAACCCCATGAGCAGCACCACACCTCCGCCCGCGGGCACCCCGGGTGGACCGACCGCTCCCGGCGCGGGCGGCGGAGGACCTGCCTCGCACCGCAAGGCGTCCGGGGGCGGGCACGACGGCCGGGCGGGCTGGGTGACCGGCGGGACCGTGTTCGCCGGGGTCCTGATGCTGGTCTCCGGTGTGCTGGCGGTCCTGAACGGCATCGCCGCGATCGCCGAGGACGACGTGTACGCCAGCGTCAACGACTACGTGTTCGAGTTCGACCTGACCACCTGGGGCTGGATCCACCTGGTCCTCGGGGTGCTGGTGGCGCTCGTCGGCTACGGCATCCTGAAGGGCGCGGACTGGGCCCGGGCGGTGGGCGTGGGGCTGGCCGCGCTGAGCGTCGTGCTGAACTTCGTCTGGTTGCCGTACCAGCCGCTGTGGGCGCTGGTGGCCATCGCCATCGGGCTCTTCGTGATCTGGGCGCTGTGCAGCGCGCCGGAGCGCGAGGGCCGGGTGCTCTGACCCACCGGGAACACGGGGCGGCCCGGGCTCACACCCCGGGTTCCGCCGCGATGACCCCGGCCGCGATCGACGCCTCCAGGGCGGAGTGGTCGCTGGTGTTCTGGACGGTGTAGCGCAGGGCGAAGTCGGCGACGGCCCGGTCGAAGGTGTCGCCGTTGCCGAGGTAGGCCGCGAGGGCGATCCGGTCGCCGGAGCGGGCGTGGGCGCGGGCCAGGGCGGTGCCGCAGAGGCCGGCGTAGTTGACGAGTTGGCGGTCGGTGAGGGTGGCCAGGTCGACCGAGCCCTTCATGTCGCGCAGTTGGCGCCAGTAGTAGGCGCGGCTCTGCGGGCCGGTCATCCAGCCGAGGAAGATGTCGCTGGCGGCCTGGATGAGGCGTTGGCCGGCGACGACCCGGCGGCCGGGGTGGTCGTAGGCGCCGTTGGGCAGGTGTTCCTCCAGGACCGAGGCGTTGGCCTCCTTGACCTGGAGGAACAGCGGGTCGCCGTCGTCGCGGCCGGTGAGCAGCACGATGTAGCAGCGGGTGCCGACGCTGCCGACGCCGACGACCTTGCGGGCCGCGTCCACGAAGCGGTAGCGGTCGAGGAGGGTGCGGCGCTCCTCGGCGAGGGTGGCGCGGTAGTCGCCGTAGGTCTTGCGGAGTTCGGCGAGGTCGGGGCCGCCGACCCGTTCGACGAGGGGCGGATCGTCGACGATGCGGCGGTGGCCGTCGACGAGTTCGGTGAGCTTGTTGAGGGCCTGGAGGCTGGTGCGGCGGCGGGCCCGGGCGAAGGTGGCGCGGGCCGTCTTGCGACCGCTGGGGCGCACCAGGCGCATGATGCCGGCGGTGTCGATGCGGGTGTACCAGACCTCCAGTTCGCCGAGTTCGGCGAGGCGGCGCATCATCAGCCGGTACCGGGTGACGCTCTCCTGGGCGGCCCGGCGGGCGACGGCCTTGCCGAGGCCGTTGTCGCGGGCGGCGACGGCGGCGCTCACCGCGAGCCGTTTGACGTCCCACTCGAAGGGGCCCGGGTAGGTCTCGTCGAAGTCGTTGACGTCGAAGAGTTGGGCGCGTTCCGGGGAGGCGAAGAGGCCGAAGTTCATCAGGTGGGCGTCTCCGCAGAGTTGGACGGTGAGGCCGGTGTTCTCGCTGGTGGCGAGGTCCGCGGCCATGATCGCCGCGCTGCCCCGGAAGAAGGCGAACGGGGAGAGCGCCATCCGGCCGTAGCGGATGGGGAGGAGTTCGGCGACCCGGTCGGTGCCCTGGCGTTCGAGGACGGCCACGGGGTCGGGGCGGGAGACGGCGGGGGTCCAGGCGGCATGGGCGCTGCGCGGCACGCGCTTGCGGGCCCGGCGGCCGCGTTCGGTGCGGGCCGAGGCGGTGCGGTCGGCGGGCCGCCCGGCGGGGGTGCTCATGCCGTCCGCCGCGGTCGCAGGGACGGCGTGACGGGGTAGCTCGGCATGGGGGCAGCCTCCCGGGAGTGCGCCGCGTGGTGCCCCCAGTGAACGGGACCGGGCGGCGGGTCGCACCCGCCGGTGTGCGAACGGGTGAGCCCCGGGAAGGGGCCCACCCGGTGGGGCGGGGGCGTCAGCGGCCGTAGCGCATGAACGCCCGGACCATGTGGCAGGTGGTGGCGGACGGCGGGTGGATGCCGATGCGGGAGGCGGTGGAGCGGATGGTGCGGTCGGGTGCCTGCTGGGGCACGTGGAGGCCGGCGTCCAGCAGGGCGATGGCCAGGCGCATGGCCTTGAGCCGGCGGTTGTGGGTGACGTACCACTCGCGCGGGCGGCCGGCGGGCAGCGCCTTCTTCCGCAGCGGGGCGTAGGGCTCGATGGGCAGGGGCTGGGTGGACGCGGTGGTGGGCACGGATGTCCTCCTGACGTCGTCGGGGCTCCTTGGCGACCCCCTCGAACTGTCTCCATTCTACCGGCGGGCGCTGACAAGAGCCCCTGCTCAGAAGGGGTTTGGCGGAATCGACGGGTAGGCCGGGAGCGGGCCGGTCGAGGGGCGCGGGGTGTTCGTTACCCGGACTTTGCCTACCGGATTTGAGTAGCCCCCCGGCTTGCTGCGTACCTGTCACCGCGGGTCGCGTGTCCGGCCGGTCCGGTTCCCGGGGCGCCGCACTGCCCCCACGAGACCCACCGGAGGACGACCATGGACGCACACAGCCCCCAGGACACGGGGCGGGAGATCGTACGGTTGCTACGGGAGGCGGCGGTCGGGCTCGGGGTGCTGCACACCCGGTTCGCGGCCCGGCACGCGCTGCACCCCACCGACGTGCGGGCGCTGGCCTGCCTGCTGGACGCCCGACACGCGGGGACGCCGGTGACGGTGGGGCACCTGGGGTCCCGGCTGGGCTTGAACTCCGCGGGGACCACCGCCCTGATCGACCGGCTGGAGCGGTCCGGTCACGTGCGGCGGGTGCCGGACGAGCGGGACCGGCGGCGGGTGTTCCTGGTGTTGGAGCAGCGCGCCGCGGGCATGGCCCGTGCGGTGCACGCCCCGCTCGTCGACCGGTCGGCGCAGGTGCTGAAGGAGTACGACGACCGGCAGTTGGACGCGGTGCGGGGCTTCCTCGCGGCGGCCCTGGAGGCGACCCGTTCGCCGGCGCCGTCCGGGAGCGGGGGGTCGGGGGTGCGGCGCCGGGCGGGCGGGGTCGCCGGGTAACACGGGGTTCACACGCGGGCAACGGTCGGGAAACCGCGCCTTGACAGGCTGGCGCCAGCAGCGCGACCCCGGTGCGCGCGGCCCCGCAGGACCCGCGGCACCCGCCATGACCGCGCAGCCGAAACACCCCGAAGGATGTGTCCCGTGACGTTCAAGGCCGAGTACATCTGGATCGACGGCACCGCGCCGACGGCCAAGCTCCGTTCCAAGACGAAGATCATGCCGGGCTCCCCCACGGGCCTGGCGGGGCTGCCGCTCTGGGGTTTCGACGGGTCGAGCACCAACCAGGCCAAGGGCCACTCCTCGGACTGCGTACTCAAGCCGGTGTACGTCTGTCCGGACCCGATCCGCGGCGGTGCGGACGTCCTCGTGCTGTGCGAGGTGCTCAACACCGACCTGAGCCCGCACGAGTCCAACACCCGGGCGGAGCTGGTCGAGGTCGCGGAGCGGTTCGCGGCGCAGGAGCCGGTCTTCGGCATCGAGCAGGAGTACACGTTCTTCGAGGGCGAGCGCCCGCTCGGCTTCCCGGTGGGCGGGTTCCCCGCACCGCAGGGCGGCTACTACTGCGGCGTCGGGGTGGACGAGATCCACGGCCGGCCGATCGTGGAGGCGCACCTGGACAACTGCCTGACGGCGGGGCTGGGCATCTCCGGCATCAACGCCGAGGTGATGCCGGGCCAGTGGGAGTTCCAGGTGGGCCCGCTGCCGGCGGTGGAGGTCGCGGACCAGCTGTGGGTGGCCCGTTGGCTGCTGTACCGCACGGCGGAGGACTTCGAGGTGTCGGCGACCCTGGACCCGAAGCCGGTGAAGGGCGACTGGAACGGCGCGGGCGCGCACACCAACTTCTCCACCAAGGCCATGCGCGAGGGCTACGAGGCGATCATCACCGCGTGCGAGGCGCTGGGCGAGGGCTCCAAGCCGCTGGACCACGTGAAGAACTACGGCGCCGGCATCGACGACCGGTTGACCGGTCAGCACGAGACGGCCCCCTGGAACGAGTACTCCTACGGGGTGTCCGACCGGGGCGCCTCGGTCCGCATCCCGTGGCAGGTCGAGCAGGAGGGCAAGGGGTACATCGAGGACCGCCGCCCGAACGCCAACGTGGACCCGTACGTCGTGACGCGGCTGATGGTCGACACCTGCTGCACCGCACTGGAGAAGGCCGGCCAGGTCTGATCCTCCGCACCCTCCTCCCCGTGGGGGCGTCCGCCGGTCCGGCGGGCGTCCCCACGGGCGCGTTCCGGGGCCGCGATGTCCACGGAGTGGGACGGCCCCGTCTGCGGCGAGTCTCGCCGCACCCGTTCAACCTGGTGTTTTGTCTGACCAGTTGGGTGGTTGCGGGCGATCACCGTTCCGTGGGCGTCCACAGAGTGAGAGGAGACCCCTGGTGGCGGACGGCTTCTGGTTCAATGAGGTCATGGCCAGCCAGCGAAAAACAGCGACGGGACGTCCCGACCTGTACCTGGAGCCCTTCTGGCCGTCACGACAGCACCACGACTTCGATCGGGTGTGTCGCCGCGCACGGAACGCGCCGGCCCTCTAAAGCCGCTCACCCCGGCCTTCGGCCAGCGCGCACGACGTACGTCCCGAGGAACGGGCCCACCGGCCCGCCGCCCTCGGCTCCCACGACGGCATCTCGCGCGAAAGAGCTGACCTCTCATGGCGAACACCCGTTCCTTCCCGACGAACACCCCTCGTCCGGTCCCCACGGGCTCCGCGCTCCCCTCCCCTGCCACCACCACGCCCGGCCACGGCCGTTCCGGCGCCGCGGCCCGCCGCGGACTGCGGGCCGTGGACCGGGACGAGGTCGTCGACGTGACCGACTTCCTCCCGCCGGGCACCACCTGGCTGCCCGCCCCGCAACACGCCCTGCCCACCCTGCCCGGGCACCCCCCGATGATCGGCTACCTGGTGCTGGTCCCCGCCGACCAGCAGCGGCTGCTGCCCGTGCCCGCCCCCGACCAGGAGGTCGAGGAGGAGGGCGACGAACTGGTACGGGTCGACCCGGTGCGGCGCACCGCCCAGGTGCGGGGGCAGGACCTCGACCTGACCTACCTGGAGTTCGAACTGCTGGCCCACCTGGTGGCGCACCCGGGCCGGGTGCACACCCGGGACCAGCTGGTCACCACCGTCTGGGGGTACGGGCACGTGGGCGACGGGCGCACCGTCGACGTCCACGTGGCCCGGCTGCGGCGCAAGCTGGGCGCGGAGAACCGGCAGGCCATCCAGACCGTACGGCGGGTGGGCTACAAGTACGTGCCCCCGATCGCCTCCTGAAGCGCACCGCTCGGCGCGCCAACCACCGTGCGCGCCGAGCGGGTTCAGCCCTCGGAGTAAACCGTTCTCCCTCGGCCGAACGGGGTTCCGCACACCCCGGGCCGGGGGCAGGCTCCGGGGCATGAAGCTACTGATCCTGGGGGGAACCGAGTTCGTCGGGCGGGCCGTCGCCGAGGAGGCGGTGCGACGCGGCTGGGACGTCACCGCCGTCAACCGGGGCCGCCACCCCACCCCGGCGGGGGTCACCGCCCTGCTCGGCGACCGCACCGAACCGGCCGGTCTCGCCGCGCTCGCGGACGGCACCTGGGACGCGGTCCTGGACACCTGGTCGGCCGCGCCCCGGGCGGTCCGTGACGCCGCCGCGCTCCTGGCGGACCGGGCCGGCCACTACACCTACGTGTCCAGCAGGTCCGTGTACGCCTGGGCGCCCCCGCCCGGGGCCGACGAGAGCCACCCGGTGGTGGCGGGCTCCCCGGACGCGGAGTCGACGGCGTACGCCGAGGACAAGCGGGGCGCGGAACTCGCCGTCGAGGCCGCCTTCGGCCGGCGGCGGAGCCTGCTGCTGCGGGCGGGCCTGGTCATCGGACCGTACGAGAACACCAGGCGGCTGCCCTGGTGGCTGAACCGGATAGCCCGCGGCGGGGACGTCCTGGCACCGGGGCCGCGGGAGCTGCCCCTCCAGTACGTCGACGCCCGTGACCTCGCCGCCTTCGCGCTCGACGCCACCGCCGCCGGACTGAGCGGCCCGTACGACACGGTGGGCCCGTCCGGAATGACCACCACCGGCGAACTCCTCGACGCCTGCGTGGCCGTCACCGGCTCCGACGCGCGGCTGCGGTGGACCGACCCCGAGGTCATCCTGCGGGCCGGGGTGGCGCCCTGGACCGAACTGCCCGGCTGGACCCCGCCCGGCTCCGAACTCCACGGGGCCATGCACCGGTCGGACCCCTCCCGGGCGCTGGCCGCGGGACTGCACTGCCGGCCCGCTGCCGGGACCGTCGCCGACACCTGGGCGTGGCTCACCGCCATCGGCGGCCGGGCCCCCCGGCGCCCGGACCGGCCCGGCGCCCGGCTCGACCCGGAGACGGAGGCCCGGGTCCTTCGGGAGGCCGCCGGACTCGACGCCCCCGGCTGATCCGCGCCACCTTCGACATCCCGGACGACCGAAACGGATCGCCGGCGGAAACATGGCTGATCACCGCCGGAACCCGACCGCTTGTGGGGTACAAGTGTGCGAAGGTGTGCCTGTGGAAGAAGGAAGGGGAGGGGCATGCGCGGGAACGGGAGCAGCGGGAAGACGGTGCGTCAGGCGCAGCACGGCACACGGGGCGCGGCGCACGGCTCGACGACAACGACGGCGGTGACGGGGGACGGGGAGCCCGGGCTCGCGTGGGAGCAGCGGCTGGCCGCCGCCTGGTCCCGGTACGACACCCTGCCCGCGTCCGAGTTCCGGGCGGTGATCGAGGCGCTGGCCGCGGAGTTGCCGGCGGACAGCGCGGTGGCGGCCTTCGAACGGGCCGGGGCGTTCGACTCGACCGGACAGCCGGCGCGCGCGGTCCCGTTGTACCGGATCGCGCTGGAGCGGGGCGTGCGCGGCGCACGTCGTCGTCGCGCCAAGATCCAGCTCGCGAGTTCGCTGCGCAACCTGGGCCGCCCGGAGGAGGGCGTGGTGCTGCTGTCGCCCGAACTGGACGCGGAGAACGACGAGTTGGACGATGCGGTGCGGGCCTTCCTGGCACTGTGCCTGGCGGACGCCGGACGGGAGCGGGAGGCCCTGTCCCTGGCCTTGGGGGCCCTGGCACCGCATCTACCGCGCTACCAGAGGGCGTTGGGTCACTACGCGCACCAGCTCTCCACGCCGGCCGGTTCCTGACCGGTCGGCCGGTGCTCCGTCCGGGTCCGGGCGGTGACCTCCGCGGGATTCGTTCGTTGCGCTGGTCGTGCAGTCACAGGATGTCGCCTCCCGTCCCGCCCGCCCGGCCGACCCGGTCACCGACGAGGAGCGGGCCGAGGCCACGCTCGTCGAGCACTATCCCCGGCTCGCCCGGATCGCCTACCTGGTGTTGCCGCCGGACCTCCCCCGCGCCCGGCGGGTGCTCACCGCGCACGGCCTGGTCCAGCGGGCGCTGCCCCGGGGACGCGGGGCGCGGTGGGCGGCCGGTGTGGTGGCCGCCCGGCGTGCCGCGGAGGACGAGGGCGTCGACCCCGGGTACGCCCTGGTGCGGGAACGGGTCCTGCGGGGCGCGCTGGCCGCGGCCCGACCCGTGAAGCGGTGGGCGCTGCTGCGCCGGGCCCGGCGCCGGCCCGCCCTGCCGGCGGTGTGGGGACTGAAGCTGCACCCCCACCCCGGGGGCGCCGGGGAACTCGCCCTGGCCCGGGAGTGGTCCGAACTGTCCGCCGAGGCCCGGGCCGCCCTGGTGCTCCGGGGCGTCGAACGGCTCTCCGACGAGGAGGCCGAGGAACTCCTCGCGGCGGTCGGGGTGGCCGACCCGGAGGACGCGCTCGCCGAGGCCGACGAGGTCGACCTCCGGTACGCGCTGTTGGAGTCGCCGGAGTTCGACCCGTGCACGCTCCGGGCCCGGCCCACCGATCTGGTGCGCCGCCGCCAGCACCTGCGGGCGGCGGGCGTCGCCCTGGCCGCGACGGTGGTGTGCGGGGCGCTGCTGGGGATGCCCGGCGAGGGCTGGGGCCCGGACGGCGCGGCGGCCCCGCCCTACGCCCGCAACCCGGCCGGGCAGGCGGCGCTGGACCCGGAGCAGTTGACCGCCGTCGAGCCCGACGCCTGGCGGAGCTCGCCGCGGACCGACTTCTCGGTGTGGCCGGCCCGCGGTGCGCTGACCGGTGACCGGGCCCTGTTGCGACGGGCGCTCGCGGTGTGGGCGCGGCCCGGCTCCACGGTGCGGGTGTCCGCGACCCCGGGCACCCAGGCGGGGGCCGCGCCGGGCCCGGCGCAACTGCTGTACGCGGGCCGGGTGGACGCGGCCCGGGTGGTGCTGCTGTACGACGGGCTGCGGGTGGTGCGCTACGCGGAGCCGGCGGAGGGCACCGAGATCGCCGCCCTGGACCTGGCCCGGGTGGACGGGGCGGAACGGGCCGCGGCGGGGGCGCTGGTGCTCGGCCGCTCCGACGGCAACGTCCGCTATCTGACCGCCCCCTGGGTGACCGGCGCCGCCGCCCGGGACCTGCGGAAGCCGGACGCCGAGCCGGTGGAGCTGGGCCGCAGTGCACAGGGGGTCACCGACCCGTTGCCGGGGCCCGGCCGCCCCGATCCGGACACCGGCGTCTGCGGTGCGGTCAACGCCCTCCAGCTGCGGGAGTCCGGGGGCGCCGGCCGGCTGTTCGCGGACCTCGGGGAGATCACCCCGGCCCGGCTCACCGCGGGCCCGCCCGGCTCGCCGCGGGACGTCGCCGGTCCGGAGGCGTACGGGGAGTGGGCGAGCACCGCGTGCTCACTGGCGGTGTTCCAGGGCCAGGGGGTGCGGTCGGTCAACTCGTGGGCGTACGCCCGGCAGCCGTTGCCGCAGGGCAACGGGGAGGCCCGCTGGCTCTGCACCCGGGGCGAGACCTGGCGCGGGCCACAGGCCCGGGTGCTCGCGCAGCTCCTCGCCCCGGGCAAGCCGGTGGCCGCGGTCGCCGCGCAGTCCTCGGGTGCGCCGGCGTGCGGCGCACGGGAGCCGCGGGTGTTGGCCGGGGCCCTGTGGAAGGCGAAGGCGGGCGACTGGTTCCTGCTGGCGGCCGGCAGCCGGCAGGTGACGGAGGTGGCCACCAGCGGCGACGTCACCGAACGGGCGTCGGGCCGGTTCCTCGCCGTGCCCACGGAGCAGGGGGTGCAGGCGGCGCTCGAAGGGCGCACCGCGGACGGGACCGCCGTGCACGGCCTGCACTGACGCCCCTTCCGACGGAGGTCCCCGCGCCCGGGTGGGTGCGGGGACCTCCGTCGTCCGGGCCGGCGGTCAGGGGTGCGGGGCCGACGGCGGCAGACGGGGGTCCGGGGGACGGGGCGGCTCCCAGCCGGCGAGGACGGGATCGTGGACCACGACCGGTACGGTCCGGCCGAGGGCCCGCAGCAGGGTCCCGTCCCTCGTGAGGGCGTCGGCGACCCGTTCGCAGGCGTCCGCGAACAGCGCGTACAGGGCCTCCGCGCAGTCGTCCTCCTCGGCGTCGGTGAGGTCGTCCCCGTCCTCGTACCAGTGGCCGAGCCGCACCGCCTCGGCGCGGAACGCCGCGGCCACGGGCCCGTCGCCGACGACCTCGCCGCCGGGCAGCCAGTGCAGCGGGTTCCACCGGGCCTCGTCGGTGCCGTGCCGGACGCACTGCGCACGGCACCGGCCCTCCGTGTTGCCGCCGACCGTCAGCCGCGGACGGCGGGGGTCGTCGGCGATCCGGCCGATGCGGAAGGACAGGACGTAGACCTCCGGCCCCAGCGCTCGGGGCAGCCGGGAGAGGGCCGCGGCGGTGGCGCGGCGCAGGTGCGGCAGGAAGGAGGGGGACGCGAACGGGGTGGCCGGGGCGTCGGGGGGCGGGATGGGCGTGGTCATGGCGTCTTCGCGCTCCGGATGGTGGGGGAAGGGAAGAAGTGCCGTGTGTCGTGGGGGGTTCGAGCGACCTCGCGGTCGAGCCAGGAGTACTCCACCACGCGGGGGCCGGGCGTGCGGACCGGTCGGCCGAGAAAGTCACGGCCCCGCCTCGCGCCCCGGCCCGGGTGTGCACCCGGTCGCTCCCGCCGGGCGGTGGGGGAAGGCGGGAACGAACCGGTACCTGAGGGTCCGGTAACGGTCCCGACGCCCCGCCGACATGCGGGTTCGCTGCGGTTATGGTGTCCCCCATGACGACCGGGGTGCGCCGCAGGATGGGTGTCGAGGAACGGCGACAGCAGCTGATCGGGGTTGCTCTCGACCTGTTCAGCCACCGCTCGCCCGAAGAGGTGTCCATCGATGAGATAGCCGTCGCGGCGGGCATATCCCGGCCGCTGGTCTACCACTACTTCCCCGGGAAACTGAGCCTGTACGAGGCGGCGTTGACCCGGGCCGCGGAGGACCTGGCGGCCCGGTTCCGGGAGCCGTGCGAAGGCGCGCTGGGCGACCGGCTGCTGCGGATGATGGGCCGCTTCTTCGACTTCGTGGACGAGCACGGGCCCGGGTTCGCGGCCCTGATGCGCGGCGGTCCGGCCGTCCCGACCGGTGGCGGCGGGGTGCCGGTGCCCGCGGCCTCGGCCACCAACGGCCTCGTCGATTCGGTGCGGCAGACCGCGTACGAGCGGGTGCTCGGGCACCTGGGCGTGGCGCAGCCGCCGCCGCGGCTGGAGCTCGTGGTGCGGTCCTGGATCTCGCTGGTGGAGTCGACCGCCCTGCTCTGGCTGGACACCCGGAAGATCCCGCGCGGTGAGCTGGAGTTGCAGTTGGTGCACGACTTCGCGGCGCTGGTCGCGGTGAGTTCCGCCTACGACGAGGAGATGGCCGGCATCCTGGTGCGCATCCTGGCGGACGAGCCCTCCGAGGGTCCCTTCGGCGACCTGGTCGGACGGCTGGTGTCCCTGGCGCCGCGCGCCGCGGCCTGATCCCGACGAGTGCTCCGCCGCCCCTGCCGCGTCCCGGCGGGGGCGGCGGACCCGCCGCTCAGGGAGTGCTCCACCAGACCGTGGTGTCGGGGGGCAGTTCACCGGCGACGGGCAGCGGTCCGCTGGACAGCAGCGGGGTGCCGGGGGCCGTCCAGGGCACCGGTGCGCCGGTGGTGTTGGCGGCGCAGACGACGGCGCGCCCCTCGGCCTCGCGGCGGAAGGCCAGCACCCCGGGCGGGGCGTCGAGCCAGTCGACCCGGTCGCCGGCGCCGAGGGCGGGGTGGGCGCGACGGGTGGCGAGGGCCGACCGGTACAGCTCCAGGGTGGAACCGGCGGCGCCGGTCTGCGCCCGTACGCTCAACCCTCCCCAGTCGGCGGGTTGCGGCAGCCACGAGCCGGCGGGGCCGAAGCCGTAGGAGGGGCCGTCCTCGGTCCACGGGATCGGGACGCGGCAACCGTCGCGGAAGCCGTCCTGGCCGGAGGCGCGGAAGAAGGAGGGGTCCTGGCGGGCCTCGTCGGGCAGGTCGACCACGTCCGGCAGCCCCAGTTCCTCGCCCTGGTACAGGTAGGCCGAGCCGGGCAGCGCCAGCATCAGCAGGGTCGCCGCGCGGGCCCGGCGCAGCCCGAGCCGACGGTCGCCGGCGGTGCGCAACTGGGTGCCGAGGCCCGGCGGGTTGGCGTACCGGGTGACGTGCCGGGTGACGTCGTGGTTGGACAGCACCCAGGTGGTGGGGGCGCCGACGGCGCGCATGGCGTCCAGGGAGCGGTCGACGACGGCGCGCAGCGCGCTGGCGTCCCAGGGGGTGGTGAGGTACGAGAAGTTGAACGCCTGGTGGAGTTCGTCGGGGCGGACGTAGCGGGCGGCCCGTTCGACGGTGGGGGTCCACGCCTCGGCGACGAAGATCCGTTCGCCCCGGTACTCGTCGAGGAGGGCGCGCCAGGAGCGGTAGACGGCGTGCACCCCGTCCTGGTCGAAGAAGGGTTTGGCGCCGCCGTCGAGCAGTCGGGCCTGCGCGGGGCCGCCGGCGTCGGGCAGCCCGGGGGGCTTGACCAGACCGTGGGCGACGTCGATGCGGAAGCCGTCGACGCCCAGGTCGAGCCAGAACCGCAGGACGGAGCGGAACTCGTCGGCGACCGCCGGGTGGTCCCAGTTGAAGTCGGGTTGTTCCGGGGCGAACAGGTGGAGGTACCAGTCGCCGGGGGTGCCGTCCGGGCCGGTGGTGCGGGTCCAGGCCGGGCCGCCGAACACCGACTCCCAGTCGTTGGGCGGGAGTTCGCCGTGGGCGCCGCGGCCGGGGCGGAAGTGGTAGCGCCGGCGCAGCGGGGAGTCGGGGCCGCCGGCGAGGGCGCGGCGGAACCAGTCGTGGTGGTGGGAGGAGTGGTTGGGCACCAGGTCGACGATGATCCGCAGGCCGAGGGCGTGGGCGTCGGCGATCAGGGCTTCGGCGTCGGCGAGGGTGCCGAACACGGGGTCGACGGCCCGGTAGTCGGCGACGTCGTAGCCGGCGTCGGCCTGGGGCGAGGCGTAGAAGGGGCTGAGCCACACCGCGTCGACCCCGAGGTCGCGCAGGTGGGGAAGGCGGGAGCGGATGCCCGGTAGGTCGCCCATGCCGTCGCCGTCGCTGTCGGCGAAGCTGCGCGGATACACCTGGTAGATGACGGCCTCGGTCCACCAGCCGGGGCGGACGGCGGTCCGGGTGACGGTCTGCGGGGGGTGGTCGTCGGGGTGCGGGCTCATGGCGTCCTTCGTGCGTCGGGGCCGGGGCGCGGGGAGGCCGTCCGCCGCGGGGCCGCCCGGGCGGGGTCGCCGGGGCGCGCCCGGGACGGCGGCGCCTCCACGAAATCTCTTGCGGAAAGCATGCGCAAGGATTTGCACTTCCATGCCTGCCCGGGGCCGCCCGCCTCCGACGGGGTGGACTTCGCGCCACCGGGTCGGGCCCGCGGGGTGCGGGCCCGACCGCGGGCGGTCAGTCCTGGCCGAGCCAGAGGTCCGGGCCGAACACCTCGTAGTGGACGGACCGGGCGGGCACTCCGCAGCGCAGCAGGTCGCTGCGGAAGGAGCGCAGGAAGGGCAGCGGGCCGCACAGGTAGGCGGTGACGCCTTCGGGCAGGTCGAGGACGCCGGCGTCGGCCAGTCCGGTCCGGGCGGGGGTGCCGGTGTCGGGACCGGGGTCCTCGTACCAGAGGTGCAGGGCGGCGTGCGGAAGCCGGTCGACCAGGGCGAGTTGTTCGGCGCGGTGGGCGTGGGAGCCGGGGCTGCGGTCGGCGTGGACGACGGTCACCGGGCGGGTGGGGGCGGTGGTGGCGAGGTGGTCGAGCATGGCGAGCATGGGGGTGCAGCCGATGCCGGCGGAGGCGAGGAGCAGGGGGCCGTCGCCGGGGGGCAGGACCAGGTCGCCGAAGGGGGCGGAGACGGTGAGCACGTCGCCGGGGCGGGCGTGCGCGTGGAGGTGGTGGGAGACCTCGCCGTCCGGGTCGGGGCCGCCGTCGACCCGTTTGACGGTGATGCGCCAGTGGTCGCGGCCGGGCGCGGCGGAGAGGCTGTACTGGCGGATCTGGTGGGCGCCGTCGGGGAGTTCGACCTGGACGCTGACGTACTGCCCGGGGCGGAAGGGGGCGAGCGGGAGGCCGTCCGCGGGGCGCAGGCCGAAGGAGACGGTGTCGGGGGTCTCGGCGTGCCGTTCGACGATCGTCATGGGGCGCCGGACCGTGCCGCCCGCGGTGCCGCTCTCCTCGTAGAGGCGGGCCTCGACGGCGATGAGGGCGTGGGCCATCAGCCAGTACACCTCGTCCCAGGCGGCGCCGACCTCGGGGGTGACGGCCTCGCCGAGCACCTCGGCTATCGCCTCGAACAGGTGCTGGTGGACGATCTTGTACTGCTCGGGGGTGACGCCGAGCGAGGCGTGTTTGTGGGCGATCCGCTGGAGCAGGGCGTCCGGGCGCTCGTCGGGGCGTTCCAGCAGCATGCCGGCGAAGGCGGCGATGGAGCCGGCGAGGGCCTGCTTCTGGGTGCCGCTGGCCTGGTTGCCGCGGTTGAAGAGGTCCCGCAGGAGGGTCGGGTGGGCCTCGAAGAGCTTGCGGTAGAAGAGGTCGGTGATGTCGGTGATGTGGGCACCGACCACCGGGAGGGTGGCGCGGACGATCGGAACGGACCGTGCTGAGAGCACAACGACTCCTCGTCGGTTAATTGGTAAAGGATCTTCGTATTCACGCGATCGACGGATGCGATCGCGCACCCCGGGTGCGGCTCAGGGACGCGGTCGCCCGACCAGGCCGAGCAGCACCGGCCCGGTGGGGGGTGCCGCGAGTTCGCCCACGGTCAGCGGATCGAGCGAGGCGTAGAAGGCGTTCTGCGCCTCGCGCAGCGCCCGGCGGAGCCGACAGGCCCCCCGCAACGGACAGGGCGAGTCCCCCTCGCACTCCACGACCTCCCCCTCGCCTTCCAGGTCACGGACGAGTTGACCGACCGAGGTGTGCCGCCCGGCCGCGGTGAGCGCGAGCCCCCCGCCGCGCCCCCGGCGCGCTTCGACCACACCCAGGTGCTGGAGCCGGGCGACGGCCTTCGCCAGGTGGGTGTAGGGCACGTCCATGGCCTCGGACACCTCGCGCGTGGTGAGCGGAGCGCCGCCCTCCGAGGCGGCGAGGCTCATCACGGCACGGAGGGCCAGGTCGGTGAACTTGGTCAAGCGCATGCCGGGACGCTATCAAATAGGCATGTCATCTTCTTATTTGGGGGGTCGCTTTCGGACACGGCCGGGAAACCACTGACCTCACCCGCGGTCCCCGCCCCCTCCCGCTGCGTATACGTTGGGCGCGCGGGCGCCGACCGCCGCGCCCATGACGCACGTTCGCCCGTCCGGCACGATCCGAGGGAGCCCGATGAGTCAGCAGCCCACGGCGAGCCCCGCCCCGGCGCCCGCCCCGCCCCCGACCGCGCGGCTCGCCGACATCGCGGCGCGGGTGGGGGTCAGCGAGGCGACCGTCAGCCGGGTGCTCAACGGGCGGCCCGGGGTCGCCGCGGCCACCCGCCGCTCGGTGCTCGCCGCCCTCGACGGGCTCGGCTACGAGCGGCCGGCCCGGCTGCGGGCCCGCAGCGCCGGACTGGTCGGCCTGATCATCCCGGAGCTGGACAACCCGATCTTCCCGGCGCTCGCCCAGGTGATCGGCCAGGCCCTGACCCGACAGGGCTACACCCCGGTGCTCGCCACCCAGACCCCGGGCGGCTCCTCCGAGGACGAACTCACCGACCTGCTGGTGGAACGCGGGGTGCGCGGCATCATCTACGTGTCCGGGCTGCACTCCGACACCACCGCCGACCCCGGCCGCTACGAACGGCTGCGCGTCCAGGGCGTGCCCTTCGTCCTGGTCGACGGGTTCGCACCGGGCGTGCGCGCCCCGTTCATCTCCCCCGACGACCGGGCGGCGATGCGGTTGGCCGTCACGCACCTGGTCTCCCTGGGGCACGTCCGGATCGGACTGGCGCTCGGACCGGTCCGGTTCGTGCCCGTGCAGCGCAAGATCGAGGGCTTCGTCCGCGCGGTGCGCGAACAGCTCGGCCTGGACGAGGACGAGATCACCGGACGGCTGATCGCGCACTCCCTGTTCTCGGTGGAGGGCGGCCAGGCCGCGGCCGGCACCCTGCTGGACCGGGGGTGCACGGCGCTGGTGTGCGCCAGCGACCTGATGGCCCTGGGCGCGGTGCGCGCCGCCCGGCAGCGGGGCCGCGCGGTCCCCGGCGAGGTGTCCGTCGTCGGATTCGACGACTCCCCGCTGATGGCGTTCACCGATCCCCCGCTCACCACCGTCCGCAAGCCCGTGCCCGCGATGGGTCAGGCCGCGGTGCGCGCCCTGCTGGAGGAGATCGACGCGTCGCCGGCCCCGCACAGCGAGTTCGTGTTCCAACCGGAACTGGTGGTCCGCGGCTCCACCGGATCCGCCCCGGGGCGCAACCCCCGCCGGCCCGAGGACGTCTAGCACTCCGAACGCCCCGGGGCGGCCACCAGCGCCGACGCGGAGGGGGCGCGAGCACGAGGGGGCAACGGGGTGCGGGACGGGACCGTCCGGGGGATGATCGGACTGACCAGGTCATCTGGCAGACTCTTCCCCCATGGGTGAGACGACCGTGACACAACTGGAAGGCCGACAGCAGGCCACCAGCGGGCAACCCGGTACCGCTCCCCAGGACGGTGCCGCGCCCGCGGACCGGCACGAGGACACCGCGGCGCCGCACGGGACGGACTCCCGCGGACCGCTCGGTCCGCGCCGACTGCTCGACCGGATGCGGGCTCCGCGCCGTCCCCGGCTCTGGTTCGAGGTCCTGCTGATCGCCATCAGCTACTGGACGTACTCGCTGGTCCGCAACGCCGTGCCCGAGCAGAAGGCACAGGCGATGCGGAACGCCCACTGGATCTGGGACGTCGAGCAGAGCATGGGACTGGCCTTCGAGAAGGCCGTCAACCACGCCGTGGACTCGGTGACCTGGCTCGTCGTGGGGATGAACTACTACTACGCCACGCTGCACTTCATCGTGACGCTGGGTGTGCTGGTGTGGCTGTTCCGCAGCCATCCCGGCCGCTACGCGGCGACCCGCACCGTGCTCTTCGCCACCACGGGGGTGGCCCTGCTCGGCTACTACCTGTACCCGTTGGCGCCCCCGCGGCTGATGACCGGCGGCGGCTTCATCGACACCGTCCTGGTCCACGAGACCTGGGGGTCGATGGCCTCCGGGGACCTGAAGAACATGTCCAACCAGTACGCGGCCATGCCGTCCATGCACATCGGCTGGTCGCTGTGGTGCGGGCTCACCCTGTACTTCCTGGCCCGGGTGCCCTGGGTGAAGGTGCTGGGCCTGTTGTACCCGGTGCTCACCCTGGTCGTCATCGTCGCCACCGCCAACCACTTCTGGCTGGACGCGGTCGGCGGGATGGTCTGCCTCGCCTTCGGCTACGGCGTGGCCCGCGCCTGGTACGGCCGCTGGCCCTCGGAGCTGCCCCGGCTCGTACCGAACGACCGGACCGGCTGACCCCGGCCCGGCCGTCCGGCGGCCGGGCTCAACCCCGGTGGACGACGCGCCCCGCCACGGTGGTCAGCACCACCGGCGCCCCGGCCACCTCGTCGGCGGGGGCCGCCACCGGGTCCACTCCGAACGCCGTCAGATCGGCCCGGTGACCCGGGGCGATCCGGCCGGCCTCCCGCTCCTCCCCCGCCGCGAGCGCGGCATGGGAGGTGAGCCCCTCCAAGGCCATCAGCCCGGTGAGCCCGGACCGGGCGGCGGCGGCCCCGCGCGGGGAACGGGCGGTGGCCAGCACCCCGCGCGCGTCGAAGGACGCGATCGGCCAGTCCGAGCCGAGGGCCACCACCGCGCCCGCGTCCCGCAGGTCCCGCACCCGCCAGGCCCGCCCGGCGCGCTCGGGCCCCAGCCGCCGGGACCACTCGTCACCGTGGTCGGCCCGGGTGTAGGCGCTGTGCGGCGGCTGCATCGAAGCGATGACGCCGAGGGCGGCGAAGCGCGGCACCAGGGCGTCCGGCACGGTCTCGACGTGCTCGATCCGGTGCCGCATCCGGCCGCCCGGGCCGAGCGACCCCACGGTGTCCAACACGTGTCCGACCGCCGCGTCCCCGATGGCGTGGGTGATGGTGCGGACCCCGGCCCCGTGCAGGTACCGCACCGCCGCCGCGTACGCCCCGGGGTCGGGCCACAGCGCCTCGGTGCCCTGTCCGTGGCGGTCCGGGTGCTCCAGCCAGGCGGTGCCGCCCTCGACCGTGCCGTCCATGAAGAACTTCACCCCGCCCACCCGCCAGTCGGGCCCGTGCCTGCCCTGGAGGGCGACCAACGCGTCCAGGGCGTCCCGGTCGGCGCCGGGCATGCACCAGGGCGCCAACCGCAACCGCAACGGCAGCCCGTCGGCCTCCTCGGCCACCGCGGCCAGCAGCTCCAGGTCACCGAGGTCCATCACCTGGGCCCCGGTCAGCCCGGTGGCGGCCATGGCGTGCAGCAGGTCCAGCAGCCGGGCCCGGCGCTCGGCGCGCGGCAGCCGGGGCAGGACCGGGGTCAGCAGGTCCATCGCGGCGTGCTCGATCAGATGGCCGGTGGGTCCGTCCGCGTCGCACACCACCTCGGCCCGCTGGCCGAACTCGCGGGGGCCGGTGATCCCGGCCGCGGCCAGGGCGGCCCCGCTGGCCAGTGCGGAGTGGCCGTCGTACAGGCGCAGCAGGGTCGGCGCACCCCCCACCGCCTCCTCGATCGCGGTGCGGTGCGGCGCCGCCCCGCCGAAGGCGTTGTGGTCCAGGCCCCAGCCGAGCACCCACCCCCCGATCCGGTCCGCGCCGGCGAGCGCCGCCCGCAACCCGGCCGGGTCGGTGACCCCGCTCAGGTCGACCCCGGTGGCCAGCTCCAACCCCCACACCGGGTGGCTGTGGGCGTCGGTGAGCCCCGGCACGAGGGTCGCCCCGGCCAGGTCCACCACCTCGGTGCCGCTGCCGCGCCAGTCACGGACCTCGTCCGGCGCGCCCACCGCGACGATCCGGCCGGCCCGGACGGCGACCGCGGCGTCCTCGCTGACCGGGGGCAGGGCGGGATCGAGGGTACGGACCCGGGCCCCGGTCAGCACGAGGTCGGCGGTGCAGGCGGCGGGGTCCGGCATGACGGCTCCTTCTCTCCGCGACAGAAACCTAAAGCCTGTCGGTTCCAGCACGGTAACCTGTGCCCGAGCGATCCGGAAGGTCGGACTCCGCTCCCTTTGACCTCCCCCAGGAAGGCCCCACGGCATGGCACGACCCCGCACCCCGCTACTGGACCGGGACCGGATCACCACGGCCGCACTGGAACTGGTCGACGCCCGGGGCGACTTCAGCGTGCCGCAGATCGCCGCCCGGCTCGGGGTGCGCACCGCCTCCGTCTACCACCACGTCGACGGGCGGGACGGGATCGTGGAACTGCTCCGGGAGCGGATCACCGACGCCATCGACCCCGCCACCCTCGACGAGGAGCCCTGGGACCGGGCGGTGGCCGCCTGGGCCCGCTCCTACCGCGCCGCCTTCGCCGCGCACCCCCGGGCGATCCCCCTGCTGACCGCCTCGCCGGTGCGGGCGGCGGGCGTCCTCGACCAGTACGAACGCGCGGTGGTCCGACTGTTGGCGGCCGGCTTCCCACTGCCCGAGGTGCTGCCGGTGGTCGTGGCACTGGAGAACCTGGTCCTGGGGTCGGCCCTCGACCTGGCCGCTCCGGAGACGATGTGGGAACCGCCCGCGGGGGCGCGCACCCCGCAGCTCGCCCGCGCCCTGGCCGCGGTCGGCCCGGACCGGGCCGACCGGGCCTTCGAGCTGGCCCTGACCGGCTTCCTCACCCGGGCCGCCGCACTGCGGGGGCCGGCCGCGCCTCAGGAACCGTAGAAGACCTCGTCCACCACCGCACGGGCCCGCCGGGTGGTGCGGCGGTAGGCGTCCAGGAGTTCGCCCACCTGCCCCGGGCCGTAGCCCAGGTACCGGCCCACCGCGGCGAGCTCGCGACCGTCCGAGGGGAAGGTGTCGCCCGCCCGGCCGCGCACCAGCATCACCGCGTTGCGCACCCGGGAGGCCAGCACCCACGCCTCGTCCAGCACCTCGGCGTCCGGACCGTCCAGCAGCCCCGCCGCGGTCGCCGCGGCCAGTGCCGGGCGGGTCCGGGTGGTGCGCAGGCCCGGCTCCGACCAGCCGTGCCGCAGTTGCAGCAGTTGCACCGTCCACTCCACGTCGGACAGGCCCCCGCGGCCCAGCTTGGTGTGCAGGGTGGGGTCGGCGCCCCGGGGCAGGCGCTCGGACTCCATCCGCGCCTTCAGCCGCCGGATCTCGCGCACCGCGTCCGGTCCGATGCCCTCCGCCGGATAGCGCAGGGGGTCGACCAGTTCCATGAACCGCTGCCCCAACTCGGCGTCCCCGGCGACCGGTTCGGCCCGCAGCAGGGCCTGCGACTCCCACACCAGCGACCAGCGCCGGTAGTAGGCGGCGTACGAACCGAGGGTGCGCACAAGCGGCCCGCTCTTGCCCTCCGGACGCAGGTCCGCGTCGATCAGCAGCGGCGGGTCCGCGCTGGGGATCTGGAGCAGGCGCCGCACCTCGGCGACCACGGTGGCCGCGGCCTTGGCGGCGGTCTGCTCGTCCACCCCCGGACGGGGCTCGTGGACGAACAGCACGTCGGCGTCGGAGCCGTAGGAGAGTTCGTGCCCGCCGAAGCGGCCCATGCCGATGACCGCGAACCGGGTGGGCAGCTCCTCGCCCCACCCCGCGCGCACCACGGCGCGCAGGGTGCCCGCGATGGTCGCCGCGGTCAGGTCGGAGACGGCCCCGCCGACCAGGTCCACCAGGGCGCCCTGGTCGGCGACGGCCGGGGCCTCCTCGGTGCCGTAGGAGGCGACGATGTCGGCGGCGGCGGTGCGCAGCAGCTCGCGGCGGCGCATGCCGCGGGCGGCGGCCACCGCCTGCTCCGCCCCGTCCGCGCGCCGGACGGCCGCGAGCACCTCCTGCTCCAGCGGCTCCCGACCGCGCGGCCGCAGCCCGCTGGCGTCGCCGAGCAGGGCCACCGCCTCCGGGGCCCGCATCAGCAGGTCCGGGGCGAGCCGACCGGCGGACAACACCCGGGCCAGGTTCTCCGCGGCGGCCCCCTCGTCCCGCAGCAGCCGCAGGTACCAGGGGGTCTTGCCGAGCGCGTCGGAGACCTTGCGGAAGTTCAACAGGCCGGCGTCCGGGTCGGCGGAGTCGGCGAACCAGCCCAACAGCACGGGCAGCAGGGTGCGCTGGATGGCCGCCTTGCGGCTGACCCCGGAGGCCAACGCCTCCAGGTGCCGCAGTGCCGCGGCCGGATCGGCGTAGCCGAGGGCCACCAGCCGTTCCCGGGCCGCCTCGGTGCTCAGCCGGGTCTCCCCGGGCGCCAGTTGGGCGACGGCGTCCAGGAGGGGGCGGTAGAACAGCTTCTCGTTGAGGCGCCGCACCACCGAGGTGTGGCGGCGCCAGGCCCGGTCGAGTTCGGTGATGGGCTCGGTGCGCATGCCCAGCGAGCGCCCTATGCGCCGCTGGTCGGCCTCGCCCTCGGGGACCAGGTGGGTGCGGCGCAGCCGGAACAGTTGGATGCGGTGTTCCAGGGTGCGCAGGAAGCGGTAGGCGTCGTCGAGCTGGGCGGCGTCGACCCGGCCCACGTACCCGCCGCGGGCCAGGGCGGCCAGCGCGTCCAGGGTGGTGCCGCTGCGCAGCGAGGTGTCGGCCCGGCCGTGCACCAGTTGGAGCAGTTGCACGGCGAACTCGACGTCCCGCAGCCCGCCGGGGCCGAGCTTGAGTTCGCGGTCCACCTCGCCGGCCGGGATGTTCTCGATCACCCGGCGGCGCATCTTCTGCACGTCGGCGACGAAGTTGTCGCGCTCCGCGGCCTGCCACACCAGGGGGGCGAGGGTGGCGACGTACCGGGCGCCCAGTTCCTCGTCGCCGGCGACCGGGCGGGCCTTCAGCAGCGCCTGGAACTCCCAGGTCTTCGCCCAGCGCTGGTAGTAGGCGAGGTGGCTGGAGAGGGTGCGCACCAGCGGACCGTTGCGGCCCTCGGGACGGAGGTTGGCGTCGACGGGCCAGATGGTCCCCTCGACGGTGGTCTCCGAGCAGATCCGCATCAGGTGGGCGGCGAGCCGGGTCGCGGCCTGGAGCGCCGCGGTCTCGTCGCCGTCCTCGGTGCCGGCGGCCGGTTCGGCGACGAAGATGACGTCCACGTCGGAGACGTAGTTCAGCTCGTGGCCGCCGGTCTTGCCCATGGCGATCACGGCCAGCCGGCAGCGCGCCGCGTCCTCGGGGCCGGCCGCGGAGGCGATGGCGAGGGCCGCGCGCAGGGTCGCCGTCGCCAGGTCGGCGAGTTCGGCGGCGGTCTGGGCCACGTCGGTGGTGGTGCCGCACACGTCCCGGGCGGCGATCGACAGCAGGCAGCGCCGGTAGGCGACCCGCAGCGAGACCGGGTCGGTGGCGGCGGCCAGCCCCCGTTCGAACTCCGCCACCCCGGGGTGCAGGTCCTGGGCCTCGTAGGTGGTAAGGGCGCGCCAGTCGCCGGGGTGGCGGGCCAGGTGGTCGGCGAGCGCCTCGGAGGCGCCGAGCACCCCGAGCAGCCGGTCCCGCAGGGGTTTGGCGGTGAGCAGGGTGTCGAGCAGTTCCCGGTGGTCGAGTTCGTCCGGTTGGGCCTCGACCAGGCGGACGAGTCCGACCAGGGCGAGGTCCGGGTCGGCGGTGCGGCCGAGTGCGTCCAGCAGCACCGGATCGGCGCGCGCCGGGGCCAGGGCCTCCCCGTCGAGCAGCCGCTCGGCGGTGGAGGGGTCGGTGAAGCCGTGCCTGAGCAGGCGCGTGAAGGTGCTGCTGCGGCGTCCGCTCGACACCGGCGGCCCCGACGGCACCGTCATCCGTCCGTCCCCCTGTTCCGTTCCGTCCGTGCTGTTCGCCCTGGTCCGTACTGCGGTGTTGCGGGGGTGCCCCGTGCTCCGCGGCGGCCGGTCCCCGTCCGACGGAAGATCACACCGCACGCCGAGCCTACGTCCTCGGCCCCGGGTTCCGCCCCAGGGCACCGCCCCGGACGCGTCCGGCGCCCGGCCGCTCCCCGGGTGGCGGGTCCGACCGTTACGGAGACCCGGATCAGCAGGCACTATGGGCACAGAGCCACGGAGGGGCACCCGGCCGCGGACCTGCGCCGGGCGCCCGCAACGTGCCGGAAACCGTGTGGTGGGATGCTCGTGACGGGGCCTGTCCCATGGCACCGGAGCACGCGGCCCGACCAGCAAGGATGGGGAAGTCGACAATGGACAAGCAGCAGGAATTCGTGCTCCGCACGCTGGAGGAGCGCGACATCCGGTTCGTACGCCTGTGGTTCACGGACGTGCTGGGCTTCCTGAAGTCCGTCGCGGTCGCGCCCGCAGAGCTCGAACAGGCCTTCGACGAGGGCATCGGCTTCGACGGCTCCGCCATCGAGGGCTTCGCCCGGGTGTACGAGTCCGACATGATCGCCAAGCCCGACCCGGGCACCTTCCAGGTGCTGCCGTGGCGGGCGGAGGCGCCGGGCACCGCCCGGATGTTCTGCGACATCCTGATGCCGGACGGCTCCCCGTCCTTCGCGGACCCGCGCTACGTGCTCAAGCGGGCCCTGGCCAAGACCTCGGACCTGGGCTTCACCTTCTACACCCACCCCGAGATCGAGTTCTTCCTGTTGAAGGACCGGCCGCTGGACGGCTCCCGGCCCACCCCCGCCGACAACTCCGGCTACTTCGACCACACCCCGCAGAACGTCGGCATGGACTTCCGCCGGCAGGCCATCACCATGCTGGAGTCGATGGGCATCTCGGTGGAGTTCAGCCACCACGAGGGCGCTCCGGGACAGCAGGAGATCGACCTGCGGTACGCGGACGCGCTCTCCACGGCGGACAACATCATGACCTTCCGGCTGGTGATGAAGCAGGTGGCGCTGGAGCAGGGGGTGCAGGCCACGTTCATGCCCAAGCCGTTCTCCGAGCACCCGGGCTCCGGGATGCACACCCACCTCTCCCTGTTCGAGGGCGACCGCAACGCGTTCTACGAGTCGGGCGCCGAGTACCAGCTCTCCAAGGTGGGCCGGTCCTTCATCGCCGGCCTGCTGCGGCACGCGGCGGAGATCTCCGCGGTGACCAACCAGTGGGTGAACTCGTACAAGCGGATCTGGGGCGGTTCGGAGCGCACCGCGGGCGCCGGCGGCGAGGCCCCCTCGTACATCTGTTGGGGCCACAACAACCGTTCGGCGTTGATCCGGGTGCCCATGTACAAGCCGGGCAAGACCGGTTCGGCGCGGGTGGAGGTCCGCTCCCTGGACTCGGGGGCGAACCCGTACCTCTCCTACGCGGTGCTGCTGGCCGCGGGCCTCAAGGGCATCGAGGAGGGGTACGAGCTGCCGCCGGGCGCCGACGACGACGTCTGGGCCCTGTCGGACGGGGAGCGGCGGGCGATGGGCATCGAGCCGCTGCCGCAGAACCTGGGCGAGGCGATCCGGTTGATGGAGCGCAGCGAGCTGGTCGCCGAGACGCTCGGCGAACACGTGTACGACTTCTTTCTGCGGAACAAGAAGTCCGAGTGGGAGGAGTACCGCTCCGAGGTCACCGCCTTCGAGCTGCGGAAGAACCTGCCGGTGCTGTAGGCCCTCGGGAGGGTCCGGGCCCCGCCGGCCCGGGCGGGGCGGAGCCCGCAGGACATCGCGTCGGAGTGACGATTACACTGGGGGCGTGCCTCAACTACGCCTAGCCCTGAACCAGGTCGACTCCACGGTCGGCGCCCTCGCCAGCAACGCCGACGCCGTGCTCCGGTGGACCCGGCACGCCGCCGGCCAGGGGGCCCATCTCATCGCGTTCCCGGAAATGGTCCTCACCGGCTACCCCGTCGAGGACCTGGCGCTGCGCTCCTCCTTCGTGGAGGCGTCCCGGGCGGCCCTGCGGGACCTCGCCCGCCGGCTCGCCGAGGAGGGCTTCGGCGGGATCCCGGTGGTCGTCGGCTACCTCGACCGCTGCGAGACGGCGCAGCCCAAGTACGGCCAGCCGGCGGGCGCCCCGCAGAACGCGGCGGCCGTGCTGCACGGCGGCGAGGTGGTGCTGACCTTCGCCAAGCACCACCTGCCCAACTACGGCGTGTTCGACGAGTTCCGGTACTTCGTGCCGGGCGACACGCTGCCCGTGGTGCGGGTGCACGGGGTGGACGTGGCCCTCGCGATCTGCGAGGACCTGTGGCAGGACGGCGGCCGGGTGCCGGCCGCCCGGTCCGCGGGCGCCGGACTGCTGCTGTCGATCAACGCCTCCCCCTACGAGCGGAACAAGGACGACACCCGTCTGGAGCTGGTGCGCAAGCGCGCCCAGGAGGCGGGGTGCACCACGGCGTACCTGGCCATGATGGGCGGACAGGACGAGTTGGTGTTCGACGGCGACTCGATCGTGGTGGACCGGGACGGCGAGGTGATCGCCCGGGCCCCCCAGTTCGCCGAGGGCTGCGTGGTGCTGGACCTCGACCTGCCGGCGGCGGCCGACGAGCCCCCCTCCGGCGTGGTGGACGACGGACTGCGCATCGACCGCCGCACGCTCTCCGCCGACCCCCTGCCGCCCTACGAGCCGGAGCAGGACGGCGGGTACGCGGAGCGCCTGGACGACGACGAGGAGGTCTACTCGGCGCTGGTCGTGGGCCTGCGCGCCTACGTCGCGAAGAACGGCTTCCGCTCGGTGCTGATCGGGCTCTCCGGCGGCATCGACTCGGCGTTGGTGGCGGCCCTGGCCTGCGACGCCCTGGGCGCGGAGCACGTGTACGGGGTGTCCATGCCCTCCAAGTACTCCTCGGAGCACTCCAAGGAGGACGCGGCGGAGCTGGCCCGCCGCACCGGGCTGCACTTCCGCACGGTGTCGATCGCGCCGATGTTCGACGCCTACATGGAGTCCCTGGGGCTGACCGGGCTGGCGGAGGAGAACCTCCAGTCCCGACTGCGCGGCACCCTGTTGATGGCGATCTCCAACCAGGAGGGCCACATCGTGCTGGCCCCGGGCAACAAGTCCGAGCTGGCCGTGGGGTACTCCACGCTGTACGGGGACTCGGTGGGCGCCTACGGACCGATCAAGGACGTGTACAAGACGACCGTGTTCCGGCTCGCCGAGTGGCGCAACCGGGCGGCCGTCGAGCGCGGCGAGACCCCGCCGATCCCCGAGAACTCCGTCACCAAGCCGCCCAGCGCCGAACTCCGCCCGGACCAGGTGGACACCGACTCGCTGCCGGACTACCCGGTGCTGGACGCGATCCTGGAACGGTACGTCGACCGGGACCAGGGCGCGGACACGATCGTGGCGGCCGGCTTCGACGCGGAGCTGGTGACGAAGACCCTGCGGATGGTGGACACCGCCGAGTACAAGCGGCGCCAGTACCCGCCGGGGACGAAGACCTCCGCCAAGGGCTTCGGCAAGGACCGGCGGCTGCCGATCACCAACCGGTGGCGGGAGTCGGGGCACGCCCCGGAGTGAACCGGCGCGCCCGGGGCCTCGCCCCGGGCGCGGACGAGGGAGCGGACCCCTACGCGAACTCGTACTGCAATTCGTACAGGTGGCCCGCCTTCACCATCACGGTCACCTCGATCGGGCGTTCGCCGTCGCTGTACACGGTCCGGAGCGTGCGCAGGACCGGCAGGTCCGTCGGCAGGCGCAACGCCTCGTACTGGGCCTGGGTGGGCACGCGAGCCGACACGCGGTCCACGGTGCGCCTGGGCGGATATCCCATGCCGGCCAGCAGAGCCGGCGTCCCGCCCCGGATCCTCCGGGCCTCCGACAGGGCGGTGCCCTGCGCGAGGTCGAGAGGGTAGTACGACGAGACCAGTTCGGCGGGTTCCCCACCGTGCAGCAGGAGTTGCTTCCGCTCGATCGCCGTCCCGGTCCCGACGGGACCCAGCCGCTCGGCGACATCGTGCGGTGGCCGCACCTCTGCCACGCCCAGGAGTTGGACGCTGCCGTCCTTCCCCCGCTCGGCGGCCTCGGCGAGCCACGGGTGGGGCTCGCCGGGGCCGGCGGGGCGTCCGAAACGTGCCGGGGACACCGTCTCCTGCCGGTGTTCGCGGACGGTCACCCCCGAGCCCGCACGACCGATGACCAGGCGTTCGTCCTTCAACACCTGCAAAGCCTTCTGCACGGTGGCGTTCGACGCGCCGAACCGCTCCTTCAGGCGCTGCGTGGAGGGGAGGTTGGTGGCGGGCGCCAGGACACCGGACATGATCTCGTCACGCAGATCCGCAGCGATGCGCTCATGCAGGGGACGCCGGTCGAAGGTCTCTTCAGGATCCTTGGGCATGTCGGTCAGCCCACCCTCATCTCGTAGCTGAGCCCATGGGCGGTGGCCGGGAAAACCGACACGTCGACCTGGAACGGGACGCCCCGGGCGTCCGCGGTGACCCGGGTCAAGGTCAGGACCGGGGCACCGGGTCCCGTTGCCAGCAACTCCTGTTCACGGACGTCCGGCATGCGTGCGCGCACCACTTCGCGCACGGCGTGGGCGACGTATCCGAGCTCCGCCAACAACGTGACGGCTCCCCCGGGGATCTTCGATGTCTCCGCCAGTCGAGTGCCCCGGGCGAGGTCCGCCGGATAGTAGGTGTCGGTCAGCTCCGTGGCCTCCCCGTCGAGGAGGATGACCCGCTGACGGACGATCACCTCCGCCGCTTCGTCGAGCCCCAGCAGGTCCGCCACCTCGCCTGAGGCCCGGACCTCCCCGGCCAGCACGACGCGCTGCGTCCCCTTGCGCCCCCTGGCCGCCGCCTCGGCGGTCCAGGCATCGGCCTGACCCGCGGCACGGGGCGACAGATACGGCACGGAAGCCTGCGTCCACCCACCTTCAGGCACGAGGTCCTCTCCTTCCACGACGTTCCGAAACCTTGCCGCTTCGCACGGCAAGTGTCCCACCCCCCTCCTCACCTTGCCGCCTTTCGCGAATAGCGATACGTTCTTCGGTGCCGGTTCGGACCGGTGAAACACAGCAAGGCCCACCTGGAAGGAGAGCCCGCGTGCGGCAGAGTGCGAGCGTCACCCGGAGCGGGGCGGACGGCCCCGAATTGCCGGTGGACAGGCCGAGGGCCCTCACCGCCCCGGCCGCGTCCACCCCCCTGACGGTCGGGGAGCGCGTGTGAACCGGATGCATGTCCTCGGGGCGCCGGACGGCCACCGCCCCTGGACGCCCGACGTCCAAGGGGCCGGGTCCGGTGGGAACGCGGATGCCGCCGCACGGTGGTTGCTGCTGGCTGCCGAGAGCCCGGAAGTCGCCGTTCAGGAGTGGCGGGCTCGCGGAGTGGCGCTGCTCGCCTGTGGAGGGGTCTTCGACGCGGTGCGCGCGCCCTGCGACCTGGTGCGCGTCGCGGTATCGGCAGCAGACGACATCCGGGCCGTCGGTGTCCTGCGGGCCGCTCTGGGGGGAGGCCCGATCTTCGTGGACCGCGCCACCGGGCAGGTCTATGCCTTGACCGCACCCGGCGCCTGGTCCCCGGAGCGGATCCCCCTGGTGGAACGCCTGGGGCGGGGGTGCTACCTGGGGGTTCCCCAGCTCGGCCCCGCGACTGCGCGGAGCCGAGCATGCTGGGCCGGGCCGGTGGAGCGGTACGCCTGCGCCGCTGGGCCCCTCCGCGCCCTGCTGACTCGCGGGCTGGAACTGCTCCGCGCGGCGGAGGAGCACGCATGAGGCACCTCGTCGAGCAGATGTGGCGCATCGTCGCCGTCGCCGCCCCGCGACCCTCAACCGGTGGCGCGAGTCGGGGCACGCCGCGGAGTGAGCCGGCGCGCCCGGGGCCGGCCCCGGGCGCGGAACCTCAGAGCCGGACCCGGGCCGCGACCGGGAGGTGGTCGCTGGTGGTGCGCGGCAGGGTCCAGGAGGCCATCGGCTCCACGTGCTTGACCAGGATCTGGTCGATCCGGGCCATCGGGAACGCCGCCGGCCAGGTGAAGCCGAAGCCGCTGCCCGCCGCGCCCTGGGTGGAACGCATCTGCGCGGTGACGCCGTTGAGGGCGCGGTCGTTCATGGTGCCGTTGAGGTCGCCCAGCAGGACCGTCCGCTCCAGGGGTTCGCGGGAGATGGCCTCGCCGAGCGCGTCCGCGCTCTGGTCCCGGCGGCTGGCGGTGAACCCGGCGTTCAGCTTCACCCGCACCGAGGGCAGGTGGGCCACGTACACGGCCACCGGGCCCTGGGGCGTGGTGACCGTGGTGCGCATCGCCCGGGTCCAGCCGAGCTTGATGTCGACCGGCGCGGTGTCGCTCATCGGGTACTTGCTCCAGACCCCGACCGTGCCCTCCACCTTGTGGTACGGGTACGAGTCCTCCAGGGCACGGGTGTACACGGGCACCGCCTGCGGGGTGAGTTCCTCCAGGGCGAGCACCTCCGCCCCGGAGGCGGCGACGCTGCGGGCGGTCCCGGCCGGATCGGGGTTCTCGGCGTTGACGTTGTGGCTGACGACGGTGAGGTCGCCGCCGGTGCCGGTCTTGTCGGTGACGAGCCCTCCGAAGAGGTTGACCCAGGTGACGGCGGGCACCAGGACCGCGATCAGCGCGGTGGCGGACTTGCGGACCAGGGCCAGCAGGAACAGCAGCGGCACGAACACCCCGAGCCACGGCAGGAAGGTCTCGTTGAGACTGCCGAGGCTGCCGATGGAGTTGGGGATCTGCGCGTGCAGGATCATCGCCAGCGCGACCAGGACGGCGAGCACCGCCAGCACCGCGCCGCGCCGCCAGGTGCCCCCGTCGCCGCGCCAGCCGCGGGTCAGGCGCCGCAACCGGGACGCGGGGCGGCCGCCGGTCCCCGGATCGCCGCCGCTGTCCGTCGCCGTCGCATACGTCTGCTGCGCCATTGGTCGCCTCACTGATGCCGTGCCCTTCGTTCCCGCCTGCACCCGACCCTAGGCGATGGCCCGTGGTGTTCCCGTCGTCCCGGGCGGGGGTGTGGGAACGAAGACGAGAGATGGGGCCCCGGGAGTTCCGGAGCGGCCCCGTCCGCCGCTCCGCGCCGGCGGGTCGCGCGGGAGTGCGCCCGGGCGCGGCGACCCTACTGCGCCGGGCGCAGCCCCGCCAGTAGGGCGTCCACGATCCGTGTCGCGAAGTCGTCCGGGAGGTCGCCCTCGGGGCGCAGCACGGTGCGCACCAACATCGGCCCGGCGAAGAGGTCGTTGAGGAAGTCGGCGTCGAGGTCGGCGCGGATCTCGCCGTCGGCCTGTCCACGGCGGATCACGTCGAGGGCGGTGCGGCGGCGGGGTTCGATGACGGTCGCGCGGTAGGCGGCCCAGAGCCGGGGGTGGCTCTTGATCTGGGCGTGGACGTTGTGCAGCAGGGCGGAGGAGCGCCGGGCCAGCCCCCACCGGCGTTGGGCCTCCAGCAGGGCGATCAGGTCCTCCCGGACCGAGGTGCCGGCGAGTGGGGGCTCTTCGGGTTCGACGCGGCGGATGGCGGCGACGAAGAGTTCCTCCTTGCCGGGCCAGCGGCGGTAGATGGTGGCCTTGCCGACGCCGGCGGCCCGGGCGATGCGTTCGATGCCGATGTCTGCGAGCGGCACCCCCTCCTCCAGGAGCCGCACGGCGCCCTCCAGGATCGCCTGTTCGGCCGCCTCGCTGCGGGGGCGCCCCCGCAGCGGCTTCACCTCGTCCACTGTTCCTCCGGGCCTCGTGGGACTGTGCCCCCATCTTGGCGCCTCGTGGTCCCCGAGGTGCGGGTCGCACGCGGCGGTTCCGGTGTCAGCGTCCCCGCCGCGGTCCGCGACCGGCTCTGCCGAGCTGACGCCCGCAGCTCAGGGGGTGCGTCCGGCCTCCGTCCGGGTCGGCCGCGGCACCCCGTCGGGTGCCGGTGGCCGGGGGGTGCGGGCGGGCAGGAACAGGGCGGTGACCACGGCGCCGAGCACCGCGACGGCCGCGCCCCACAGTGCGGTGGCGCCCATGGCGTGCAGGAAGGACTGGTGCGCGGCGGCCACCAGGGGCGCCCCGTCCGCCCCGAGGCGGTGCGCGGCGGCGAGGGTGGCCTCGATGGACTCGCCGGCGGTGTGCCGGGCCGCCTCCGGCAGCACGGCGAGCCCGTCCTCGACGCTGGCCCGGTAGGCGGCGGACAGCACCGAGCCCAGCACGGCGATGCCGAGGGCGCCGCCGACCTGCCGGAAGGTGCTGCTGAGGGCGGAGGCGGAGCCGGCCTTCTCCCGGGGCACCGCCTGCATGATGAGCACGTTCGTCGGGGTCACCACGTGCGCCATCCCCAGTCCCATCAGGAAGAACACCAGCTCCAGCGCCCAGAGCGGGGTCCGTTCGTCGAACACCGCGAACGAGGCCAGGGTCGCGGCCAGCAGCAGCAGTCCGGAGGTGGTGACCGCGCGGTGGCCGAACCGTTCGACGACCAGCCGGGCCCGGGGCGCGGCGAGGAGCTGCGCGATCGCCAGCGGCAGCATCAACAGGCCGGTCTCCAGCGGGGAGTGGCCGCGCACGGTCTGGAGGTAGAAGACGGAGAAGAAGGTGACGCCCATCAGCGCGAAGAAGACCAGCGCGACGGCGGTGACGGCGGCCGAGAACACCCGGTCGCGGAAGTACCGGACGTCGATGGCGGGGTGTGCGGTGCGCTTCTCGTGCCGCACGAAGAGCCACAGGGCGAGCAGCCCGGTGCCGCTGGTGGCGAGGACGACGGGGTCGGTGAAGTCGGCGAGGCGACCGCCTTCGACGATGCCGTAGACGAGCAGGGTGAGTCCGACGACGGTGAGGAGCACCCCGAGCGGGTCGACGCGCCCGGGCGCGGGGTCGCGGGACTCGGGCACCATCACCAGGATCAGGACCACCGCGACGAGCACGATGGGGACGTTGACGAGGAACGCGGAGCCCCACCAGAAGTGGTCGAGGAGCAACCCGCCGGTGACGGGGCCCACGGCGATGGCGAGGCCGACGCCGCCCGCCCAGATCCCGATGGCCTTGGGCTGTTCCTCGCGCTCGAAGACGTTCATCAGGATCGCGAGGGTCGCCGGCATCACGAAGGCGGCGCCGAGGCCCATCAGGGCGCGGTAGGCGATCAGCTCGCCGGGCGAGTCCGCGTAGGCGGCGAGCGCGGAGCAGGCCCCGAAGGCCAGCATGCCGGCGACCAGCACCTTGCGGCGGCCCAGCCGGTCGCCGAGGAGTCCGGCGGAGAAGAGGAGCCCGGCGAAGACCAGGGAGTAGGAGTTGATGGCCCACTCGATCTCGACCTGGCTGGCGCCGAGGCCCACGGGCGCGGGCGTCGAGATGGTCTTGATTGCCACGTTCAGGATCGAGTTGTCGATCACGACGACGAGCAGGCTGAGCATGAGCACGCCCAGGACGGCCCAGCGCCTACGGTGCACGGCTTCGGACACCCGCCCGGAGGGGACAGCAGGATCGGTCATGGGCCGAGCCTAGGAACCCTTCGATACGAGACGGACTCGTATCGAAATCCATGGGGAGAACTTTACGTTTCGGGGTCCGACCTGCGGGAGGACGGCCCCCGACTACCGTCCCGCGGCCCGAGGTGCCACCATGGAAACGGTCCGGAGACGCCGTCAGGGCGCTTCGAGATGACATGAAGGAGCCGTTGCGATGACGCAGCTCTCGGCTGCCCGCACCCCAGACCAGCCCCCCGTACCCCCCGACGGGGACGGCAGGACGCTGTACGGGGGCAAGGGGACGCGCCGCATCACCGTCCGGGACATCGCCCTCGCCAAGGAACGCGGCGAGAAGTGGCCCATGCTCACCGCCTACGACGCGCTGACCGCCTCCGTCTTCGACGAGAACGGCATCCCGGTGCTGCTGGTGGGCGACTCCATGGGCAACGTCCACCTCGGGTACGAGACCACCGTGCCCGTCACCATGGACGAGATGACCATGCTGTCCGCCGCCGTGGTCCGCGGCACCCGCCGGGCCCTGATCGTGGCGGACCTGCCCTTCGGTTCGTACCAGGAGGGCCCCACCCAGGCGCTGCGCAACGCGATGCGACTGGTCAAGGACGCGGGCGTGGGCGCGGTGAAGCTGGAGGGCGGCGAGCGCTCGCACCGGCAGATCGAGCTGATCGTGGAGTCCGGCATCCCCGTGATGGCGCACGTCGGGTTGACCCCGCAGTCCGTCAACACCATGGGCTACCGGGTGCAGGGCCGCGGCGATGAGGCGGCCCAGCAACTCCTGCGGGACGCCAAGGCCGTTCAGGACGCGGGCGCCTTCGCCGTGGTCCTGGAGCTGGTCCCCGCCGAACTCGCCGCCGAGGTGACCCGCACCCTGCACATCCCCACGGTGGGCATAGGCGCCGGCGCCGCCACCGACGCCCAGGTGCTGGTGGCCACTGACATGCTCGGGCTGACCGGCGGGCGCCTGCCCCGGTTCGTCAAGCAGTACGCCCAGTTGCGCTCCGTCATCGGGGACGCCGCCCGTTCCTTCGCGGACGAGGTCGTCGGCGGGGCCTTCCCGGCGGAGGAGCACTCCGTCCACTGATCCACCCGGCCGGGCGGCCCGGGCGCGCCGCCCCCGGCCCCCCCCCCCCCCCCCGCGCCACCGCGGCCCCGCCGCCCGGCCCCCCGCGCGGGGGCGGGCCCCACCGGCG
>NZ_JBEOWM010000041.1:0-60819 GCF_040296045.1 Streptomyces sp. NPDC002490 | reverse complement strand
ATGACCTACGGATGGTCTTCATGTTTCCCTACGGGCACGGATTTTCCCTGATGTGCAACGGGCCAATGGCTCTGTATGACCCCCCACCACGGCCCCGCCGGCCGGCCGGGCCGTGCGGGCGCCCGGCGGATACCGGCTGGTCGAGGACCCGGCCGGGTTCACCCTCGCCGTTCCGCAGGGGTTCGCCCGGTTCACCCGGGGCGGGCGCACCGGCTACGCCTCGCCCGACGGCACGGTCCGCATCGAGGTCCGCACCGCCGCCCGCCACCCCGACGGACCGGCCGGGGCGCTGCGCGCGGAGCACGACACCGGCAAGGACCGCACGGCCGAGGTGCGCACCACCACCCACCGGGGCCTGCCGGCGGCCCGCTGGGAGCGCCTCGCCGGCGGCGGCAAGGGGAAGGACGGCGAACGGCTCCTCGCCGAGTTCGCCTGGCAGGACGCCGACCGCCTGGTCCTCCTCCGGGTCACCGCCCCGGCCGGGGACGCCGCGCGGGCGCGGGCGCACCTGGCCACCGCCGCCGACACCCTCCGGTTGCGCTGACGGCCTCCGGGGCCCGGCGGCCCCGGAGGTTACCGTCGAGTATCCAAATTCGGGACGGGCGCCTACGCTCACGTCCATGACGGATTCGCCGACCACCGCGCCCGCCCCGAGCCCGCCCGCCGGGTCGGCGGCGCACCGCAACCCCACCGCCGCCACCCCGCCCGGCGCCCGCACCCCGGCCGAGGTGGTGACCCCCGCGCTGGTGGCCCGGCTCACCCGGGACGTGCCTGGCGAGCAGCGCACCGTCACCCGCACCCCGCTCACCGGCGCCGACCTGGCCGAGCTGCCGCAGGCCGCCCCCGAGGACGTGGCGACCGCCTTCGCCGCCGCCCGCGCCGCCCGGCCGGCCTGGGCCGCCCTCCCGGTCCGCCGCCGGGCCGCGGTCCTGCTGCGCTTCCACGACCTGCTGCTGAACTGGCAGGACGAGGTCCTCGACCTGATCCAGGTGGAGACCGGCAAGACCCGGCTGCACGCCCACGAGGAGATCCAGGCGGTGGCCGTCGCCGCCCGCCACTACGGCCTGCGCGCGGCGGCCCACCTGCGGCCCCGGCACCACCTCGGGGCGCTGCCCGTCCTCACCCGGACCACCGAACTGCGCCGGCCGCGCGGAGTGGTGGGTCAGATCGCCCCGTGGAACTACCCGCTGGAGCTGTCGATCGGCGACGCCCTGCCCGCGTTCGCGGCGGGCAACGCCCTGGTCATGAAGCCGGACACGCAGACCGCGCTGACCGCCCTGTGGGCGCGGGACCTGTTGGTCGAGGCGGGCCTGCCGGCGGGGGTCTTCCGGATCGTCCTCGGCGAGGGCCCGGTGATCGGGCCCGAGGTGGTGCGGCACGCCGACTACGTCTCCTTCACCGGCTCCACCGCCACCGGCCGCGAGGTCGCCCGGTCCGCCGCCGACCGGCTGATCGGCGCCTCCCTGGAGCTCGGCGGCAAGAACGCGATGCTGGTGCTGGCCGACGCCGACGTGGCGCGGGCGGCGGCCGGCGCGGTCCGCGCCTGCTTCTCGTCCGCCGGCCAACTCTGCGTCTCCATCGAGCGGCTGTACGTCCACGAGTCGGTGGCGGACGCCTTCCTGGAGCGGTTCGTGGCCCGGACCCGGGCGCTGCGGCTGGGCACCGCCCTCGCCTACGGGACGGACCTGGGCTCCCTGGTCGGCCCCCGCCAACTGGCCACCGTCACCACGCACGTGGACCAGGCGGTGGCGGCCGGCGCCCGGGTCCTCACGGGCGGGGCGGCGCGCCCCGACGTCGGCCCCTACTTCTACGAGCCGACCGTCCTGGAGGGGGTGGCGCCCGGGATGGCGGTGCACGGGCAGGAGACCTTCGGCCCGGTGGTCTCGGTGTACCGCTTCGCCGAGGAGCGGGACGCGGTGGCCCGCGCCAACGCCACGCCGTACGGGCTCAACTCCTCGGTGTGGACCCGGGACGCCCGCCGGGGCCGGGCGATCGCCGCCCGGCTGCGCACCGGCACCGTGAACGTCAACGAGGGCTACGCGGCGGCGTACGGCAGCGCCGGCGCCCCCATGGGCGGGATGAAGGACTCCGGTCTGGGCCGCCGTCACGGCTCCGAGGGCATCCTCAGGTACACCGAGGCGCAGACCGTCGCCGAGCAGCGGATCCTGCCGCTGGGGCCGGCGTTCGGCATGACCGACGCCCGGTACGCCGAGCTGATGAACCGCGGGCTGCGGGCGCTGCGGACCCTCCGGCTGCGCTGACCGGCCGGGCGCCACGACGGGTGTGGCGGACCCGCACCCCCCTCCGAGTGCGGGTCCGCCACGTCTGGGGGGCGGTTACGCCCTGGTGTCGGCGGCCTTGCGCCGGCGCACGTACAGCAGTGCGCCCGCACCGGCCAGGACGGCGACGCCGCCGATGGCGCCGATGGTCGGCAGGGCCGAGGAGGAGCCGGTGGCGGCGAGGTTGCCGGTGATCGGCTGCTGGTCCACCCCGCCCTGCGGGCGGGAGCCGGTGCCCTCCCCGGGGCCCTTGCCCGGTCCGGGGCGGGCGGTGCCCTCGCCGGGTCCGGCCTCGCCCGGCTCCTCGTTGCTGCTGCCCGGCGCGAGGACGGTGAAGTACAGGTCGGACCCGAGACCGTCCACGACGCAGGCTTCGCCGTTCACGGCGTCCACGTAGCCGCCGGAGCCGAAGGCGTACCCGTCGCCGACCGGGGCGTCCTTCCGGATCGACAGCCGCAGCTTGCTGGTGAGGTAGTCCTGCGGCTTCATGGTCTCGACGCCGGTGAAGTAGCCGCCGGCCCACTCGATCACGACGTCCGTCTCGAACTCCTCGGTGCCGCGGATCTCGCGCCAGCGGCCGTCCTCCGGGTCGAAGTACTGGAGCGAGGCGTAGGGCGAGAGGAACTCGTTGACGTCGTCGATCTCGAAGTTCTCCACCTCGGCGTAGAACGCGACGTCGTTGAGGGTCGCCTCGGAGGTGTTGGTGGAGGTCATCGTGAACTCGTGCCAGCCGGAGCCGGCGACGATCCGCCCGGGCAGCCCGCTCACCTCGGTGGTGAGGCCCGGGTCCTCGTCGCCCCGCTCGTCGTCGAGCAGGCCGCACCAGGGCAGCTCGTCGGGGTTCTGGGGCTCCCCGTCCTCGCCGTCCGTGGCGTCGGGCGAGGGCGCGGACGGGGTGGAGGGGGGCGCGGAGGACGAGGCGGGCGCGCTCGCCGATTCGGTGGCCTCGTCCCCCTCGGCGGCGTCGGCCTCCCCGGGCTTCTCCGCCGTTCCGGACGGCGTCGTGGACGTGGACGCGGCGACGGACGGGGTGGTCGAGGCGTCGGTGGACGGCGTGCTCGACGCGTCCCCGTCCGTCGACGGGGACGGGCTCGGCGAGGTCGACGCCTCGGCGGAGGTGCTGGTGTCGGGTTCGGTGGCCACCGCCACCGGTGCGGACAGCAGGACGACCGGGGCCAGGGCTGCGGTGGCGGTTGCCAGGACCATGGCGCGGCGGAGCTTCATACGACCTCGTCACGTACGCGACGCCGGGGGCGCCAGGGGTGGGGAACTCCGCGCGGACGCGGACGGGGCCCCGGTGTCAGAAGGTGTGACACGTGCTGCGGTGCGATGGTTGTCCGCCCACCCGACAGTTTCCTGTGTGTCGTGGATCACTCGGTCCGGTGCGGGCACGGCGAAGGCCCCGCGGTGCGGGGCCGCGGGGCCTTCGGGGCGGCGGTGACGTCAGGGCAGCGTCAGCGCCGCACGGGCGGCGCCGGGAGGGGGGAGAGCGGCGCCGCGGGAGGGAGGTGCGGGGAAGTGCGGGTGGGGCGGAGGTGCGGGGCGGGCGGGACCGGGCCCGGATACGGCCGACCCCGGGCGTCCCCGGAGCCGGCCGTTCACTGGGGTGACCGGGCTGCTGTCCCCTGCCGTCCGGTCACGGACGCCGGAGCGAGGTCCCACGACCTGCGGCACGATCCGCACGTCTCATCGCTCCGGCCGAGCCACGCGTGGTGCTCGCCCGCCCCTGGCTGGCACGGACACCCGGACCAACGACGTCCGCGCCGCACCGGTCACGCTCCGTACGGGTGAGAGCGGCCCCGAACTCAGATGCGACCCCGGCAGAGCTCCAGCAGGGTCATCGCGAGCGCGGTGCCCGGCTTGCCCAGCGCCCCGCGGAAGTGGTCGAGCACCTCCATCTCCCGGGAGAGGTTCACCCGGGAGATGGAGGCGATCCGGGTCTGCTGGATCACCGCGGAGACCGCGATGCGCTCCTGCACCAGCCCGATGATCCGGTCGTCCAGGGCGTCGATGCGTTCCCGGGCCCCGGCGATGGTCCCGGCGGCCTCCTCGGTGCGGGCGCCGGTGCGCTCGGGGGTGTCGGGCGCGGGGGTGCGCTGCGGGTCGGTCGTGGTCGTCGTGGTGGCGGTGGTGGTCACGGGTGCTCCTCGGGGTGGGTGGGGCGGGGGAGCCGTCGGCCGACCCGGTCCGGGAACGACCAGGCGCCCCGGGCCTTGTCGGCCCGGGGCGCCTGGAGAGTGCTCGTCTAGATGATCAAGCAGCACGACCCTGGCAGCCGGCGGGCCGGATGCCATAGGTAAAGACGGAGGTCGGGTGTGCGATCACGCGGCCAGTATGCCCGGACGTCCGCGGGCCCGGCCAGTCCGGCTCGGGCCCGCTCGGATGCTGAGACGCGGGGGTCCGCGGCGGCCCCGTTAGAATCGGGGACAGGAGTCGTGTCAACGCCCCGCGGCGTGACCGACCCGACCCGCCAGACCGGGCCCGCGACGGCCTCCGCCGCCGCGTCCGCACACCCGCTCCACCGCCGGAAGGCTCCCCGTGTCCTCAGCGACTCCCGCTGCCGCCGCCCCCGCGACCGTCCTGGTCGTCGACTTCGGCGCGCAGTACGCCCAGCTCATCGCCCGCCGTGTCCGCGAGGCCCGGGTCTACAGCGAGATCGTCCCCAGCACCACGCCGGTCGCGGAGATGCTCGCCAAGAACCCGGCGGCGATCATCCTCTCCGGCGGCCCCTCCTCGGTGTACGCCGAAGGCGCCCCCCGCATCGACCGCGCCCTGTTCGAGGCCGGAGTCCCGGTCTTCGGCATGTGCTACGGCTTCCAGCTGATGGCCACCACGCTCGGCGGCACCGTCGACAACACCGGCGCCCGCGAGTACGGCCGCACCCCGCTGCACGTCAGCAAGGGCGGTTCCACCCTCTTCGAGGGCACCCCCGTCGAGCAGCCCGTGTGGATGTCCCACGGCGACGCCTGCTCCGCCGCGCCCGAGGGCTTCACGGTCACCGCCTCCACCGACGTGGTCCCGGTCGCCGCCTTCGAGAACGACGAGAAGAAGCTGTACGGCGTCCAGTACCACCCCGAGGTGCTGCACTCCACCCACGGCCAGCAGGTGCTGGAGCACTTCCTGTACCGGGCCGCGGGCATCGAGCCCGACTGGACCACCGGCAACGTCATCGAGGAGCAGGTCGCCGCGATCCGCGCCCAGGTCGGCACCAAGCGCGCCATCTGCGGCCTGTCCGGCGGGGTGGACTCGGCGGTCGCCGCGGCCCTGGTGCAGCGCGCCATCGGCGATCAGCTCACCTGCGTCTACGTCGACCACGGGCTGATGCGCAAGGGCGAGACCGAGCAGGTCGAGAAGGACTTCGTCGCCGCGACCGGGGTGCAGCTCAAGGTCGTCGACGCGTCCGAGCGCTTCCTGGCCGCGCTCGCCGGGGTCAGCGACCCCGAGGAGAAGCGCAAGATCATCGGCCGGGAGTTCATCCGGGTCTTCGAGCAGGCCCAGGCCGAGATCATCGCCGGGGCCCCCAACGACCAGCCGGTCGAGTTCCTGGTCCAGGGCACCCTCTACCCGGACGTGGTGGAGTCCGGCGGCGGCACCGGCACCGCCAACATCAAGTCCCACCACAACGTGGGCGGCCTCCCCGAGGACCTGGAGTTCCAGCTCGTCGAGCCGCTGCGCAAGCTGTTCAAGGACGAGGTCCGGATGGTCGGCGCCGAACTCGGCCTGCCCGAGGAGATCGTCCAGCGCCAGCCGTTCCCCGGCCCCGGCCTCGGCATCCGCATCGTCGGCGAGGTCACCCGCGACCGGCTCGACCTGCTGCGCGAGGCCGACGCCATCGCCCGCGAGGAGCTGACCGCGGCCGGCCTGGACCGCGAGATCTGGCAGTGCCCGGTGGTCCTCCTCGCGGACGTCCGCAGCGTCGGCGTCCAGGGCGACGGCCGCACCTACGGCCACCCGATCGTGCTGCGCCCGGTCTCCTCCGAGGACGCCATGACCGCCGACTGGACGCGGATGCCGTACGAGGTCCTCGCCCGGATCTCCACCCGCATCACCAACGAGGTCGCGGACGTCAACCGGGTCGTCCTCGACGTCACCAGCAAGCCCCCGGGCACCATCGAGTGGGAGTGATCCCCCGGGCGTGCCGACGCTGAACGGTGTGGAACGGCGCGGTGACGGACTCCGGTCCGCCGCCGCGCCGTTCGGCGTCAGCCGTGCAGGAGGACCGGTAGGGCGGTCAGTCGGCTGCCCATCAGTCCGCCCGGGCTCACCTGCCTGAGGTCCTCGAAGGGGACGGCGAGCCGGGCCTTCGGGAAGTCGGTCCGCAACACCGAGGCCACCGCGCGCAGTTCGAGGTGGGCGAGTTGGGCGCCGATGCAGAAGTGCGGGCCGGCCCCGAAGGCCAGGTCCGGTCCCGGGGAGCGGGCCGGGTCGGTGTTGATCCCCTGGACGTCGATGGTCAGGGGTGCGCGCGCGGGCAGTCGGGCGCCGGCCAGCTCGACCTCGGTGGTGGTGAACCGCCAGAGGGTGAAGGGAGCCGGGGGGTGCTGTCGGAGCGTCTCGCGGACCAGGGCGTCGTCGTCCTCCCGGTCGGTCGGGCGCCGGTGCGGGGGTCCGGCGAGGGCGCGGGCCACCAGGAACCCGAGGGCGGCGTCGGTGGTGAGCTGCCCGGCGAAGACCAGGGTGAACAGGTGGTAGTGCACCTGCTCCTCGGTGGTGTGCGCGGGCACCCGCTCGCGCAGTTCGGCGGCGAGTCCCCGGGCGTCCTCGCCGAGCCCGGCGGCGGAGAGTTCGCGGAGTTCCGCGATGGCGCGGCCCTGCGCGCCGGGTTCCTCGCCGAGCATCCGCCGGCAGGCGTCGGCGGCCCGGTCGACCAGGTCGAGGGGGACGCCCAGCAGGTCGAGCAGGACGGTCAGCGGGTAGCGGGTGCTGAAGTCGGCCATCAGGTCGACCTCCGTGCGGTCGGCGGCGAGTGCGCCGAGTAACGTCCGGGCGATCTCGTGGACCCGGTCGGACCGCTCCTGGATGCGTGGGGTGCTGAGGAGCGGGGCGTGGGCCCGTCGCAGCGCGGCGTGGTCGGGGCCTTCGAGGGTGGTGAGGGCCGGTTGCTCGGCGGCGGTCGGTTCGAGCCCGGCGGTCTCCCGGTCCCAGTCGGCCGGCGCGAAGGCGGGGTCCTTGGAGAACCGGGGATCCACGAGCACCTCACGGGCCAGGGACATCTCGGTCACGATCCACGCCCGCCCCCCGGCCGGGGCGTCCACCTGGACCAGGGGGCCGGCGGCGCGCAGGGCGGCGCGGCCCGGGTCGGGTTCGGTCAGCCCGCGGCGGGTCGGGGCGAAGGGGTCGAGGTCGGGCAGGTGGGGTGCGTGCGGCATACGGGGCTCCAGCGGTAAGAATCTTCATGGTGAAGTGACTTTTCGGGGAAGGTATGTTGATGCCTCACGGGCTGTCAACGCCATTGATCACGTGATCCGTTGGCGGCAGGGCGGGTGGGCGGGCGAGCAGAAAGGGAGGGGCTTGATGAGCGCCCCCTCAACACCCCGCGACACCGTGGCCCGGCGCGAGCGGCTGGCGGAGGAACTCCGTTCCTACGGCGCCGGCTTCACCGAACTGGGCCGACGCTTCGCCGCCGAGATCGGCGTCCACTCCACCGACGCCTTCGCCCTGTTGGAGATCACCTCTGCCGAAGCCCAGGGCACCCCGCTCTCCCCGGCCCTGCTCGGCAGCCGCATCCCCCTCACCTCGGGCGCCATGACCGCACTGATCAACCGCCTGGAGCGGGCCGGCTACCTCACCCGCACCCGCGAACACGCCGACCGGCGCGTCGTCACCCTCCGCAGCACCCCCCTGGCCAGGGAGCGCGCCGAAGCCTTCTTCGCCCCGGTCAACGCCCGCCAGGACGCCGTGCTGGCCGCGTACCCGCCCGAACTGCTCCGGCAGTTCGAGACGGTGTTGGGGCAACTCCGCTCCACCATGGACGCCCGGCCCCGACGGCGGGTGGGGCAGGCATGAGCGCAACGGCGGACCGCACCCGGCGGCCACGGAGGACCTGGGCCGCCGCCGCGCTCGCGGTCGTCGTGGTCGCGGGACTGCTGCACGGCTACCGCAACACCAACGTGCTGACCGCCGACCGGCTCTGCGCAGGGCTGGTCCCGGCGGCGGGCGCGGACGCGGTGCTCCCCGGCACGGGGCGACTCGGCGCCGAGCGGAACGGCCCCGACGACGGACCGGTCGACACCGAGTGCACGATCGAGAAGTCCTCGGTCCTCGTCGGTGGGGGGCGGGGCCGCCTGACCGTCCGGATCGTCGAGGAACGCGGGGACTTCGCCTTCCTGGACGGCAGCTGGTCCGATCCCGCACGGGCGTCCTTCCTCTCCGGACCGGTCACCGGCGGGTTCCAGGAGCACGACGGCTGGGTCGCCCTGCCGGAGCGGTGCTGGACCGACCAACCCGTCTTCGTCAGGGCCCACTCCACCGAACCAGTCCCCGACACCGCCGCGTTGAGCGCCCTGCTCACGGACGTCGCCCGCACCGTCGCGCAGGAGGAGGGGTGCGGAACCCTCCCCGAACGCCCCGGCGCTCCCCGGCCGCCCCGCTCGGACCCGCCCCGCCCGGCCGACGAGCGGCGCCTGTGCGACCTGGACGACCTCCCGGTGCGGGGCCTGGTGCCGGCGGGCAGCAAGGTCCTCGACACGGGCCAGTCGGCCCCCGCCGGCCTGTGGTCCTGCACCGTGTTCCTGGACGAGGAGCCGGGCCGTCCCGCGCGTGCCGACGGTTACCTGACCTACGCGGCGGCCCGGGACCCGCTGCTCCTGGCGGCCGTGGCGAAGTCGCCGGGCACGCACCGGCGCACGGCTGCCGACGGCACGGAGTCCGCGGTGGTCGGGCCGTGGCGGACCGTGCTGCCCTGCGGCGACGGCGGCGGCCTGTACCTGGCCATGGAGTCGGGACTCCAGTACATCGAGGCGCGCGAGCGCGTGCCGAGCACCCCTGATCGGGACGTGCTCTTCCGGGCGTTCCAGCGGGCCGCGACCGCGTCCTTCGACTGCGACCGGGGGAGTGCGGGGGAGTAGGGGAGACCCGTAGACCCGGACGGGACGACCCCCGGGCAAGGCGTCGTCCCGTCCCGCCCGGCACCCACGTACCGGACAGGGATGGCCGATACCCGCTCCTGCCGGGAGAGGAGCGCCGGCGTTCCCGGTCAGACCGCAGGTTGAGGCGGGTGGGTCCCCAGGACTGATGTGACGGCCCGGGACGGAACGGCATGCTCGTGAACTCCTGCACACGGCACGCGTGTTGTGTGCATCGATGCAGTTCGACAGGAGTCACGGAACATGCGGTTGAAGCATCTGGCACCCGTCCTGGCCGTGGGGGTCCTCACCGGGCTCTCCCCCGCCCTCACCGCGGGCCCCGCCGCCGCGGCGGGAGGGACACCGGCGGCCCCCTCCCCGGGGCAGGCCCTCGACTGGCGGGCCTGCGACCTCCCCACGAACCCCGACTACCCCACCCCGGCGGGAACGCAGTGCGCCACGGTCACCGTGCCGCTGGACCACCGCAAGCCCGAGGGCAAGAAGATCGCCCTGGAGGTGGCCCGGATACCGGCCGCCAAGCCGACCGAACGCCTCGGCGCCCTCTTCCTCAACCCGGGCGGCCCCGGCGGCGAGGCGGTGCGGACGGCGCCGGTGCTGGACGCGTTCGTCCCGGACGCGGTGAAGGACCGCTACGACCGGATCGCCTTCGACCCCCGGGGCGTGGGCCTCAGCACCCCGCTCGCCTGCGGGCTGACCCCGGAACAACGACCCGGGCTCCACCCGTACTCGAAGACCGGCTTCGACCGGGCCGTCGCCCTCAACCGCGACTTCGCCGCGAAGTGCCGGGCCAAGCACGGGGACGACCTGCTCCAGTTCACCACCCGCAACACCGCCCGGGACGTCGACCTGATCCGTGCAGCCCTGGGCGAGGAGAAGACCCACTACCTCGGCTACTCGTACGGGAGCTACCTCGGCGCGGTCTACACCCAGATGTTCCCGCAGCGCGCCGGACGGATCGTGCTCGACAGCGCCGTCGACCCCAAGGAGGCGTGGCGCGGCCAGTGGCGGGCCTGGGGCCCGGAGACGCACCGGCAGTTCGAGCGCTGGGCGCGCTGGGCCGCCCGACACCCGGACACCCACCGGCTCGGCGACACCCCGGCGAAGGTCCGGGCGTCCTTCTGGAAGCTGGTCGCCGCCGCCGACCGCAGCCCCCTCCGGCTGGAGGGCGGCTCCCTCGACGGGGACGGCCTCCGGGAGGTCCTGTGGTCCAGCTTCGACACCGTGCGGTCCGCCACCGTGGTCGTCGACAACCTGCGGCAGGTGGCCGCGGGCCGGCCCGCCGGGGAGTTCCCGCCCGGCACGCTCCCGATCCTGGACGAGTGGCCCGACCCGGGGGCCTCGGCCGCCTGGTCCGTCCTCTGCAACGACGCCTCCTGGTCGAAGGACCCGGAGTCCTACCGCGCCCAGGCCCGGCGCGACAAGGCCCGCTACCCGCTGTACGGCGACTACGCCTCCAGCATCACGCCCTGCGCCTTCTGGAAGGACCCGGTCGAACCGACGACCCGGGTGGACAACACCGTCGGCGCGCTGATCGTGCAGAACGAGTGGGACGCCCAGACCCCGTTGAAGCAGGCCCGGGGGATGCGCGCGGACCTGAAGGGCTCCCGGATGGTGGTCGTGGCGGGCGGCGAGGACCACGGCGTCTACGGCGCGGGCCGGAGCGCCTGCGCGGACGGGGTCACCACCCGCTACCTCCTCACCGGCAAGCTCCCGGCCGGTGACGTCACCTGCCAGGCCGATCCGGCCCCGCGCGGCACGACCGTCCCGCAGGGGACGGACCCCGTGCTGCCGCTCATGCGCTGACGGGCGTCCGCCGAGCGGTCGACCGCGGGAGCGGGTGTGTCGCGCTGATGCACTACCGGCCGTTGATCGGGGTGCGGGGAATCGAACTGCGGACGCACGGGACGACCCTGTACAACAGTCTGTACCGCGCAGATGACCAAGTGCTGGTGAACGCCCACGTGTGGAGTGTGAACGCGTACGGAGCGCCCGTCCGGTATCTTCGACGGAATGGCGCAGGGGGGATGTTCGACACCTACGCCAACAGCTTCGACGCCGTGTGGGAGACCGCGGGCCTCGTGGAAGGCTGAGCCCATGGCACGGACCGAGTACCACGACGACCCGAACGCGCCGGAGCCCAACAGCATGGTGGTGGCGGCCTCCGCCGTCGTGACCGACGACCGGGGCCGTATCCTCCTCCAGCGCCGCCGGGACAACGGACTGTGGGCGCTGCCGGGCGGCGGGATGGACATGAACGAATCGCTCCCCGGAACGGCGGTCCGGGAGGTCCGGGAGGAGACCGGGCTGGAGGTGGAGATCACGGGTCTCGTCGGTACCTACACCGACCCACGCCACATCATCGCCTACAGCGACGGAGAAGTGCGGCGACAGTTCAACGTGTGCTTCCGGGCGCGTGTCGTCGGCGGGTCGCTGGCCATCTCCGACGAGAGCACCGAGCTTCGGTTCGTGCACCCCGACGAGTTGGACGTGCTGCCCCTGCACCACACCCAACGGCTGCGGCTGACGCACTTCCTGGAGTATCGGCCGAACCCCTACCTGGGGTGACCTTCGCCCCCGGCCCGCCCCCTCCGTAGGGCCTGTCCGGCGGATCTTGCCGGACAGGCCCCTGGTCCCGAGGAGGGCTCAGCGCTTGAGCGTGAAGGTGAAGTCGCCGGAGAGCTTGCCGCTCAGCCGGACTGCCGAAACGAGTTTGCCTTCCGTGATCAGTCTCTCGACCTCGGCCCGCGAGAGACCGCACCCTTCAGCGATCAGTCGCACCGGCCGGACGGGGATCCGCGCCGCGAAGCGGACCGAGACGTCGATCACGTCGCGGTCCAGGTGATCCGATCCACCGGTGTCGAGACGCCAGGCGCCCGCCCAGTCGAGGGCGATGCGGTTCCGGCGCCGCAGGACCGGATCCTGGAGCAACTCGGCTGCCAGGAAAGGGTCGTTGTCATGCATCCGGTCCAGCAGCTCAGGTCGTACGGAGCGCACGTTCATCCGCTCCAGGACTGTGAGCTTCGCCGTGTCCCCGCAAGCGGCGCAGAGCATGAGCAGCCAGGCGTCGAGGAGCTTGTGGTTCGCGTTGACGCGGAATTTGCCGTTCGCCCGGAAGCGGTCGGAGCCGTACGCGGGACAGCGGCGGAGAACGGTCGGCAGGCAGGTGGGAATGACCACCCAGTTGTTGAGCACAGAAGCACACCGGTTCCAGTGAGAAGTCCGCAGCAAAAAGCAGCGCGGCGCACAGGCGCGACGCGCGACAGATCAGCACTCGGGAGGTCTCACAGGGTGTACAACGGCACGTCCTTGCCTAGACAACTTGGCTCGGCAGCACGGTAATGGCGCACAGCGGCGCTGCTCCACTGGATTTCGAGCGCGCCAGTCGGAGCCCCTGCGGCCGGGCGCCGTCCCACTGCCACCGGCCGGTGTGGGCATGCAGATTCAGGGTGAGCACGGGGCACTCCCGCGGCCTCGAAGTGAGATGGGCGGCAGCGTTGCGCTGTCGCCCGTTTGGACACCGCCCGCTCAGACCTTCAGGGTGTCGTACGAGTGCTGGGTGTCGGAGCTGCCCGCTTCCTTCTGCTCCGGTCCGGCTACGCGTGGTCGGCTTGCGGGAGGTCGGCCACGAACGCCTTCCAGCTGGGTGCGGCCACGGTGACGACCGGGCCCGTGGTGCGCTTGCTGTCACGGAACGCCACTTGGCCGTGCTGCGTGCGTACCTCGACGCAGTTGGCCGAATTGTTGCTGTGCGAGGACTTCACCCACCCGCTACCTCCTCACCGGCAAGCTCCCGGCCGGTGACGTCACCTGCCAGGTCGATCCGGCCCCGCGCGGCACGACCGTCCCGCAGGGGACGTTCCCGGTCCCGCCGTTCACGCGCTGACCGCCGGTCGCCGAACGTTCGCAGGCCGCGCAGTCGGCGGCCACCCGGCGGTCGGGCTGCGCGCTCGCGGACCCCGCACGGCTGGTGCTGGGTCCAACCGCGGGTCCCGCCCCGACCGGCGCTGGGGTGGGGCGGGGCCGGATACGCCGAACGATCCACGGTGCCGGCACCGGCTACCGTGAGGAACCCGCCCGGATGCGAAAGGATGCCTCCCATGTTCGCGATGCGCCCGGCCACTCCCGATGATCAGGACGGTATCGCCCGGGTGGTGCGCGCCCGCAGTACGTGGCTGGAGGAGCGCGACATGCCGAGTTGGCGGGAGGCCGCCGGCTCCATCGCCGGCCAGGCTGCTGACCCCCACTTCCCCGTCTGGGTCCTGGTAGAGGACGGGGGCCGCGTCGTGGGGTGCACGTCGCTGTTCGAGCAGACGCCGCCGCTCGGCTGGACCGAGGAGGAGCGGGCCGAAAGCGCCTACTTCCTCGCCACCTCGTGCACCGACCCGACCTATCAGTGGGCGCGCCCCGGCACGCTCATGGCCTGGTGGAGCGTCGACAAGGCCGCCCGGGAGGGCCGGACCTGGGTGCGTCGGGGCTGCGTCTACGAGCGCCTGGTCCGTCATAACCTGGCGCAGGGTTTCCACGTGGTGCGCGCCCTTGAACGGGAGGGCATGGAGCTGCGGCTGATGGCCCGACGAGCGGAGCCCATGCCGCAACTGGCCGACATGTTCGAGGGAACGGCGACGGCCCCCGGTCAGTGAGTCGGACGCCGCCTTCCGAGGGCAGCACGTCCTCTGGAGGCGGTTCCGCACCGGGCCGAGTGGACGCCCGCACCGTCCTGTGCGTTCCCCCGGTCAAGTCAGCATGGTGCGGCAGGCAAGGTGCAGATTCAGCACGTCGTACAAGTCAGCGTCGTACAACTCGGCGTAGACACCGGCGCGGAGACGGTCACGGACAGATGCCAGGCCGTCAGGGTCGACCAGGTCCACATCCATCAGCGGCGAACCCTCGGTCAGCATCTGGTCCACGTACGTGAGCGCCGGCCCGGTCAGCGCTCGCTCCATGACGGGCGCGAACGACTCCCGTAGCCTCGGTTCGGCGACTTCCTCCCCGAGGCCGAGCGCCCGGAGGCGGTCGCGGTGCAGTCGCTTGCGGGACCGCCACGGCCGGGGCAGCCACTCCCCGAATTCGATCAGGCGCGGGTCTGCGAACGGATGGACGGGCCAGACCCCTGCTCGCAGCGCCAGTGGTGCGAACGTGGAGAGGCCGAGCAGCGTCATTTCGTTGATGACACTGGCGGGCGCCAGGCCCTGTTCGGCGTCCGCCAGGGCATCCACCGCAGCGGATCCCAGCCACGGTTGAACGGGCCGTCCGACGCCCACCGGAAGGCTGGTCGCCTCGGTGCTGGTGACGGACACCATTTCATCTCCACCCACGCCGGTGACGACCGTACGGACCCCTGCCCGGGCCAGCGCCACCAGGAGCGCTGTCGTGGCCTCGGCGAATGGCTCTTCGTACGGACTGACCGGTTGGCCACCGGTGCGGCACCCGGCAGCCCCGAGCGGCAGCCAGTCGAGTGCGTCCACGGTGGTGTCCCGCGCGGCGAACGGAAGGCGAGCGCGCATCAGGCCCCGCCGGCGCCGCTGCTGCTGCCCCTCAGCGCCGGGCAGCAGAATGGCGGACGTTCGCACCTGGTCCGGGTGACGCTGTGCCAGGAACGTGGCGATGACGGCCGAGTCCATACCGCCGGACACGTGCGCACTGGTCACGTCCGGATCGTAGACGTGGCCGTCCACGACCTCTTCCAGGAGCTCCTCATACGCATCCAGCACGTGCGCACCGGGCACCAGTTCGCGGGCGCGCCCGTGCTCGGCCTCGTCCGGCATGTGGAAGGACAGTTGCCCACCGGCCCAGACTGCGGTGGCCCGCTCAGTCAGGCGGTGGACGCCGGTGAACGCCGTCTCGGTGCAGTACCGCAGGCGTAGGCCGAGCAGTCGGGCTGCCTCCCGCACACAGATGCCGCCAGCGCGCAGCTGCGTCATGTCCCACGACCCGGTCAGCCTGCCGTCGCCGGCCGCCAGGTATACCGGCGCAACGCCACCGAACCCGGCGGTGAGCGTGGTGCGGCCGGGGATGGTCTCCATGATGATCGTGTCCAGTGGCCAACGCGCCGCGTCGCGGCGAGCCTTGTCGTACTCGGCGGTGGCGAGCCGGCGCGGTCCGGGGACGACGGCCGATCGGCCCGGCCGTCGCTCACGGACCAGGACCAGAGTCCGGGTGCCGTCGGTGAGGGCGTAGTGTTCCACGGCCGGGTGGGCGTAGGGTTCCAGCCAGTCGGAGCCCCTGCGGTACCGGGCGCCGTCCCACTGCCACCGGCCGGTGTGGGCGTGCAGATCCAGGGTGAGCACGGGGCACTCCCGCGGCCTCGAAGTGAGATGGGCGGCAGCGTTGCGCTGTCGCCCGTTTGGACACCGCCCGCTCAGACCTTCAGGGTGTCGTACGAGTGCTGGGTGTCGGAGCTGCCCGCTTCCTTCTTGTACTCGTAGCGGTCGGCCATGCTCGGAACCGAACGGTCGGCCCGCGTCGCGAACAGGCGGTCAGTCCGGTTGGCAGGCAAGGCGGGGACGATGGTCAGAACCTCGTGTTCCGCCTGCGCCTCCAAGATGGGCGCCTCCGCACCATCGGCCTGGTGAGTGCCTCGTGTGGACCTGCCCCAGTGGTTCATTCCGGTAGCTCCTCGCTTGCTTGGTGGAGGCGTGGCTGTTTGCGTCCTCGTGGCTACTGGGAGACAGATACCCGTGATGGCGGTGCTGTATTGCTTCGCTGCGGTTCCACGCACGTGCGCCCCCGGTCCCGGTGTGGGCGGGTGGGGGCGCTGTGCGTGCTCCGGTCCGGCTACGCGTGGTCGGCTTGCGGGAGGTCGGCGACGAACGCCTTCCAGCTGGGTGCGGCCACGGAGACGACCGGGCCCGTGGTGCGCTTGCTGTCGCGGAACGCCACCTGGCCGTGCTGCGTGCGTACCTCGACGCAGTTGGCCTGGTGAGTGCTGTAGGACGACTTGACCCAGCGGCTATCCACCCTGGTAACTCCTTGCTGTGTCGGCGAGGATTCGGCGAGACACGTCCTCATCCTGTGCTGCGGACCAGATGCCCTCAAATGCCGCGGTGTACTGCGTCACTTCGGCCTCCTTGTCGTGATAGTAGCCCCCGGTAAACGTGTCGCCGTAGACGGTTGTCGGCTCTCCGACCCCCCCTGTGGGGGAAGGAAAGCGCATGACGACGAACGCGCCAGCGATTGCTCCCGGGTGTGCCCCCGCCATCAGGGGAATGACCCGGAGCGAGATGTGAGGCAGCCCTGCCATGTAGACCAGGTGCGCGAGTTGCGCGGCCATCACCTGGTCATCGCCAATAGGGCGTCGCAACACCGTCTCGGACAGCGCCGCGCGGAGAACCGGGGGCCGGGTTCCGGTGAGGATCGCCTGTCGCGCCATCCGAAACCGTACCCGGGTTTCGATGTCCTCGGAGGGCGCGTGCGGGAGGACGGTCCGGACGACCGCGCGTACATAGTCGGCAGTCTGGAGTAGTCCCGGCATTACGTCAGACTCATACGTGTCGATACGGCTGGCCGCCGATTCCAGGCCCGCTAGGACATCGAACTCCACAGGTACCGTGTCCCCGAAGGTTTGCCACCACGACGGGGTCTTGGCCTGGCGTGCCAGGTCCATCAGGGCATTCGTCGCGGCTTCGTCCGCCCCGTAGACGCCGCACACCATCTGCACGTCGAGCGCACGCAGCGGGGACCGCCCGGTCTCGATACGCCACATCGTCGTCTCCGACCACTCGAACCGCTTGGCCGCGGCCCGCAGGGTCATACCGGCCTGCTCCCGCAACTGACGGAGGCTCCGACCAAGCTGTCGCCGGGGCACGGTGGATGCGTTTCTGTTGCTCATGAATTCCCCGATCCGCCGAGTCTTGCAGCACAGTTGCAAGGCTCTTGCACCGTGCACGACCAGGCTTTTTATTTTCCACTCAAGGGTTCTTTTCCTTCGGCAGTGTTGCAGCCGCGGAGCCCGGACGGGCAGTTTTGGGTGAAGACAACACCCGCCCAATGGTGGGTAGTTGACTGGTGTCACTCACATGAGGAGAAAAATGCAACACCTGAACCCTCAGCCCCCATCGTCACCTGAGCCGCCGCGTCCGTCGTTGGCCGAGATTCGGTCGGGCGACCGTGGCGCCCCGCCTCCGCCCGGGGGTGACTGGGCGGCGGATCTGGCCGTCGAGTTGTTGTCCGCTGCGGCGAAGCAGGCGCGGATCGAGTTGCCGGGGTTGTCGGTGTTGGAGGACGGGGCGCGGCCTCCGTTGGTGTATCTGGGGTGGTGCAACGGTCGGGCGGCGGAGATCATCGCGGAGGCGTTGACGATCCGGCACCTGGCGAACGTCCGGGCGGGTCAGGGATGAGTGGGAGTCGAGCGCGCCGTGGTCGTCGGCAGCGGTACCGGTACCGGGTGACGGCGGACGGGGCCCTGTGGGGCGGCATCATCGCGTTGATGACCTGGGGGTCCCTGATGGTCGTCGCCGTCCTCGTCGCCACGGAAGGCATGTGAAGGACCCCGCCCCATCCAGCGGGCCGGCCGTAATCGGTGCGCTCGTGTACGACCCCACCAAGGGCACCGCCGGACGCGTCATCGACCGCTACCACCGCCACCACCACCCCGTGGCACTCCTCCAACGTCCCGGCGGACGCCCCTGGGAAGCACGACCCGAAACCCTCCGCCCCGCCACCCCCCACCAAGGGCACTGCTTCGCCGTACTGGAGCGCCGGCACCTGGCCGCCGTGCGCGTCGCCGGTGCGAGGCGCCGCGGCGGCGGCCACTGAGAAGACCGCGTTCGCCGGGATCGTCGATCCCGGCGAACGCGGTCGGGCCGCAGGCGGCGCGGAGCGCTATGCGACCGGTTCGGCCTGCTCGTCGGGGGTGGTGTCGCAGCAACCGCCGGCGGCGGCGTCCGGGGTGGGTGCCTCGCCCATCAGATCGGCGTCGGCCTTGACCACGTACACCTCCCAGGGCTCCCGGCCGGGGCCGGTCACCCAGACCTTGTCCTGGAGCGCGTAGCAGCAGGAGGTGTCGTTCTCCTCGAAGGTGGCGAGGCCGGCTTCCTTGAGGCGGGCCGCCGCCGCGGTGACCTGGTCGGTGGCGGTGACCTCGACGCCGAGGTGGTCGAGGCGGGTGTCCTGGCCGGGCTCGCCCTCGATGAGGACCAGCTTCAGCGGGGGCTCCGCAAGGGCGAAGTTGGCGTAACCGGGGCGTCGCTTCGCGGGTTCGACGCCGAACAGCTTGGCGTAGAAGGCCACCGAGGCGTCGAGGTCGGCGACGTTCAGGGCGAGCTGGACACGGGACATGACAGGTCTCCCATCGGCTTGTATCGAAGTTCATCGATGTAACACCTCCGAGGTTGCCTCTTGGATCGAAGAACGTCAACATAGAAGAATGTCGAATCAAGAGTGGGTGGCGCTCGGCAAGGCCCCGGGCCCCGCCGTGGAGGGGTCCGGGGCGGAAGGGTCCGCCGCGGAAGGTCCCGGCGCGGAGGGTTCCGGGGTGGCGGACTGCTGCCCGGGGCTGCTGTCCGCGCCGCTGGACCCCGAGCAGGCGGAGACCCTGGCGAAGGTGTTCAAGGCGCTCGGGGACCCGGTGCGGCTGCGGCTGCTGTCGATGATCGCCACCCGGGCGGGCGGCGAGGTCTGCGTGTGCGACCTGACCCCCGCGTTCGACCTCTCCCAGCCGACCATCTCCCACCACCTCAAGCTCCTGCGCGAGGCCGGGCTGATCGCCTCCGAGCGGCGCGGCACCTGGGTCTACTACCGACTGCTGCCCCAGACCACCGACCGTCTCGCGGGCATCCTCACCCGCCCCGCCGGCACCCCGCTCCCCGACACCGCGTGCGCCCCCGCCGCCGGGGTCGGGGAGTGAGCGCCCCGGCCCCCGCCACCGACGGAACGGCGGGGCGGTTGTCGTTCCTGGACCGCTACCTCGCCCTGTGGATCCTCACCGCGATGGCCGCCGGGCTCGGCCTCGGCCGGCTGGTGCCCGGCCTCGGCGACGCGCTGGCCTCGGTGACCGTGGCGGGGGTGTCGTTGCCGATCGCGCTCGGGCTGCTGGTGATGATGTATCCCGTCCTGGCCAAGGTGCGTTACGACCGCCTCGACACCGTGACCCGGGACCGGCCCCTCCTGGTGTGGTCGCTGGTGCTGAACTGGGTCGTCGGTCCGGCGCTGATGTTCGCCCTGGCCTGGATCTTCCTCCCGGACCTGCCCGAGTACCGGACCGGCCTGATCGTCGTCGGGCTCGCCCGCTGCATCGCCATGGTCATCATCTGGAACGACCTGGCCCGGGGCGACCGCGAGGCCGCCGCCGTGCTCGTCGCGCTCAACTCCGTCTTCCAGGTGGTGGCGTTCGGGCTGCTGGGCTGGTTCTACCTCGACCTGCTGCCCGGCTGGCTCGGCCTGACCACGACCGGCCTCGACGTCTCCGCGTGGGAGATCGGCTCCAGCGTCCTGGTCTTCCTCGGCGTCCCCCTCGCCGCCGGCTACCTCACCCGCCGCCTCGGCGAGCGGGCCCGCGGACGCGACTGGTACGAGAGCCGCTTCGTGCCCCGGATCGGCCCCCTGGCCCTGTACGGGCTGCTGTTCACCGTCGTGATCCTCTTCGCCCTCCAGGGCGAGGCCATCACCTCCCGGCCCTTCGACGTCGCCCGGATCGCCCTGCCGCTGCTGGTGTACTTCGCCCTCATGTGGGCCGGGTCCATGGCCATCGGCAAGGCCGCCGGGCTCGACTACCCGCGGGCGACCACACTGGCGTTCACCGCGGCCGGCAACAACTTCGAACTCGCCATCGCGGTCGCCATCGCCACCTTCGGCGCCAGCAGCGGCCAGGCGCTCGCCGGGGTGGTCGGCCCCCTCATCGAGGTGCCCGTCCTCATCGCCCTCGTCCACGTCGCCCTCAGGGCCCGCCGCCTGTTCCCCGGCGGCGGCCTCCCCCCGTCCCCCGCCCCGGAGGAACCGTCCCGTGCCTGACCGCCCCGCCCCCGAGCCGTCCGTGCTGTTCGTCTGCGTCCACAACGCCGGACGCTCCCAGATGGCCGCAGCCTTCCTCGCCCACCTCGCCGCGGGCCGCGTCGAGGTCCGTTCCGCAGGCTCCGCGCCCGCCGAACACCTCAACCCGGCCGTCGTCGCCGTCATGGCCGAGAAGGGCATCGACCTGCTCGGCCGCACCCCCGCGCTCCTCACCCCGGACGCCGTCCACGCCTGTGACGTCGTGATCACCATGGGCTGCGGCGACACCTGCCCCGTGTTCCCCGGGAAGACCTACCTCGACTGGCAGGTCGACGACCCCGCCGGCCGCAGCCCCGACGCCGTCCGCCCCATCCGCGACGACATCGAGCGCCGGGTCCGCGCGCTCCTCGCCGACCTCGGCGTCCCCGCGCCCTGATCCCGACCGGTCCGGACCGGCAACGTCCCGCACTCGTCGACGGCCCGCCCCGGTGTGCGGTCACCGCAGGTCACAGCGGTGAGGCCGAGGGGGCGACGAGGGCGGGACCGCCGGGAACCGCCGGCACGGAACCGAAATCCCGGGCGCTGTCTGACGTGATCCGCCGGTATCCGCCCGGATAGGGCACAATTCCCTGTAATCACAAGGAACTTGCGTCCGCCTCCGGTCAACTCCGCATGCGGCAACGTGAGTGCGGGGACTCAGGGGCACGGAGTGGACGCGGTGGCGCTACCGGCGGCGGGACGGGACGACATCCACGAGGGCGGCTGCGCGTGCGGGGACTGCCCGCACGGCGCGCGGGCCGGGCACCGGCGCGCGGTGCGCGCCTTCCTCACCCGGCGGGAGGAACTGGCCGCCGGGCGGGGCGTGCCCGCGGCCGTCGCCCGTTCCGCCGCGGCCACCCGACAGTGGGTGTCCGACGAACTCACCCAGTCCGCCGGGGTGGTGGCCGCCCGGGGCCGGGCCGCGGGCACCTCGTGGCGGGCGTCGCTGTGGCCCGCCACCCTCGCCGTGGTGTGGGGGGTCACCGGGGCGGTGCTCGCGGTGCAGACCTTCACCGCCTTCGGCACCGGGTGGACGACCACCCGCACCGCCGGGCTGGTCGCCACCGTGATCGTCGCCGTGCTGCTCACCGCCGCCGCCCGGGTGCACCGTGCCAACGGCGGGGTGCTCGCCCCGCTGATCGGCGAGGACAACCGGCTCTCCACCTCCCGTGCGGTCGCCGCGCTCTGGGTGCTGTTCGTCGGGTACGCGGTGCTGGTGCTGGCCGGGCAACTCGCCGGCGCCTCCGGGCACGCCGAGCGGGACGCCCTGATCGACGGCCTGGCGCTGTCCCGGGGCGCCGGCACGCTCACCGTGGTCGCCGTGCTGTGCGCGGTGGCCGTGCTGGTCCGCCGGGTGGTCGCGGTACGGGTGTTGGGCCAGCGGCTCCAGAAGGTGCGCGCGCTGCGCCCCCGCGCCGCCGACCTGCTCACCGACGACTCCGGCCGCGGCAGCTTCACCGACGTGCAGTACGTGCTGGTGACCGGGGTCGCCCTGGTGTTCACCGCGGTGCGCCTGGCCCGCCGCCCGGAGCGCTTCCCCGACCTGCCGTGGGGCCTGGCCGTCCTGGTCCTCGTCTCCGCGGTGACGTACCTGGCCGGCAAGTACGCGGAGGGCGGCCGTCCGGTCATCCACTCGGTGGTCCGCGCCCGCGAGGCCGGCGACCTGGACGGCCCCATCCGCGCCGGCGACGACATCGAGGTCCGCGGCGCCGGTTTCGTCCCGCCCGGCGGCCACGAGGCCGAGGCGCTGACGCGGCTGGTAGTCCGCATCGGCGCGGTCCACGTCCACGTGCCCCTCGTCCCCGTCGCCGGCGGCTTCACCAACCCGTCCGACGGCATCCTCACCGTCCCCGTCCCGGCCGAGGTCGAACCCGGCACGGTGGAGGTCCAGGTGGTCACCGCGGCCGGGATAGAGACCAACCGGGCCGTGATCCAGGTGGCGGCGGACTGAGGGCGCCGGGGCCGCCGGTCCGTCCCCGCCCCGAAGGCGAGCAAGGTCTCGGCGGGACCCTCGACGGGCGGGCCGGGGCCGGACCGGTAGCGCCCCGGCGACCCGGAACGCCGCACCGGTGCCGGCGGACCCGTCAGGGGGACCCGCCGCACGTCCTCGCCGACAGCGCGGCTCTCGCCCGCTTCACCACCGCCACGAACGCGGGGCCGAACCTTTCCCGGCATTCACCGGAATCGACTGTGGCTCGTCCACGATCACGGATTCACCGAAGACGCATGCGGTGACCGCTAGATGATTTCGAAGTGTGAAACCTGCGGAGGACGGTTCGGGAAGCTGATGTCGGTCCACCGGTTGATGCGCACCTTGGAGCCGTTCGCGTCGTGGTAGATGATGTCGTTGTTGCCCGTCGAAATGCGATCGACCCACCAGTTGCCGAACGATATCTTGCCCCTGTTGGCGTAGCAGTCCACGCTGGTAGGCCCCCACGCATGGTGCGACCAGACCTTCAGGAAATCCGTCCGATTTCCGCAGGGAACTTCGTTGATGGCGTACGCGTTGCCCGCGGGCATCGCGATCGTGACGGCCGCGGTGGCCGCTATCGTCACGGCCAGGGACCGGGTGATCCTCTTCGTCTTTGCGATCACAACTCTCCTCTATCCAGCGTTCGACGGGAGGGAGCCTTGCGGTCGGATGTATTTTGGCTCGCCAAGGCGGCGAGTCTTCCCGAACGCGTGCACCGCTCCATTGCCTCGGGATTGCCCGACCAAGGTCCCGCACCGCCGCTACGGATGGCAAGGGGATCGTGACTCTCCGGACCGGAACGCGCCCCTAAGCGACTGGATCGAATCCATTTCGAAAAAGGCAGGATGATGTGTTCTTTGGTTGTGGATCTCCGTAGCCGATTCTTGAATTCCTCATCGTCGGCGAGATCCTTCGGTGGAGATCGGCGATGGTCAGGGGAAGGCCGTCGTGCGTCATTCCCCCGGAACGCCCGGTGCGGTGCGGGGCGGTCAGCCGTCGGCGGTCACGGGTCCCGGCGCGGGGCCACCGAGGTACCTGGCGGTGAACTCCGCCAGTCGCTCGCGCATCTCCCCGCGGGTCATGCCCTTCTCTCCGGCGAGGTGTTCGACGAGGTCGGCCCGGGTGGCGGCGAGCAGCGCATGGGCGGCGAAGTCGTGATCGGTCAGCCCGGGGACCCGTTCCAGCGCATCGCGGAGCAGGGCGTGCCAGCGCTCGTACTGGTCCGTCCGGTACGGGCTGCCCGAGCCCGTGTCCTCCAGGGCCAGCGCGAGGCGGCGGTTGTCGAGCTTGAAGCACAGGACGGCGTCGAGCAGGGCCGGCACCCGCTGGGCCGGCGGGGTGGCGGGCCCGAGGGGCGGCGGGCCCTCCTCGATCGCCTTCCGCACCGGTTCGAGCCGGGCTTCGTACAGCGCGCGGAGCAGCCCGCCGCGGTCGCCGAAGGCGCGGAAGACCGTGCCCTTGCCGACGCCCGCGGCGGCGGCGACGTCGGCCATGGTCACCTCCTCGGGGCGGTGGCACCGGGCGAAGAGGCGGTCGGCGGCCGCGAGGGCGGCCGCCCGGTTGCGGACCGCGTCCTTGCGCGGCCTTCGCTCGGACATGCGGCGTCCTCCATTGCGATCCGGACCAGCGGTCCGTATCTTCATCGATACGGACCGCTGGTCCGGATTCTATGGGAGGGGTATCCGCGTGCCCGACGTCACCTCGCCGACGGACCCGTACCGGCACGGCCCGCGCCTGCTGCCGGACGAGGGCGTGCCCGACCCGCCCGCCGTCCCCGACCCGGGCGGGAACCGCGCCGCCGGCGGCGCCCGATGACCGCCGCCGGCACCACGCTGGTCATCGGCGCCACCGGCACCACCGGCAGCCGCACCACTGCGCGCCTGGTCGCCGCCGGGCACCGGGTCAGGGCCGCCAGCCGCCGCGGCACCCCGCTGCCCGGCGCGGAGCCGGTGCGCTTCGACTGGTTCGAGCCCGCCACCTTCGACGGCGCCCTCGCCGGTGCCGACCGCGTCTACGTGGTCCCGCCGGTGGGCGAGCCGGACCCGGCTCCGGTGGTGCTGCCCTTCCTCCGCCGGGCGCGGGCCGCCGGTGTGCGCCGCGCGGTGCTCCTCAGCTCCTCGGCCGTGCCCGAGGGCGGTCCGGCCGTGGGGGTCGTGCACCGGGCCCTGCCCGGCCTGTTCGACGAGTGGGCGGTGCTGCGGCCCTCCTGGTTCATGCAGAACTTCACCGGCAGGCACCCCCACGCGCGGAGCATCCGCGAGGACGGCGTCATCCTGACCGCGACCGGTGGGGGCCGGATCGGCTTCGTCGACGCCGACGACATCGCCGCCGTGGCCGTGCACGCGCTCACCGACGACCGGGTGCCCGACGGCGACCTGGTCCTGACCGGACCGGAGACGCTCGACCACGACGAGGTCGCCGCCGTCGTCACCGAGGTCACCGGCCGTCCGGTGGTCCACCGCCGTCTGTCCCACGACGAACTGCGCGACCGGCTGGCCGCGTGGGTGCCGGTGGAGTTCGCCGCCCTGCTGGCCGGGATGGACCGGGCCATCGAGGGCGGTGCGGAGGACCGCACCACGGACACCGTCCGACGCCTCACCGGTCGCCCGCCGAGGAGCTTCCGGCTGGTCGTGGAACGGGAGTGGGGGCGCGCCCGCTGACCCGTCCCTCGGGTTCCCGTGAACGTCGGGGTGGGGCGCGACCGGGCCCCGGTGGCCGGCCCGATCCGCGCCGCGGGTCCGGACCGCGCACGGGCGGCCCGTCGTCACTTCCGCGCGGCGACCTTCTCGGCCACCAACCCCTCCTCCGGGTCGGCGCGGAAGGTCGCCTGCCAGGCGGTGGGCTCGCAATCGGGGCCGTTGGGCTGGTACTTGGCGAGGCGGGGGATCGCCCGGTCCTTGACGATGACCTCGCCCTCGTCCTCGTCGTCCCGGGAGGTGACCGTCAGGCGCACCGCGACGTGGTCACCGCCGATCTTCTCCGACACCGGAATCGTCAGCAGGGCTTCCGGTTCCTTGGGGTTGCCGGAGGGTTTCTCCTCGCAGCGCTCCCAGACGCACAGCCTGACGGTCGCCGCGTCCCGGTCGCCGAAGTCGGCGGGCCGCCAGGCGAGGGTGACCCCGGACTCCGCGCCGATCTCGGTGCAGGCCCGGTCATCCGGGGTCGAGGAACAGCCGGTCAGCGCCGCCGCCAACGTCACCCACGCCGGTGCGGTTCTCCACGCCCGTGCTCCGTCCATGTGTTGCCCCCTCGGGTCCGAGTCCGTCACGACCACAGCAGTGGAACGGCCTCGGGCTCGCCGGGGGCCGGGAACGCCCCCGCGGCCCGCGCCCCGCCCTCCCCCCGTCCTACCCAGTCCGCCCCGCGGCCACCCGTGCGTCCAGGGAGAGCACCCGCGCGCCGGCCAGCACCAGCGGGGTCCAGGCCAGCAGGTAGACCAGGTCGTTGCCGTAGTAGTAGGGGGTGGTGGACCAACTGACGGTCAGCCACAGGGTCAGCGAGACGAGGGCGCCGCCCAGGGCCGCGGTCCGGGCCAACAGTCCGACCAGGGTGGCCGTGCCCACCGCGATCTCCGCGAAGGCGATGGCGTACCCGACGGAGACCGGGTCGTGGAGGGCGAGGTCCACCAGCCGGGGCACTGCCGAACCGTCCCGGACGTTGCTCATCAGGTCGCCGACGGAGCCCAGGCCCGCCTCCTGGAGGAAGAGCCCGTCGGTCAGCTTGTCGACGCCCGCGTAGAGGAACGTCGCTCCGAGGAAGAGCCGCAGCGGCAACAGCGCGTACCGTCCGGCGAGTTCGCGCCAGTTGCCGGCACGGCGGGGGACGGCGTCCTCCTCGTGGGGCTCCGGCGGGCCGACGTCCTGGTGGGTCGAGCCTCTGGTGCGCGTCGATCGAGCAGCATGCGCGGAGTGGGCCATGGTCGCCGCCTTTCGCCCTCGCCTGGTCCGGGAGACGTGCGCGGGGTCACTCGTGTCCCCACAGGACCATACGGAGCGCGGCGCGGGGTGACTCACTCGCCGGGCGGTGAGTTCTCCGTGTCCCCTGCACCCTGTCGTTCCCGGGCGGCGGGGCGGGTGCGGTGGTTGCTGCGCACCAGCATGGTGACCACCCCGACCAGTGCGGCCAGGCCCAGGCCGGCCACCACCAGCGGGGCCAGCGTCCACCAGGGGAGGTCGCCGTCGTCGGCGGCGTCCACGAGGTAGAGCACGCCCGCCGTCAGCAGGACCAGTCCGGCGATCAGCCGGCCGGGCTGGAACTCATGGCGCGACACGGTCCACCTCCGCCTGTCCGAGACCCACGTCCAGGGTCAGCTTGAAGGTGCCCGGGTCCGCCACGGGCTCCACCGGGTCGAGGGTGACCTCGCGGAACCGGTCCGGCGCGATGTCGATGTCGTTCTTCCGGTCGCCGGGCAGTTGGACGTCCCCCAGCCCCACCGAGACCTTCAGGTCGACCCGGGCCTGCGGCGGGACGATGATCCGCAGCCGGCCCGCGCCGACCTCGACGTTCGAGGTCACCGTACGGCCCGGTGCCGGCACCGCCCGGCGCAGGTCCAGGGTGCCGACCCCGGTGCCGACCAGGTAGTCCGGCTTCACCTCGGCGGCGGACGCCGGGGTCCAGGTGGTGCGCAGCCAGTCGGTGGAGATCGAGTGCGGCAGGGCGGTCGCGGCGGTGAGCAGTCCCGCGGTGAGCAGGGCCAGCACCACCGTGCCGGGGCCGGTGCGGCCGAGGAAGGAGCTGACCGCGATGCCCAGGCCGAAGACGGCGAGCGCGGCGGCCAGTCCGGTCTGGAGGCTCACCGACAGCGCGGAGGAGTCCCAGGTCGTGGCGGTGCCGAAGACGGCGGCGAACACCGCCAGGGAGGTCACCGTCCCGCCGAGCTGCCGCCCGCCGGGGCGCGGCGCGCACCGCGAACGCTCGGCGCCGGCGCGCGCGGTGCGCGCCGCGCCCCCGCCCGGTGCGCCGGCCGGCGGGGCCAGCACCTCCTCCGGCGCCCACAGGTACCCGGTGGTGCTGCCGGGCGCGCCGTCCTTGACCAGGGGGTCCCGCCACCAGGAGCCGCCGGAGTGCGGGGCGGGCGGGGCCGTGGTCTCCGGCGGGGCGTCGGCGGCGGCGTGCGCGGCCAGCGGGTCGGGGTCCTGTGCGCCGCGGTGCCGCGACCAGTACCCGGCACCCGCGAGCAGCAGGGCGAGCACGGCGCCGGAGGTCAACAGGCTGGTGTCGTGCAGCATCGACAGGAACGCCCCGCAGCCGACCAGCGCGAACACCACCGCCGCCAGGGCGGGACCGTCGACCCGGCCGGTCAGCATCCGGCGGGCCTCGTTCTCCTCCTCGCCCTCGAAGGGGACGAACAGCCAGACGAACCCGTAGAAGATGAGCCCGAGCCCGCCCGCCACGCTCAGCACCGCCAGCACGATCCGGAAGACCACCGGGTCCATGTCGACGTGGCGACCGAGCCCCGTGCAGACGCCGCCGATCATCTTCTGCTCGCGGACCCGCCGGAAGCGGTCCGGGGCCCGGCCCGGCGGGTCCGCGGCGGCGGTCCCCGGGCCGTCCGGCGCCCCGCGGCCGGGGGCGGCGTGCTGCTGCTCGCTCATGGCTCCATGGTGACGGGCCCCGCGGTCGGGCGGGGACCGGGGCGACCCTGGTCGGACCCTGAGATCCCCCGGGGAGCCGCCTCCGGGGCCCGGGCACCAGGGGCTTCTGGGGGTCGAACCCTGATGCCCGGCCCGCGCGGGGCGTGTGACGATCGGGGCATGCCCGATGCCGCGACGGTGACCGTCGACGAACCCCGCCCCCTGCGCAAGCTGTACCGCAGCGGAGACGGCCGCTGGCTGGGCGGGGTGGCCCGGGGGCTGGCCGGGCACCTGGGGCTGCCGGTGGTCTGGGTGCGCCTGGTGTTCGTGGGCCTGCTGAGCGCGGACGGCCTCGCGGCGCTGCTGTACGCCGCGTTCTGGTTCTTCGTGCCGCTCGGGGTCGGCGGCATCGACGCCGAACGACCCCCGCCGCTGACCACCGAGACCGCCCCGGACGGACGGCGCCGACTGGTCGCCCGCAAGCCCGACAAGGGCCAGATCTTCGCGCTGCTCGCCCTGCTGCTGGTGGCCATGGTGTTCGTCAGCAGCGTCGACCTCAGCACCACCGCCAAGGCGTACCTGTGGCCCACCCTGCTGGTCGGCGCTGGCGTCGCCCTGGTGTGGCGGCAGGCCGACAACGCCCGTCGCGCCCGCTGGGCGGAGGCGTCCCGCCGGCGCCGCAACCTCGCCCTGGCCCGTTCCGCGGCGGGCGTCCTGCTGGTCGGCACCGGCGTCACCGGGATCTTCGTGCTCCAGGGCTCGGCCGCCCACCTCGGTTCGATCCTCCAGGCGTCGCTGGCCGTCCTCGTCGGCATCGCCCTGCTCGCCGGCCCCTACCTGGTGCGGATGACCCAGGACCTGTCGGAGGAGCGCACCATGCGCATCCGCGCCCAGGAACGCGCCGAGGTCGCCGCGCACGTCCACGACTCGGTGCTGCACACCCTGACCCTGATCCAGCGCAACGCGGAGCACGCCGGCGAGGTCCGCCGGCTGGCCCGCGCCCAGGAACGGGAGCTGCGCGCCTGGCTGTACAAGCCCGACGGCACCGGTCGGGACGAGGAGGAGGCCGAGGGCCCGGGCAACGTCGCCGACGCGGTCCGCCGGCACGCCGCCGAGGTCGAGGACAAGCACGGCGTGCCCATCGAGGTCGTGGTCGTCGGGGACTGCCCGCTGGACGACCGCCTGACCGCGCAGACGCAGGCCGCGCGCGAGGCGATGGTCAACGCCGCCAAGTACGGTGGCCAGGGCGGCGCGGTGCAGGTGTACGCGGAGGTCGAGGCGGACAGCGTCTTCGTGTCGGTCCGCGACCGGGGACCGGGCTTCGACCTCGACGCGGTTCCCGCCGACCGGATGGGCGTACGAGAATCGATCATCGGCCGGATGCAGCGCCACGGCGGCACCGCGCGGCTGCGCGCCGTGCCCGACGGCGGCACCGAGGTCGAACTGACGATGGAGAGGGCGGAGAAGACGCCATGAACGACGCGAGCGGAACGCACGGACAGCCGGCGGGCCAGGGCGGTCGGCCGGACGGCCGCCGGGTGCGGGTGGTCCTCGTCGACGACCACCGGATGTTCCGCACCGGGGTGCAGGCCGAGATCGGCCGGACCGAGGAGACCGGCGTCGAGGTCGTCGGGGAGGCCGCGGACGTGGACCAGGCGGTCGCCGTGATCACGGCCACCCGCCCCGAGGTGGTCCTGCTCGACGTGCACCTGCCCGGCGGCGGCGGGGTCGAGGTACTGCGCCGCAGCGCCCCGCTGATGGCCGACCCCGAGACGCCGGTGCGGTTCCTGGCGCTGTCGGTCTCCGACGCGGCCGAGGACGTCATCGGCGTCATCCGGGGCGGCGCCCGCGGCTACGTCACCAAGACCATCACCGGCACCGACCTGATCGACTCGGTGTTCCGCGTCCAGGAGGGCGACGCGGTGTTCTCGCCGCGGCTCGCCGGCTTCGTCCTCGACGCCTTCGCCTCCACCGACGCGCCCCCGGTGGACGAGGACCTCGACCGACTCACCCAGCGGGAACGCGAGGTGCTGCGGCTGATCGCCCGCGGCTACGCGTACAAGGAGATCGCCAAGCAGCTGTTCATCTCCGTCAAGACGGTCGAGTCGCACGTCTCCGCGGTGCTGCGCAAGCTCCAGCTCTCCAACCGCCACGAGCTCACCCGCTGGGCCACCGCCCGCCGGCTGGTCTGAGCCCGCCCCGCCCGGCCGGGTAAGGGCGACCTGGCCGGGAGCTGCCGGAACGCCGTGATTAGAGTCCGCCCCATGGACGTACTCATCCATCTGCTCGTCGGTCTGCACATCATCGGCATCGCCTCGCTGCTGGGCGGGTTCCTCACCCAGATGAAGGCGATGGGCGAGGGCCGCGCCCGCTACACCCCCGCCATGCTGCACGGCGCCCTCACCATGCTGGTGACCGGAGTCGCCCTGGTCGGCCTGAACGAGGCGGACGGCAACGCCGTCAACAACATCAAGATCGGCGTGAAGCTCGCGCTGCTCGTGGTGATCCTCGGCCTGGTCTACGTCAAGCGCGACGAGGAGAGCATCGACAAGGGACTGTTCGGCCTGGTCGGCGGGCTCACCACGGCCAACGTCTTCATCGCCGTGCTGTGGACGTGAGCCACCCCACCCGGCCGGGCCGCACGGCCAGGCCGAACCGGTCCCGGTCTGTCAGTCGGGCGGCCTAGGCCCTTTCTTTTGGGTCTGGCTGGGTCAGGGAGCGGGGTCTGGTGCCGTGGATCGCAAGGCGGAGGAGGGAGCCCACGCGGAGCGTAGGCGACCGACGACAACGCCGCGAGGCGCGGCACCAGGGCACGCGAGCCCGGCAAGAGCCCGAAAGAGAGGGCCTAGACTCGGGAGGCGATGAGCAGCCTTTTCGACGACAGCTTCCTCGCGGGACTCCAGCACCCGCGCTCCGCAGCGGACGAGGAGCCCCCGCCGCCCGAGGACGGGGGTCCGGACGAGATCCCGGACGACCTCTTCGGCGGGCGCTTCGACGGGCCGGTGCCGCACGACGCCCACTACCGCGACGGCGCGCCGCGCCCGGTGGTGGACCCGGCGGTCCTGTTGGAGGGGCTCAACGAGGAGCAGCGGGCCGCCGTGGTGCACGCCGGCTCGCCGCTGCTGATCGTCGCGGGCGCCGGCTCCGGCAAGACCCGGGTGCTCACCCACCGCATCGCGCACCTCCTCGCCGCCCGCGGGGCGCACCCCGGTCAGATCCTCGCGATCACCTTCACCAACAAGGCCGCCGGCGAGATGAAGGAACGCGTCGAGCAGCTGGTGGGCCCGCGGGCCGCCGCGATGTGGGTCATGACCTTCCACAGCGCCTGCGTGCGCATCCTGCGCCGCGAATCCAAGAAGCTCGGCTTCACCTCGTCGTTCTCCATCTACGACGCCGCCGACTCCAAGCGGCTGATGGCCCTGGTCTGCCGGGACCTGGACCTCGACCCCAAGCGGTACCCGCCCAAGTCGTTCAGCGCCAAGGTCTCCAACCTGAAGAACGAGCTGATCGACGAGGAGGACTACGCGGCCCAGGCGCAGTCGGAGCCCGGCGGCTTCGAACGCGTCCTCGCCCAGGCGTACGCGCTCTACCAGTCGCGGCTGCGGGAGGCCAACGCCCTCGACTTCGACGACCTGATCATGACGACGGTGCACCTGCTGCGCGCCTTCCCGGACGTCGCCGAGCACTACCGCCGCCGCTTCCGGCACGTCCTGGTCGACGAGTACCAGGACACCAACCACGCCCAGTACGCGCTGGTCCGGGAGCTGGTGGGGACGGCCTCCGGCGGCCGGACCGAGGACGAGCCGCCGGCTCCGGACGAGCTGCCGCCCGCCGAACTCTGCGTGGTCGGCGACGCCGACCAGTCGATCTACGCCTTCCGCGGTGCCACCATCCGCAACATCCTCCAGTTCGAGGAGGACTACCCGGACGCCACCACGATCCTGCTGGAGCAGAACTACCGCTCCACGCAGACCATCCTGAGCGCCGCCAACGCCGTCATCGAACGCAACGAGAGCCGCCGTCCCAAGAACCTGTGGACCAAGGCCGGCGCCGGCGCGGCGATCACGGGCTACGTCGCCGACACCGAACACGACGAGGCCCAGTTCGTCGCCGACGAGATCGACCGGCTCACCGACGCCGGCGAGGCCAAGGCCGGCGACGTCGCCGTCTTCTACCGCACCAACGCCCAGTCCCGGGTCTTCGAAGAGGTCTTCATCCGGGTCGGGCTGCCGTACAAGGTGGTCGGCGGGGTCCGCTTCTACGAGCGCAAGGAGGTCCGGGACGTCCTCGCCTACCTGCGGGTGCTGGCCAACCCGGAGGACTCGGTGCCGCTGCGCCGCATCCTGAACGTCCCCAAGCGCGGCATCGGGGACCGGGCCGAGGCGATGGTCGACGCCCTGGCGCAGCGCGAGAAGATCAGCTTCCCGCAGGCCCTGCGCCGGGTGGACGAGGCGTACGGCATGGCCGCCCGGTCCACCAACGCGGTGCGGCGGTTCAACGTGCTGATGGAGGAGCTGCGCACCGTCGTCGAGTCGGGCGCCGGCCCGGCCACCGTGCTGGAGGCGGTCCTCGAACGCACCGGCTACCTCGCGGAGTTGCAGTCCTCGACCGACCCGCAGGACGAGACCCGGATCGAGAACCTCCAGGAACTCGCCGCAGTGGCCCTGGAGTTCGAGCAGGAGCGGAGCGCCGCCGCGGAGGCCGCCGAGGAGGGCCCCGCCGAGGGCGCCCCGGCGGTCGGCGGGACCACCCTCGCGGAGTTCCTGGAGCAGGTCGCCCTGGTCGCCGACTCCGACCAGATCCCCGACGAGGAGGACGGCAACGGCGTCATCACCCTGATGACCCTGCACACCGCCAAGGGCCTGGAGTTCCCGGTGGTGTTCCTCACCGGCATGGAGGACGGCGTCTTCCCGCACCTGCGGGCCCTCGGCCAGACCAAGGAGCTGGAGGAGGAGCGCCGGTTGGCGTACGTGGGCATCACCCGGGCCCGGGAGCGGCTCTACCTCACCCGGTCCACCCTGCGCAGCGCCTGGGGCCAGCCCTCCTACAACCCGCCCTCACGGTTCCTGGAGGAGATCCCCGAGACGCACCTGACCTGGAAGCGCAAGGGCGCGCCGGCGGCCCCCGCCTTCGGCGCGACCTCCGGGATCGCCGCCTCGCTGTCGTCCAGCAGGTCCCGCTCGGCCGGCTCCGGGGCCTCCGGCTTCGCGACCCGCCGCGCGGGGGAGAAGCCGGTGGTGGCGCTCGCGGTCGGGGACCGGGTGACCCACGACCAGTTCGGTCTGGGCACGGTGGTCGGGGTGAAGGGCGCCGGTTCCAACGCCGAAGCCACCGTCGACTTCGGGGACGAGAAGCCCAAGCGGCTGCTGCTGCGGTACGCGCCGGTGGAGAAGCTCTAGGAACGCCGGTGGGGGCGCCTCCGTCACGGAGGTGCCCCCACCGGCGTGTGCTCGGGGTGCTGCGATCAGGTCGGGTCGAGCCCGTGGCTGCGGAACCAGGCCAGCGGGTCCACCGGGGAGCCGCCGCCGGGACGGACCTCGAAGTGCAGGTGCGGGCCGGTGGAGTTGCCGGAGTCCCCGGAGTAGGCGATGACGTCGCCCGCCTTCACCGGACCGTTCACCACGGTGTACCGGGAGAGGTGGCAGTACCAGGTCTCGGTGCCGTCCTTGGCGGTGAGGATGACCATGTTGCCGTAGGCGGGGTTGATCTGCGTCCGGACCGTGCCGTCGGTGGCGGCCTTCACCGGAGTGCCGTAGCCGACCGGGAAGTCGATGCCGGTGTGCAGGGACATCCAGTTGATGCCCGCCTGGCCGTAGTACGCGCTCAGCCCGTTCCGGTCCACCGGCAGGGCGAACTTGGGGCGCAGCCGTTCCTTGCGGGCGGCCTCCTCGGCGGCCCGCTTGCGCTCCGCCTCCTGCCGGACCTTGAAGTCGATGCGCTCCTGGGTGCGGCTGGCCCGGTCGGCGAAGTCGCCGGCGTCGGCGGAGAGACCCGCGATCTGGGTGTCGAGCTTGCTGTTGACGACGGACGGCTTGACCGGGGCGACCTCGGGCGCGGCGACCGTGGTCTCCTTGTCCCCGGAGTCGCTGCCCAGACCGACGGAGGCGGCGGCGATGCCGGCCACCCCCATCACGCAGGCGGAGGGCACCGCGACGGTCAACAACGCGGACCGCTTGGCCGGGGTGCGCCCCGCGGGGGTGCGGCGACGCGAGCGGGACCGGCCGCCGGGGGCGGTCCGCTGCGACAGCACCACGGGGCCCATGTCCAGGGAGTCGACGTCCTCGGCGCCGCGGTCGGCGTCGCCGAACGCGGTGTCGGTGAGGGCGGTGTCGGTGAGGGCGGGGAGGACGCTGGTCGCGTCGTGCTCCAGCAGCGCGGAGGTGTCGAGTCCCGCGCAGATGGTCTCCTGCTGGTCGAAGGAGGCCGGCGCGGGTGCCGGATAGCCCTCCGACCCGGTGGGACCGGGCTGTCCGTAGGGCTCCGAGGTCCCCTGCCCGTCGTAGGCGGGGTACGCGTCGTACAGGGTGGCGTCGGCGGCGCCGGCGGAGTTCCAGGCGGTCGCGTCGTACGCGCCGGAGTCGGTGCCGGTGACGGCGAATTCCTGGGGGGCGAAGGAGCCGGTGTCGTAGGTCGCCCCGGCGAACTGCTGCGTCTGCCACTGGCCGGTGTCGACGGAGGGCACCGCACCGGGCTGCGCCTCCTCGGGGAGTCCGTCGAGCGGATACCCGTGGACCTCCCAACCGCCGCCGGTGGCATAGGAGTCGGTGGCTCCGGTGTCGTACGCCTGCTGCTGCGCCGGATAGGTCTCGTAGCCGCCGAACGCGGCGTGGGCGCCGGTGTCGACGCCGTCCGGATACGTCGCCGGCGCCGCGGCCCAGGTGCCGCCGTCGTAGGCGTCCACGCCGTCCGAGGGGGCGGCGGGTCCGCCGTACAGCGGGTCGGGGTCGTAGCCGGTGGCGAACGAGCCGTTGACGTGGCCCCCCTGGTCTCCGTAGCCCCCGTAACCATGGTGCTGGACGCCCTGGTCGTACGTTCCGAAGGGGAACGCATCCGCTTCCTGCGGTACTTCCGGGGGAGTAGCGATCCCCGCCGAGTGACGGTCGTTCACCAACTTCTCTTTCGCTCGGAAGTCAGGAGCTGGGCTGGGACCTGACGGCGGTGCCGTGCGGGGTGGGCCCAGGGGGGCGGAGCAAGTGCGGCGACTGTACCCGGCGGTATGCGGGCGGGACAATCTTCGTCGGGTTTCCCGTCGGCGTGAAAGGGGCATTCGGTCGCCTTTTGACGGCCCCTCGACGGAGCCTTGGCCGTGCGTTCGATTAACGTTCGATCATCGGGCGTACTTGTGGTAGGGGGGCGGTGGGGGCACGTCCGCGGTCGAACGCGGAGGGCGTGCGGGGGCGTGTCGCGGGGTGGGGGAAGCGCGTCGGGGCGGTCGGGATCAGGGGCGACCGGGGTGGGTCCGGACGGGGAGGGTCTCGTTCCGTCGCCCCTCGGGAGGGGGGAGCGGGGGGAGGTGCGGAGTACGGAGCGGACGCAGATGTTCCGGTTGCCGACGTCGGATGTGATCTCGGTCACGGTCGACCGGTGCGTGTCCGGTGCGGGCGTGGCGGCCCCGACCCCGTCACCGTCGAGCACTTCCCGGACACCGGAGGTGACCGCCCGGCGGCTCGCGGGCGCCCGGCGCCCCGTCCCCGCGCGGGGCGCCGCCGCGGGCTCCTCCCGCGTGTGATTTCCCCCTCGGCCGGCTCCGCGGAGCTGACGGCCGGCCCCGCGCCCGGGATAACGTTCGTTCACCAACCGGGTCCACGGGGCCGGGGGCACCGGCCCGACCGGCGACGGAGCACCCGTCGACGTCCGGGGGCACCGTGGGTGGACGCCCCCCGGCGGTCCGTTCTCGTACGTACTGGGAGGCAGTGATGGGTGTGACAGCCGGGCCGATCCGCGTGGTGGTCGCCAAGCCGGGACTCGACGGCCACGACCGGGGCGCGAAGGTCATCGCGAGGGCGCTGCGGGACGCCGGGATGGAGGTCATCTACACCGGACTGCACCAGACCCCGGAACAGATCGTCGACACCGCGATCCAGGAGGACGCCGACGCGATCGGGCTCTCCGTCCTCTCCGGCGCCCACAACACCCTCTTCGCCCGGGTCCTCGAACTCCTCGCGGAACGCGACGCGCAGGACATCAAGGTCTTCGGCGGCGGCATCATCCCCGAAGCCGACATCGGCCCGCTCAAGGAACGCGGCGTCGCCGAGATCTTCACCCCGGGCGCCACCACCACGGCCATCGTGGAGTGGGTGCGGGAGAACCTCCGCACCCCGTCCGCCCAGGCGTAGCGCCACCCGCGGCCGCCGGCCCCGGACGCACGGGAGGGCCGGCACCGCGCCCGTCGACCCGCCCCCGACCGACTCAGGCGCCGGGGGCGGGCGCCAACTCGGCCAGCATCACCGCCCGCAGCCGCAAGGTCGCCACCAGGCGTCGGAAGGACTCGGCCCAGTAGTCGCCCGCCCCGGGCGCCGCGTCCGCCGATGCGGCGGTGGCCGCCGTGAGCCCCGTCGTCGCCGCGAGCCGTTCCCCCTCCGCCGGATCCAAACAGCGCTCCGCGAGCCCCATCACCCCGCTGAAGCTCCACGGGTAGCCGCCCGCGTCCCGGGCGATGTCCAAGGCGTCGACCACCGCCCGGCCCAACGACCGGGACCAGGGCACCGCACAACCGCCGAGCAACTGGAACGCCTCCGACAGCCCGTGCCCGGCGACGAACCCCGCCACCCAGTCGGCCCGTTCCGCCGCCGGCAGCACGGCCAGCAGCCTCGCCCGGTCGGCCAGCGACACGGCCCCCGGGCCGCCCGCCTCCGGAGCGGTGGGCGCGCCCAGCAGCGCCCGCGCCCAGTCGGCGTCCCGCTGCCGGACCGCCGCCCGGCACCAGGCGGCGTGCAGTTCCTCGCGCCAGCCGTCGGCCACCGCAAGCGCCAGCACCGCCGCCGGGTCCGCCGCGCCCAGCCGGCCGGGCCACCGGTCGAGCGGGGCCGCCGCCACCAACTGGCCCAGCCACCAGGAGCGTTCGCCCCGTCCGGCCGGCGGCCTCGCCAGCACGCCGTCGCGCTCCAGTGCGGGATCGCAGGAGTGCGGCGCCTCCACCACGATCGTGGTCACCCCCTCGCCGCGCTCCGGCGCCACGCAGGCCGCCGCCCGCCGCGCCATCCGCCCGGCCAGCGCGGACCGCGGCAGCCCCGCCAGCAGCTCGGCGGCCGTGGCCCGGACGTTGCGGCTGCGGTCGGTCAGGGCCGCCTCCAGGAACGGCTCGTCGGCCGGCCCCAGCCCGGTGCGCAGCGCGTCGAGGAACACCAGCCGGTCCTCCGCCCGCTCCTGCGCCCAGCCCTCGACGAGCAGGGCGCGCGCCGCGTCCGGGTCCCGGAGCCGCAAGGACTCCAGCAGCGCGGCCCGTTCCGCGAACACCCCCTCCCGCCAGCGCCGCCGCACCGCCTCCGGCCCCTCCCCGGCCACCGGGTCCGTCCCGGCCGCCCCCGCCCGCAGCACGAACCGCCAGTCGGGGTTGAGCCCGGCCAGCCACCGGGCGCGCACCCCCGCGTACCGGAGGACCGCCGGCCGCAGATCGGTACGCGCCCGGGCCGCGTCCAACAGGGCGGGCAGCACCTCGGGCCGCGGCGCGTAGCCGTGCGCGTTCGCCACCGCCAGCCACTCGGGCAGCAACTCCGTCAGCTGGGGCAGCCCGGGCGCGGGCCCCCGGCGGCCGGTGTCACCGGGGCGCGACAACTCCGCCAGCAGGCTCGACAGCCGGTGCGCCGCCGCGGGCGGGGTGGGCGGTCGCGGGTCGACGGGCGCGGGCGGCGGCAACGGTGCCGCGACCGCCGGCGTGAGGCCCGCCCGCCGTCGCACCACCCGGGCGGCCAACGCGTCCAGCAACGCGGCCGGCCCCCCGGGCACCCCCCGCCGGTCGGTGCCCACCAGCGCGGTCACCACCAGCGCGTCCCACTCCCCGTCCGGCGCGGCCCCCACGCCCCCGGTGCCCGCCCCATCGACGGCCGTGTCGCCGCCCGCCCCGGCGGCCCGTCCACCCGCGCGTCCGCGTTCCCCCCGACCCATGCGCCCCCCGCTCCCTCGGTCCGCCGATCCGCCCTCGCCCCGTCCGCGTCACCCCAGGGGCACCACCACCCCGTCCGCGCCCCACACGGCGAGCGGGCGCAGACCCGTGTGCCCCAGCTCCCCGAAGACGGTCACCCCCGTGCCGCCCGCGAAGGCGACCAGCCGCCACGGCGCCGCGCCCCGCGGGAACTCCGGCGCGAACGGCAGCGCCCGACCGGTCGACGGCTCGACCACCTGCCCCCGCCCCTCCCCGGTGAGCACGGGCACCACTCCCGCGAGCGTCACCGCCCGCCCCTCCGTCCAGGGGTCCGCCGCCACCGTCGCCCCGTACCCGGCGAGCGCCGCCGCCACCGACCCGCCCGCCGGGACCCGAGCCCCGGGCGCCCGCCCGCCCGGGGGCGGCGGCGTCACCCCGCGCACCTCCCCCAGGTCCAGCCGCGACCACGCCGCCCCCGGGTGGGGGAGTGCCGTCGCCGCCACCACGCCCCCGACCGGCAGCGACAGTTCGGGCGCCCGCCCCGGTGCCCCGTACGACAGCACCAGCCCCGTCCGGCCGGACACCGCCCCGTGCACCCAGATCCGGCGGACCGTCAACCGGGCGCCCCCGCCCCGGTCGTACGGGTCCTGGTGGTCGTGCTGCGCCAGCACCAGCCACCGGTCCGGCACCGGCTCCCCCCGCGGCACGGGCGGCAGCCCCACCCGGGTGCGCACCGTGGCGGCCAGCGGGGCCGGCAGGGAGTCCCGGCGCAGCCACCCCCCGACCAGCAGGTGCAGCAGCGCGCACTCCTCCACCAACCGGGCCGGTCCCCCCGGCCCGGCCCCCGGCAGTGCGCCCAACCCCCGCACCCGCGCCGCGAGTCCGGGCGCCTGCGCGTCCACCATCCGCGCCGCGGTCTCCTCCCACGCCGCGGCCCCCTCCCGTTCGGCCGCGGCCAGCCCCCCGCGCAGCACGTCGGCGAGCCGCTCCCGCAACTCCCCGGCCCCGGCCGTGACCCGCGCGGCCCGCCGCTCCGCCCGCCGGCGGGCCGCCTCCGGGTCCACCGGGGCGGTGCCCCCGCGGACGGCACCGGCCGGACCTGTGTGTGACGCACGGTCACCTACGGCTGCGTGCGGCCCGTTTCCCGTCCCCCGTGTCCCCGGCATGCCCCGCGCCTCCTCTCCCGTCATGTCACCGACCGTAGGGGGCGCCACTGACAATCCGCCCTGACCTGCACGTTCGCCGAGAGTGGAGGGCATTGTCAGTGGCGTGGTGCACGGTGGACAGCGGATCAGAAAGCTTCGATCTGGAGGGGGACCGCCACATGTCCGTGCCCGTGCCCACACCATCCACTTCCTCACCGTCCGTGTCGCCGACGGCTTCGGCCGCACCGCCGCCGGGAGCACCGTCCGCACCGTCCGCAGGCGTCGGGACCGAGGTGCTCCGGCCGCACGCCGAGGACGCCTTCGCCGCCGAACTCGCCGCGCTCGCCGTCCACGACGACCGTCCCCGCCCGGAGCGCTGGCGGCTCTCGCCGCGGGCCGTCGCCACCTACGTCCTCGGCGGCAGCCTCCCGGACGGCACCGTCATCACCCCCAAGTACGTCGGCCCGCGGCGCGTCGTCGAGGTCGCCGTCACCACCCTCGCCACCGACCGCGCCCTGCTGCTGCTCGGAGTGCCCGGCACCGCGAAGACCTGGCTCTCCGAACACCTCGCGGCGGCCGTCAGCGGGGACTCGACCCTGCTGGTCCAGGGCACCGCGGGCACCCCGGAGGAAGCACTGCGCTACGGCTGGAACTACGCCCGGCTGCTGGCGCACGGGCCCGGCCGCGAGGCGCTCGTCCCCGGCCCCGTGCTGCGGGCCATGGCCGAGGGGCGGCTGGCCCGGGTGGAGGAACTCACCCGCATCCCCGCCGACGTGCAGGACTCCCTCATCACGGTCCTCTCCGAGAAGACCCTGCCGATCCCCGAACTCGGCGAGGAGGTCCAGGCCGTCCGCGGCTTCAACCTCATCGCCACCGCCAACGACCGCGACCGCGGCGTCAACGAACTGTCCGGCGCGCTGCGCCGCCGGTTCAACACGGTGGTGCTGCCGCTGCCGGCGAGCGCCGACGACGAGGTCGAGATCGTCGCCCGCCGGGTCGGACAGCTCGGCGGGGCGCTCGACCTGCCGCCCGCGACGGACGGCGCCCGGGAGATCCGACGGGTGGTCACGGTCTTCCGCGAACTGCGCGAGGGGGTCACCGTCGACGGCCGGACCAGGGTGAAGTCCCCCAGCGGCACGCTCTCCACCGCCGAGGCGATCTCCGTGGTCACCCAGGGACTGGCGCTCGCCGCCCACTTCGGCGACGGCGCGCTGCGCCCCGCCGACCTCGCCGCGGGACTGCGAGGGGCCGTCGTCCGCGACCCGGCCACCGACCGGGTGGTCTGGGAGGAGTACCTGGAGACGGTGGTCCGCGAACGCGAGGGCTGGACGGACCTCTACCGCGCCTGCCGGGAGGTGGGCGCATGACCGGGACGCGCACCCCCGCGGTCGGCCCGCTGCTGCTCGGCGTCCGCCACCACGGCCCCGGCTCGGCGCGCGGCGTGGCCGCCGCCCTGACGGCGGCGGAGCCGCCGGCCGTGCTGATCGAGGGGCCCCCGGAGGCCGACGCCCTGCTGCCGCTCGCCGCCGACCCGGGGATGCGGCCCCCGGTGGCGCTGCTGGCCCGGGTGCCGGACGACCCGGAGGCCACGGCCTGCTGGCCGTTCGCGGAGTTCTCCCCGGAGTGGGTCGCCCTGCGCTGGGCCCTGCGGCGCGGCGTGCCGGTGCGGTTCGTCGACATCCCGGCCGCCCACTCGTTGGCCCGGCCGTCCGCCCCGTCCCGACCCGCGGGGCACCGCGACCCGGTGGCCGAACTCGCCGCGGCGGCCGGCCACTCCGACCCCGAGCAGTGGTGGGAGGACGCGGTCGAACACCCCTCGGCCACGGCCGCCCCCGGCGATCCGCTGGCCCCGTTCGCGGCGCTGGCGGACGCGATGACCGCCCTGCGGGAGGCGGAACCGGCGTCTGCCGGGGCCGGGGGCGACCCCGGCTGGGAGGTGGCCCGCGAGGCCCACATGCGGCTGCGACTGCGGTCGGCCCGCCGGGAGTTCGGTGACGGGGTCGCCGTGGTGTGCGGCGCCTGGCACGTGCCGGCGCTGCGCCGGCCGGTCCCGGTCGCCGCCGACCGGGAGCGGCTGCGCGGGCTGCCGCGGGTGCGGGCGGAGCTGACCTGGGTGCCGTGGACCCACCGCAGGCTGACCCGGGACGACGGGTACGGCGCGGGCATCGGCTCGCCCGGCTGGTACGGGCACCTGTTCCGTAGCCCCGACCGCCCCGTGGAGCGCTGGCTGACCGAGGTCGCCGGGCTGCTGCGGGCCGAGGGGCGGGCCGTCTCCTCCGCCGAGGTGATCGAGGCCGTGCGGCTGGCCGGGGCGCTGGCCGCGCTCCGCGGCCGGCCGCTGCCCGGGCTGCCCGAGACCCTGGACGCGGTGCGGGCCGTGATGTGCGGGGGATCGGACGTGCCGCTGGCCCTGGTGCACGACCGGCTCGTCGTCGGGGACGCCCTGGGGCGGGTGCCCGAGGCGGCGCCCGCCGCACCGCTCCAGCGGGACCTGAACCGGCTCCAGCGCACCCTGCGGCTCGCTCCCGAAGCGGCGGAACGGGAGCGGGAACTCGACCTGCGCAAGCCCCTCGACGCCGAACGCAGCCGACTGCTGCACCGGCTGCGCCTGCTCGACGTGGCCTGGGGCGAGCTGGTGGACGCCCGCCCCGGCACCGGCACCTTCCGGGAGGCGTGGCGACTGCGATGGCGACCGGAACTCGCGGTGCGGGTCGCCGAGGCGGGCGTGTGGGGGAGCACGGTGCGGGAGGCCGCTGCCGCCCGCGCCCGGGCGCGGGCGGTGTCCGCCGAGGGGCTCGCCGAGGTCACCGCGCTGGCCGAGCGCTGTCTGCTGGCCGACCTCGGGGAGGCGCTGACGGCGGTGATGCGAGTGCTCGCCGACCGGGCCGCCCTCGACCCGGACGTCGGCCGGCTGGCCGCCGCACTGCCCGCCCTGGTCCGGGCGGTGCGGTACGGCGACGTCCGGGGCACCGACACGGGCGCGCTGCGCACCGTCGCCGAGGGCCTCGCCGAACGGGTGTGCGTGGGCCTGCCCCCGGCGTGCACGGCGCTGGACGAGGAGGCCGCCGCCGCGATGCGGGTGCACCTGGACGCGGTGCACGGCGCGGTGGGCCTGCTCGCCCGGGCCCCCGCGCCGCCCCCGGCAGCACCGGGCGCACCCGACCCCCGGCCGGGCCCGGGCGCCCCGCCCGCCCCGGCCGGCCGGGCCGGCGGACGGGGTGCGGCCCCCCGGGCCGGTCCGCTCGCCCGCTGGTACGGAGTGCTGCACCTGCTCGCCATCCGGGAGCGGGTGCACGGCACCCTCCGGGGGCGGGCCGCCCGCGTCCTGCTGGACGAGGGCGAACTCGCCGAGGAGGCGGCGGCCCGACTGCTGGGCCTGGCCCTGTCGCCCGGTACCCCGCCGCGGGAGGCCGCCGCCTGGTTGGACGGATTCGTCGGCGGGGGGCCCGGCGGCGGCCTGCTCCTGGTCCACGACCCGCGGGTGCGGGAACTGGTCGACCGCTGGCTGTGCGCGGTTCCCGCGCAGGCGTTCACGGAGGTGCTGCCGCTGCTGCGGCGGACCTTCGCCGCCTACGAGCCGGCCGTCCGCCGCACCCTGGGCGAACTGGTCCGCGGGCGGGCCGGGCCCGGCGGTGCCGGCCCGGCCGCGACCGGCTTCGGCGCGGAACCCGACCCGGTGCGGGCCGCCGCGGTCGACACGGTCCTGACGCTGCTCCTCGGGCCCGGCCCGCCCACCCCCGACCCCCCGGCACCCGGCGAGGAGACCCCCGCATGACCGCACCGGACGTTCCGCCCGCGCCCCTGCCGGACCCGGCCGCGGAGCGGGCCCGACGCTGGCGGCTGGTGCTCGGTGCGCCGGCCGCCCCGGATCCGGCGCCGCCCCTCTCCGCCCGTGACGCCGCACTGGACCGCACCCTCGCCGCCCTCTACGAGCGGCCCGACCCCGCGTCCCCGGGCGCCGACCGCACCGGCGGCCTCGGTGCCTCCGCCCCCTCCGTCACCCGCTGGCTCGGCGACGTCCGCACCCACTTCCCGTCCTCGGTGGTCCAGGTGATGCAGCGGGACGCGATCGACCGGCTCGGGCTCGCCGCGCTGCTGCTGGAGCCGGAGCTCCTGGCGGAGGTCACTCCGGACGTCCACCTGGTGGGCGTCCTGCTGTCACTGCGGCAGGCCCTGCCGGAGCGGACCCGGGAGACGGCGCGCACGGTGGTCCGCACCGTGGTGGCGGAGCTGGAGCGCCGGCTCGCGTCCCGTACCCGCACCGCCGTCCGCGGCGCCCTGGACCGGGGCGCCCGGGTGCGGCGCCCCCGTCACCGGGACATCGACTGGAACCGGACGATCGCCGCCAACCTGGTCCACTACCTGCCGGAGCACCGCACGCTCGTCCCGGAACGGCTGGTCGGCCGGGGGCGGGCGGACCGGGCGGTCGGCAAGGACGTGTTCCTCTGCGTCGACCAGTCCGGTTCGATGGCGGCGTCCGTGGTGTACGCGGCGGTCTTCGGCGCGGTGCTGGCGTCGATCCGGACGCTCACCACCCGACTGGTCGTCTTCGACACCGCGGTGGTGGACCTCACCGAGGCGCTGGACGATCCGGTGGACGTGCTCTTCGGCACCCGGCTCGGCGGCGGCACGGACATCGCCCGGGCCCTCGCCCACTGCCAGCAGCGGATCACCCGGCCGGCCGAAACGGTCCTCGTCTTGATATCCGACCTGTACGAGGGCGGGGTGCGGGGCGAGCTGACGAAACGGGTCGCGGCGCTCCGGGCGTCCGGGGTGCGGTGCCTGGTGCTGCTCGCCCTCTGCGACGAGGGCGCTCCGGCCTACGACCACCGGCAGGCGGCCGAGCTCGCCGCGCTCGGCGTCCCCGCCTTCGCCTGCACGCCCGACGCGTTCCCCGAGGTCATGGCCGCCGCGCTGGAGGGCCGTCCGGTCGTCCCGCCCACCGCCGGGGAGGGCGCCGGCACCCGGTAGGGGCGGGGCGGCCGCCGGCGCCCGCACCCCTCCCGCCCGGCCCCGGGGGGCCGTCGCGGGGGCCCGGACACCAGGGGCGCGCCCCCCGCCCCACGGCCCTCCCACCCGCCTCGTGCGCCCCTGTGACTGTTATCACCGGCTCCGGACCACCCACGGCGAGAAGTCCCCCACCGGACGGGGATAACCTGCGAGACGGACATGCCGCGTGCCCGGCCGACCGTGTGCGCATCCCAAGTGACCGCGGAGTCACGTTGCCCATCGCGGCACGCCCACGCAGACAACGAACCGCGAGATCACGATAGGGACGGACGCGCGTGGACCTGTTCGAGTACCAGGCGAGGGACCTCTTCGCCAAGCACGGTGTACCGGTGCTGGCCGGTGAAGTCATCGACACGCCTGAGGCGGCGCGCGAGGCGACCGAGCGACTGGGCGGCAAGTCGGTCGTCAAGGCGCAGGTGAAGGTCGGCGGTCGTGGCAAGGCGGGCGGCGTCAAGCTGGCCGCGACGCCCGACGAGGCCGTCGCCCGCGCGACGGACATCCTCGGCATGGACATCAAGGGCCACACGGTCCACAAGGTGATGATCGCCGAGACGGCCCCGGAGATCGCCGAGGAGTACTACGTCTCCTACCTCCTGGACCGCACCAACCGGACCTTCCTCGCCATGGCGTCGGTCCAGGGCGGCATGGACATCGAGGAGGTCGCCGCCAAGACCCCCGAGGCCCTCGCCAAGGTGCCCGTGGACGCCAACCAGGGCGTGACCATCGAGAAGGCCCGCGAGATCGTCGCCCAGGCGAAGTTCCCGGCCGAGGTCGCCGAGCAGGTCGCCGAGATCCTGGTCACCCTGTGGGACACCTTCAAGGCCGAGGACGCGCTCCTGGTCGAGGTCAACCCGCTGGCCAAGGTCGCCGACGGCCGGGTCATCGCCCTCGACGGCAAGGTGTCCCTGGACGCCAACGCCGAGTTCCGCCAGCCGGAGCACGCCGCCCTGGAGGACAAGGCCGCGGCCAACCCGCTGGAGGCCGCCGCCAAGGCCAAGAACCTCAACTACGTCAAGCTCGACGGCGAGGTCGGCATCATCGGCAACGGCGCGGGTCTCGTGATGAGCACCCTGGACGTCGTCGCCTACGCCGGCGAGAACCACGGCGGCGTCAAGCCCGCCAACTTCCTCGACATCGGCGGCGGCGCCTCGGCGCAGGTCATGGCCGACGGCCTGGAGATCATCCTGGGCGACGCGGACGTCACGTCCGTGTTCGTCAACGTCTTCGGCGGCATCACCGCCTGCGACGAGGTCGCCAACGGCATCGTCCAGGCCCTCCAGCTGCTCAAGGACAAGGGCGAAGAGGTCACCAAGCCCCTCGTCGTCCGTCTCGACGGCAACAACGCGGAGCTGGGTCGCAAGATCCTGTCCGACGCCAACCACCCGCTGGTGCAGCGCGTGGACACCATGGACGGAGCGGCCGACAAGGCCGCCGAGCTCGCGGCTGCGAAGTAAGGGACGAGGTTTCCACAGCCATGGCTATCTTCCTCACCAAGGACAGCAAGGTCATCGTCCAGGGCATGACCGGGGCGACCGGCATGAAGCACACCCGCCTCATGCTCGGTGACGGCACCAACGTCGTCGGCGGCGTGAACCCGCGCAAGGCGGGCACCACGGTCGACTTCGACGGCACCGAAATCCCCGTCTTCGGCTCGGTCAAGGACGCGATCGACAAGACCGGCGCCGACGTCACCGTCATCTTCGTGCCGGAGAAGTTCACCAAGGACGCGGTCGTCGAGGCGATCGACGCCGAGATCCCGCTCGCCGTGGTGATCACCGAGGGCATCGCCGTGCACGACTCGGCGGCCTTCTGGGCGTACGCGGTCGAGAAGGGCAACAAGACCCGGATCATCGGCCCCAACTGCCCCGGCATCATCACCCCGGGTCAGTCGAACGTCGGCATCATCCCCGGTGACATCACCAAGCCGGGCCGCATCGGCCTGGTGTCGAAGTCCGGCACGCTGACGTACCAGATGATGTACGAGCTGCGCGACATCGGTTTCACCACCGCCGTCGGCATCGGTGGCGACCCGATCATCGGCACCACGCACATCGACGCGCTCGCCGCGTTCCAGGAGGACCCCGAGACCGAGCTGATCGTCATGATCGGCGAGATCGGCGGTGACGCCGAGGAGCGGGCGGCCGACTTCATCAAGGCCAACGTCACCAAGCCGGTCGTCGGCTACGTGGCGGGCTTCACCGCGCCCGAGGGCAAGACCATGGGCCACGCCGGCGCCATCGTCTCCGGCTCCTCCGGCACGGCCCAGGCCAAGAAGGAGGCCCTGGAGGCCGCGGGCGTCAAGGTCGGCAAGACCCCGACCGAGACCGCGGTCCTCGCCCGCGAGCTGCTCAAGTAGTCCGCGCTCCGGTATCGCCGGTGGCCCGCACCCCCTCGGGGTGCGGGCCACCGGCGTCTTCCCCGCGCGGGCTCAGCGGAGCTGCGGATGCACCCGGTGGGGGCCGTGCCCCGGGGCCTCGCGCAGCCGGTCGCGGAGCGCCCGCCGGTCCTCGGTGAGCGGCCCCGGGCCCATCCGCGGCGGCACCCCCCGGACGGTCTCCGGCGGCGCCTCGGGCGGTTCGTAGGCGGTGGGCGCGGTGCGCAGGGTCAGGGCGGTGGCGCCGAGGATCAGCACCGTGAACGCGATCGCGGTCCGGGTCCAGAACCGGGCGCGCCGCTCGCACTCGGCCCGGATGGTGTCCGTGCGCGGCGGCTGGAGCTTCTCGCCGCGGGCCAGCCGCTCCAGGCCCCGCCGCAGCGCCTCGGGCTCGGCGAAGGCGGGCAGCCGCTCGGCGACGCTGCGCCGCGCTCGGGTCAGCCGGCCCGCCGCGGCCGGGGTGCTGGCCTCGGTCTCCGCCGCGGTCTCCGGCAGGTCCAGCCCGACCCCGTCGTACAGCAGCAGCGTGCGCCGGTAGGACGGCGGCAGCGCGAGCAGCGCGTCCAGCAGCGCGTGGTCCTCCGGATGCGCGGGGGGCGGCTCCGGTTGGCGGTGCGCGCGCCGGAACCGGTGCCACGGCGACACGGCGTACTCGTACGCGGCGGCCCGCACCCAGCCCGCCGGGTCCCGGTCCACGGCCACCTCCGGCCACCGCTGCCACGCCTGGTGGAACGCCCGCTCCACCGACTCCTGGGCCAGCGCCCGCCGTCCGGTGAGCAGATAGGTCTGGCGCACCAGCGCCGGGGCGCTGTGCCCGTACAACCGGTCGAACGCCTGGGCGGGGGTGAGTCCGGTGGTCCGGTCGGCGAGGAGCACCGAACCGTCCACGGCGTGCCGACGACCGAAGGGGACGCTCAGGGGGTGGGCGATGGCGTTCACGGATGACGGCCCTCCGGGCGCTGCGTGACCGTGGCGGACCGGGACCGTCCGCGGGGGAGTGGTGGAGTGCTGAGGGGGCTTGCGGGAGTGCCGGTCGCGCCGGTCCGGCGGATGGGCCGGAGGCCGCTGCCGGTCCCGCGGCGGGACCCGGGCCGCCCCCGCGGGAACCTCGGAGGACCCCGGCGGCACCGGAGACGGGGGACCGGCTGTCGGGGGCGAAGCGGGGGCGGGGCCCGGAGCGGCGGCGGAGGCCACGGGGGCCGCCGGATCCGCCGGTCGGGCGACGGGGTCGAGGGGTGCGGCGGGGTCCGGGCCGCCGGCGGGGTCGGTGCGTGCCGCGTGTTCGGTGCGTGCCGCGTGTTCGGCGCGGGCGTGGAGCCCGGCGAGCAGAGCCGCGTACGCCTCGCGCTTGCGGCCGCGCGGAGCGGTGCGCCCGGCCTCCCAGGACCGCACGGTCTCCCGGGTGACCCCCACCCGGTCGGCCACCTGCTCCGGGGTGAGCCCGCCCGCCTCGCGCAGCCGTCGGCGTTCCCCCGGGGACGGCAGCGGGGCGGCGGTGCGCCGGCTCACCGCGGACCCCCCGCACCCGGGCGGGGCGGCCCCGCGGACACCGTTCTCGGGCCCTGCCGTCGAGCGGAAAAGAACATAAAAGTATTTTGAGCGACACATCCGGTAATCGCTCGTTACGCGGAGAAGGCGCGTGTCGTTGGGAGCATGACGGCGTGACCCGGATGCCCCCCGCCCCCGCCCCGCCCGCCCCCGAAGCACCGGCCCCCTCACCCCCCTTCGCCCCGGTGCGGGACCGCCTCCCCGCCCTCGGCGCCTGCCTGGTCTCCGGGGCGATGGCCGCCGTCCTCGGCCTCAGCCTCTGCACCCTGCTCGTCCTGGCCCTGTGGATCAGTTCGCCCTACCCGGACAGCGGCCCCGGCGGCGCCCTGCGCACCGCCGCCGCCCTGTGGCTGCTCGCCCACGGCGCCGACCTGCTGCGCACCGACACCCTCACCGGCCTCGCCACCCCGATCGGCGTCACCCCGCTGCTCCTGGTCGCCCTCCCCGTCTGGCTGGTCCACCGGGCCGCCCGGGACGCCGCCCGGCCCGGCGCGGTGCCCTTGGTCTGGTCGGGGGTGGTCGCCGGCTACCTCGCCGTCGCCCTGGCCGCCGCCGGCTACACCGCGGGCGGCGCCCTGCGCCCCGCCTGGGCCAGCACCTGCGGCTGGGTCCCCGCCCTGGTCGGACTCGCCGCGGCGGCCGGCATCCGCACCGCGTACGGGCGCCCCCGCCGCAGCTGGCCGCCACGGCGCCCCGCCTGGGCGGCCCGCCTCCCGCTGCTGCGCGGCGACGCGCACGGCACCGCGCTCCGCCGGCGCACCCGCTCCGCCGCCGTGGACGGCGCCGTCGGCGCCCTGGCCCTGGTGGGCGGCGGTGCCCTGCTCGTCGGGGTGTCGCTGCTGTGGCACGGGGACGAGGTCCGCGCCGCGTTCCCCGGCCTCACCGAGGGCTGGTCCGGCCAGTTCACGGTGTTGCTGCTGGCCCTGGTGCTGGTGCCGAACGCCGCGGTGTGGGGCGCCGGGTACGCCCTGGGGCCCGGCTTCCACCTCGGTTCGTCCTGGCCGCCGATCGGCCCGTTCACCGCGGGCTCCGCGGATCCCTCGCTCCCGCCCTTCCCGCTCTTCGCGGCGGTGCCCGGCCCGATCGACGGCGCGGGTTGGCTGCGCTGGACGGTGTTGGTGGTGCCGTTGGCCGCGGGCGCCGCGATCGCCTGGTCCGCCACCCGCGCGGGCGACGGCGGATGGCGGTGCGCGGTGCGCACCCTGGAGGGCGCCCTGTGGTGCGGGGCCGCGGTCGGGGTGCTGGCCCTGCTCTCCGGCGGCCCCCTCGGCGTCGCGGACCTCGGCCGGGTCGGTCCCGTGGGGTGGCGGGTGGCGGTCGCCGCCGTCGCCTGGACCGCGCCGGTCGCCTTCCTGCTGGCCCTGCTGCTGGCACTGCTGGGCTGGCTCGGCTTCCTCGGGGCGCTGGGGCGGGCGCGTCGGCCCCGCGGCTAACCGCGCGGACCCAGCCGCCGCACGTACGCGTCGAGCACCTCCCGGGCCCGGTCCCGGTCGAGCTGGCCCAGCAGGGTCTGGACGGTGAGGCCGTCGGCGAGGGCGAGCAGGGTGCGGGCCTCGTGCTCGGCGTCCACCCCGGGGCCGGCCGCCCCGCGGATCAGTTCGGCGAGCAGTCGGTGCACCTGCGGGTAGCCGTCCCGCAGGATCCGGGCCATCGCGGGGGTGACGGCGGCCCGGGCCACGAACGCCAACCAGACCTGGGCGTCCGGGCGTCGCTCGGCGTTCAGCAGGGCGAGGTCGACGGCCACCCGGGCCAGCGCGGCGGGGGAGGGCTCGGCGGCGAGCGCCCGCACCCGGGCCGTGAACTCCTCGCTGACCCGCGTCAGGGCGAGGACGAGCATCTCGTCCTTGGTGCGGAAGGAACGCTGGACCGCCCCCATGGAGAGCCCGGCGCGCCGCGCGACGTCGCGCAGGGTCACGCCCTCCAGTCCGTGTTCGTCGGCCAGGGCGTAGACCGCCTCGACCACCCGGTGCCGCCGCTGGTCGTGGTCCACCTGTCTGGGCACGTTCCGCACCGCCGTCCTGGGTCGAGGTCGAGGCCCGATCCTATTCCGATGCGAGCGCATCGGAATCCCGGATACGATCCGATGCACTTGTATCGGAACCTCGGGAGGCAAGGGCCGTGGAATCGGAACCGTGGAAGTGCACCGCCGTCGAGTTGGCCGCCGCGGTCACCGCGGGCGAGATCGACGCCGAGGAGGTCGTGGAACACCACCTCGACCGGATCGCCGCGGTGAACCCGCTGGTCAACGCGGTCACCCGGACCTTCGTCGAGCAGGCCCGCCGGGACGCGCGGGAGGTCGACCGGCGGCGGTCGGCCGGCCTGCCGCTCGGCCCGCTCGCCGGCGTGCCCTTCACCGTGAAGGAGAACCTCGACGTCCGGGGCGTGCCCACCACGCACGGTCTGGCGCACTTCCGGGAGGCCCGGGCGCGGGCGGACGCCCCTTCGGTGGCCCGGCTGCGCGCGGCCGGCGCCGTCCCGATCGGGCACGCCAACGTGCCCGACCTCACCCTGGGCGGAATGCACCCGCACAGCGAACTCTTCGGCTCGACGCGCAACCCCTGGCACCCCGGCCGCACCCCCGGCGGCAGCAGCGGCGGTGACGGCGCCGCCGTGGCCTCCGGCATGGCGACGCTGGGGCTGGGCAACGACTCGGGCGGCTCGATCCGCATCCCGGCCGCCTTCTGCGGCACGGTCGGACTCAAACCCTCCTACGGCCGCTACCCCGCCGACCACCGCATCGGCCCCGACGATCCCCCGCTCGCCTCCCAGCTCCTCCCGGTGGACGGCCCCTTGGCCCGTACCGTCGCCGATCTCCGGCTGGTCCACGAGGTGCTGGCCGGCCCGGACCCCCGAGACCCCCGGGTGGTGCCCGCGCCGGCGCACGGGCCGGTGCCGGACGGGCCGCTGCGGGTGGCGGTGGTGGCCGACCCGGGGGGCCAGGGGGTGCACCCCGACGTCCGGGCGGCCGTCGGGGCGGCGGCGGACGGGCTCCGGGCGGCCGGACACCGGGTCGAGGAGATCCCGGACGTCCCCCGCCTCGCCGAGACCACGGCGGCGTACGGGCACCTGGTGATGACCGAGTTCGCACTCGCCTGGCCGCGGGTGCGCACGATCCTGCCCGAGGACAGCCGCGCCTACGTCGAGCTGTCGATGGCGCGGACCCCGCCCGTCGAACTCGCCGAGTACCTCCGGCTGACCGGCGTCCGGCTGGGCCTCCAGCGGGACTGGGCCCACCTGCTGCGCCGGTACGACCTGGTCCTCGGGCCGGTCTTCACCGAACCACCGGTCGAACCCGGCCTGGAGTCCCGGGACGCGGACGGGCACCAGCGGGTCACCCGCGCGATGCGGCTGTGCACGGCGACCAGCTTCGTCGGGCTCCCCGCGGTGGCCGTGCCCGGCGGGCTCGCGGACGGACTGCCGCAGGGCGTGCAGCTGATCGGCCCGATGTACCGGGAGGACCTCTGCCTGATCGGGGCGGAGGCCGTCGAACGGCACGTCGGCCCGCTCACCCCGGTCGAGCCCCTCCCGGTGGCGGGGCCCGTCGAGGGCTGACCGGCCGCCCCGCCCGGACGGCGGACGGCGCCCCGCACCGGGGGGTGCGGGGCGCCGTCGGTGGTGCCGGAGCGGGGTTCAGTCCTTGGTGCTCAGCAGCGGACGCAGTTCCTTGGGTAGCAGGTCCTCGCAGGAGTCCTGCTGCGGAACGGTCAGCGCGTCCCGTACGCACACGTAGTAGTCCCGGTACACCAACTGGGCGGTGAACGTGGCCGCGACCATCGCCAGCGCCAGCCCGCCGGTCACCAGCCCGCTGATCGCCGCGGTGCTCATCGACCGCACCGCCACCGAGGAGCCGCCCTCGGCGGCGCCCCGGGAGCCCTTGGCGCCGGCGCGTTCGCCGTCCCCGGCCTCCGCGCCGGACCGGTCCCGCCGGGGGCCGCCGCGCACCGCGCTGACGCCCCAGTACACCGCGAGCGCACCGAGCATCAGCGCCACGTAGGGCCAGCTGAACAGGGCGAAGAAGAACGCCCACATGCCGGTGAGCAGGGCGAACCGGGCCCGGCGCTGCGCCGGGTCGGAGGGGTCCCAGCGCATGTTCGGCGGCTGTCCCTCGGGGCCCGAGCCCTGCCCGGGCCGGTCCCCGAACCGCCCGGACGTCCGTCCGGGCTGCCGGTCGCTCCACTGGCCGCCCCACGGGCCCCGCCCGCCGCCCTCGTCGCCGTCCTGGCCCGAGCCGCCCGAGCCCTCCGAGCGGCGGGGCCGCCAGGGCCGGTCCGGGGCGCCCGCGGGCGGCGGCGCGAAGGGGTTGTCCCGGTCCGAGCCGGACCGGTCCCGCCCGCCGGAGTCACCGGAACCGTCGCCCTCGCCGCCGTGCGACGGGGACGCCCCCGGCTGCTCGGTCTGGCCGCGGTCCCGCAGCAGGAGGGCGCCGTGGACGGACCCGGGCGCGGGCCACGGGTGCTGCGGCAGGGGGCGGAGGCTCGGGTGCGGCATCGGGTGTGCGACTTCCCCTCGGTGGAGCGCGGTGGATCTCGCGGGGTCCGCGCCGATCCGGCTGGGCGGCCCGGCCGGGACGGCGCGGACCGCGGTGGACCCCAGTGATGGTACGGGCCCGCCCCCGGTGCGCGACCGTACGGCCCCTCCTGCGGAGCGTGCCGTCGGCCCGGGCACACCCGGGGAACGAACGGTGCCCACCCGGTGTTCCGCCCCGGTCCGCCGGGCGGGAGCGCCCGGGAGGCCGCCGGGCCCGTCCCCGGGGGCGACCGGGCGACCGGCGCCGGTATCGTTGCTGCCGGTCGGCCGCTTCGTAGGGTTCCCCGTATCCGGACCCGCCGCACCCTCGTGCGAACGTCCAAGGCGCCGTGCGCGGGGCGGGACGGCGGCGGACCACGGCACACCTCGCCGACCGTCGAACGCCCCCGTGAGAAAGGGCCCCCACCGTGGCCGCCAAGCGCCTGGTCGTGCTGGTCTCCGGATCAGGAACGAACCTTCAGGCCCTCCTCGACGCCATCGCCGCCGCGGGACCCGAGCACTACGGTGCCGAGGTCGTCGCCGTGGGCGCCGACCGGCCGGGGACCGTCGGCCTGGAGCGCGCCGAACGCGCGGGGCTGCCCACCTTCGTCCGGCAGGTCAAGGACTACCCCACCCGCGATGCCTGGGACCGTGCGCTGGCCGAGGCCACCGCCGCCCACGCGCCCGACCTGGTCGTCTCGGCCGGGTTCATGAAGATCGTGGGCAAGGAGTTCCTGGCCCGTTACGGCGGGCGCACCGTCAACACGCACCCCGCACTGCTGCCCAGTTTCCCCGGGGCCCACGGCGTGCGCGACGCCCTCGCGTACGGCGCCAAGGTCACCGGGTGCACCGTCCACTTCGTCGACGACGGCGTCGACACCGGCCCGGTCATCGCCCAGGGCGTGGTCGAGATCCGGGACGAGGACGACGAAACCGCGCTCCACGAGCGCATCAAGGAAGTCGAACGCAAGCTGCTCGTCGAGGTCGTCGGCCGGCTGGCCCGGGACGGCTACTCGATCGAGGGACGAAAGGTGAAGATCCCGTGACCGCCGAAGGTACGCAGAGCCCCGCCGGGGCGCAGGTGGCCATCCGCCGGGCGCTGATCAGCGTCTACGACAAGACCGGGCTGGAAGACCTCGCGCGCGGCCTGCACGCCGAGGGCGTCGAGCTGGTCTCCACCGGCTCCACCGCGGCGCGGATCGCCGCCGCCGGGGTCCCGGTCACCAAGGTCGAGGACCTGACCGGTTTCCCCGAGTGCCTGGACGGCCGGGTCAAGACCCTGCACCCCCGGGTGCACGCCGGCATCCTCGCCGACCTCCGCCTCGACGCCCACCGCGCCCAGCTCGCGGAGCTGGGCGTCGAGCCGTTCCAGCTCGTGGTGGTGAACCTCTACCCGTTCCGGGAGACCGTCGCCTCCGGCGCCAGCGCCGACGAGTGCGTGGAGCAGATCGACATCGGCGGCCCCTCCATGGTCCGCGCCGCCGCCAAGAACCACCCCTCCGTCGCCGTGGTCACCAGCCCCGCCCGCTACGGGGACGTGCTCGCCGCGGTGCGCGGCGGCGGCTTCGACCTGACCGCCCGCAAGCGGCTCGCCGCCGAGGCGTTCCAGCACACCGCCGCCTACGACGTGGCCGTCGCCTCCTGGTTCGCCTCGGAGTACGCGCCCGTCGACGACTCCGCGTTCCCCGACTTCCTCGGCGCCACCTTCGAGCGCCGCAGCAGCCTGCGCTACGGCGAGAACCCGCACCAGCCGGCCGCCCTCTACGTCGACGGCAGCGGTGGGCTCGCGGAGGCCGAGCAGTTGCACGGCAAGGAGATGTCGTACAACAACTACACGGACACCGACGCCGCGCGCCGGGCCGCGTACGACCACGACGAGCCGTGCGTGGCGATCATCAAGCACGCCAACCCGTGCGGCGTCGCGATCGGCCCCAACGTCGCCGAGGCGCACCGCAAGGCGCACGCCTGCGACCCGGTCTCCGCGTTCGGCGGGGTCATCGCCGTCAACCGGCCGGTGACGGAGGAGATGGCGAAGCAGGTCGCCGAGGTCTTCACCGAGGTCATCGTCGCCCCCGACTACGAGGACGGCGCCCTGGAGGTGCTGACCCGCAAGAAGAACGTCCGGGTGCTGCGCGCCCGCCAGGCGCCCGCCGCCACCGTCGAGGTCAAGCAGATCGACGGCGGCCGGCTGCTCCAGGTCGCCGACCGGCTCCAGGCCGACGGCGACGACCCGGCGTCCTGGACCCTGGCCACCGGCGAGGCGCTGTCCCCGGGCGAGCTGGCCGAGCTCGCCTTCGCCTGGCGTGCCTGCCGGGCCGTCAAGTCCAACGCGATCCTGCTGGCCAAGGACGGCGCCTCGGTCGGCGTCGGCATGGGCCAGGTGAACCGGGTGGACTCGGCGAAGCTCGCCGTGGAGCGCGCCGGCGCCGAGCGGGCCCGGGGCTCCTTCGCCGCCTCGGACGCGTTCTTCCCGTTCCCGGACGGGCTGGAGATCCTGCTGGCGGCCGGGGTGCGGGCGGTGGTCCAGCCCGGTGGCTCGGTCCGTGACGAGCTGGTCGTGGAGGCCGCCAAGAAGGCCGGCGTCACCATGTACCTCACCGGCACCCGGCACTTCTTCCACTGATCGCGCGCCGCGCGAGGGGCCGGGCACCTGGCGGGGGACGCCGTCGGTCAATTCCGGGCCCTGATGCTTCGCCCCGTCGCCATGCGACGGGGCGAAGTGCTGCCAGGGGGCCGGTGCGGGCGCGGGGTGGGGGTGGTGCTGCGGACGGGGTTGATCGCGGCGCCGGTGAGCTGGTGCTGGAGGCTGGTCCTCCCGAGTCCGCGGTAACGGGATCTGCGACGAGGTCGGCTCCCCGGACCACAACAGGGTCCGGGGAGCCGACGTCACGCGAGGACCGGAATGCGCCAACGGCGTCCCGCCGATGTCCCGGGTGCGGAGGTGGCGCGAGGAGAGGGTATTGGCGCGGCGGAGCTTCCCCCGTAGCTTGTGCGGACCGCCGTGGCAGGCGCGGTGGTCCAAGGGGAGGGATCGCGTGAACTCGCTTGTGTCAAAGGCTCGTTGGTTAGGTTCCCTGGTGATCGCGGGGGTGCTGCTGGTAGCCGGTGCGGGCACGGCCGGTGCGCGGACGGAGGGCGGGGGCGCCGGGCCGGTGCGGGGCGTCCCGCAGGTCGTGCAGATGGGGGCGGGAGGCCAGTCGGTGGCGGTCAGCCCGGACGGCCGCAGGGCGTACGTCTCGACCATGTCGCGCGGCAGGGGCTCGGGCCTGGCGGTGATCGACACGCAGAGCGGGGCCGTCACGGCGGACCTGCTGCTGAGCGGGGGGTACCGGGCGGCCGCCGCCGATGTGGCCGTGAGCCCGGACGGCTCGCGGGTGTACGTGCTCTACGGGGTCGGCCACGGCTCGCCGGTGTCCCTGCTGGGCGTGGTCGACACCGCGACCAACACCCTGGTCGCCAGCGTCGCGCCGCCGGCCCAGACCACCCCGGAGGGGTATCTGGAGGGCAACCTCAGCGAGCTGACCGTCAGCGCGGACGGCTCGCGGGTGTACGTGACGCAGTTCGGCCCGACGGCCCCGCAACGTCCGACCGCGGAGGGCACCCGGGTGTTGCAGTTCGACACCGGCCAGCAGGCGTTCACCGGCGCGGTGACGCTGTCCGGGTACTACACCGGGTCCGTCGTCGTGCGGCCGGGTGGCGGGGACGTGTACGTGGCCGGCGGCGGGGGCCTGACGCACCTGGACACCAGCGGTCCCAGCCCCGTCGTGGAGAACACCAACGGCGCCGTCGGCGGCCCCTTCGCCGGTCTGGCCCTGTCCCCGGACGACACGCGGCTCTTCGGCGTGAACCGCGCGGGCCGGGGCTTCACCGTCGACCTCGCCACCGACGCCGTCACCGCGAGCTACGACATCACCCCGAACCGGTGGCTGTGGACCTTGTCGGTGAACGCGGCCGGCACCCGGTTGTACACGCTCTCCCAGGACGCCTCGCTCCTGGCGATCGACACCGCGACCAACGCCGTCGTCCCCGGCGAGGGCGTCCCGGGGCTGAACGCCGCGGACGTGGCGCTGGGCCCGGACGGGCACACCTTCTACGCCGTGTCCGGTCCCGACCTGCGGATCATCGGCTTCTGACCGTGCTCGGGCCGCGCGGGCCCCGCTCCTCATCGGGACACTCCGCGCGGCCCGCGCCGAGCGGCGAACCGCCCCCCGGAGGGACCGCTACACGATTCGCGCCGGGGGCGGGGGCACCGTCAGCGGCGCGGCCGGTCGAACCAGGCCGACGCCTGCGGGGTGACCATCGACACCAGGACGGTGCCCGACATCACCACCCACAGCACCCCCGCGAAGGTCGCCGTGCCCCCCTCGCCGCCGACGATGTTGCCGACGCCGAGGAGGACCAGCAGGCAGGCGTGCACGATGGTGGTGACGCGGATGCCGGTCCCGCCGCTGCCGATCTTGACGCCCAGGAAGATGGAGAGCGCGCCCAGTCCCAGGGACACCGCGGCGACCAGGAAGCCGAGCCCGGCGAACCAGTCGGTCTCCTCGCCGCTGCCCGTGCCGTTGGAGACGTCCTGGAGGGCGCCCACCAGGAGGCCGAAGACCAGCCCGCCCAGGATGAAGAAGGCGCTGAGGACGAAGAGGAACACCCGCCCGGTCATGATCAGCCCCGGCATGCTCATGGGTGCCGCGCCGTGCGGGTACAGCGGCGGGGCCTGCGGGTACCCGTAGCCGGGCGGCCCGTAGCCGTGCTGACCGGGCACCGGCTGGCCGTAGCCGGGCGGGGCGGCCTGGGCGGCCGACGGGTGGGCGTGGTGGCCCGGCGGCGGTGGCTGCTGGCCCCACCCGGGGGGCTGGCCGTTCCCGGGCTGCCCGGGTTGTTGCCCGTAGGGGGCGTTCGGGGCGCCGAAACTCATGGCGGGTGCTTCCTCCGTGACGTCGGGGCGTGCGGAACGGGGCGGACCGGCCCGGAGGAAGCGCTGACAGATGCGGCCCGTACCCCCCGACACTGCCCGCGGAACTGTGCGGCCCATGCTGATCGAGCCGCTCCCCGTTTGTCCACCCCGTTCCCCTGCGTGGCCCGTCGCCCGGACGCCGGCGGCCGGGCGGCGGGCCACCGGCCGGACCGGATTGGAACCCCGCGCCGGCCATCCGCGAAGATGGGGGGCATGACCGCCCAGATTCTCGATGGCAAGGCCACCGCAGCAGCGATCAAGTCCGAACTGGCCGTCCGCGTGGCGGCCCTCAAGGAGCGGGGCGTCACGCCCGGGCTCGGCACCGTCCTGGTCGGCGACGACCCGGGCAGCCAGAAGTACGTGGCCGGCAAGCACCGCGACTGCGCGCAGGTCGGCATCGCCTCCATCCAGCGCGAACTGCCCGCCACCGCCTCCCAGGAGGAGATCGAGGCGGTCGTCCGCGAACTGAACGACGACCCCTCCTGCACCGGCTACATCGTCCAGCTCCCGCTGCCGAAGGGCATCGACGAGAACCGGGTCCTGGAACTCATGGACCCCGCCAAGGACGCGGACGGCCTCCACCCGACCAACCTGGGCCGCCTGGTCCTCAACGAGCCGGGCCCGCTGCCCTGCACCCCGTACGGCATCGTCCGGCTGCTGCGCCAGCACGGCGTGGAGATCAACGGGGCCGAGGTCGTCGTGGTCGGCCGCGGCGTCACCATCGGCCGCCCGATGCCGCTGCTGCTCACCCGCCGCTCCGAGAACGCCACGGTCACCCAGTGCCACACCGGCACCCGGGACCTCGCCGCCCACCTGCGGCGGGCCGACATCGTGGTGGCCGCGGCGGGCGTGCCGCACCTGATCAAGCCGGAGGACGTGAAGCCGGGCGCCGCCGTCCTGGACGTGGGCGTCTCGCGGGACGAGAACGGCAAGATCGTCGGCGATGTGCACCCCGGGGTCGCCGAGGTCGCGGGCTGGCTGTCGCCGAACCCGGGCGGGGTCGGCCCGATGACCCGTGCGCAGCTGCTCGTCAACGTCGTCGAGGCGGCCGAACGGAACGCGAACGGTGTCGGCTGACGCTGCGGGCACCGCCTCCACCCCGAACGGCCCGACCCCCGGGCCGAGGGTCGTGAAGGTCCGCAACCGCCGCTTCTCCTTCACCCGGGACACCGCCCGGCCCGAGGGCGGCGGCCGGGCGGCCCCCGGCGACGCCCCCGCCCCGGCCCGTCAGTGGCCCCTGATCGCGGTGCTCGCCACGGTCGGCGCGGGGCTGGCGCTGACCGGGCTGGACCTCTTCCGGCTCGGGACGGCGCTGATCGGCATCGGGCTGCTCGGCGGGGCGGTGCTGCGCTGGGCGCTGCCCTCGGTGGGGATGCTGGCGGTCCGCTCCCGCTTCACCGACCTGATCACCTACGGGGTGCTGGGCGGATCGATCCTCCTGCTGGCGCTGATGGCCCAGCCGAAGCCGCTGTTGGAGATCCCGTTCCTCGACGACGTGCTGCACTACACGGTCAAGAGGTGACGGGGACGCCCGGCGCGACTCGTTCGCTCGGGCGTTCGGCCGCATCGGCGGCCGTTCGAGTGCGGCCCGACGGCCCGCGCCCCCTCCCGGGGCGCGGGCCGCTGTCGTCCCCGGGTGCACCGAACGTGATCCGCGTCGCACCGGACGGGATCGGCGCGCGCGCCACGCGGTACGGTGCCCCGACGAACCGCCGAGCACGGCACCGGATTCGCCGTCCGGACCGGTGCCGAAGCCGCTGAAACCGAACGCCAGGTTCCGTATCGCGGACGGCCCCGACGGTGGGACACTGGCGCGCAGGCACCGGACCCTTCGGCGTGCGAACGGCGCGCGCGGGGTGGTTCGAACGCCTCCGTGCGCCCCCGGGTGGGGAACTGGTCTCCCCGGCCCGGGCATCCCTGTGGGTAAACCGGTCCGGTAGGGAGCACGGGTGCGTGGTTCACGTGTACACAGAGTGATGTAGACGGCGTACCGGTTCGTTCGGGGGGATAGGGGACACGATGCCTCGTTGGAAGGACTTGCCGGAGGAACTCGACCCGCAGGTCAAGGAGTTCACCGGGCAGCTCCGCAGGCTGGTCGACCGCAGCGGGCTCGGCATCGCCGCGCTCGCCGACCGCACGGGCTACAGCAAGACGTCGTGGGAGCGCTACCTGAACGGTCGGCTGCTCGCCCCGAAGGGCGCCATCGTCGCCCTCGCCGAGGTCACCGGCACCAACCCCGTCCACCTGACGACCCTGTGGGAACTGGCGGAGCGGGCCTGGAGCCGCTCCGAGATGCGCCATGACATGACCATGGAAGCCATCCGGATCTCCCAGGCGCGGGCCGCGCTCGGCGAGACCGGCGGCCCCGAGGCCGGCGGCCGGGCCGCCGCACGCAAGGCCGCCGGCTCGCGCCCCGGCCCCACCGCCCCGCCGGGACGCCCCGGCGGAGCACCCGCCGGCCGGGGCGGCGCCCACGCGGCCCGCGGCCCCCAGCACTCCACCCCGCCCGGGGGCACCCCCGGTGCCGACGTCACCTTCCAGAGCGTCCGCTACCAGGGCCCGCTCGGCGGCGCCGTCCCCAACGGCCCCGCCGCCCGCCGTCCCGCCCACGCCGCCCCTCCCGGCACGCCCCCGCCCGGTCGCCCCGCCGGCGGACCCCCGCCCGGCCCCGGCCGCCCCGGCGGCCCGGCTGCCGGCAAGCGGAGGGCCACCCTCTTCGCCGCCGGCGCGGTCGGCGCGGTCCTCCTGATCGCGGGGGCGTTCCACCTCACCGGCGGCTTCGGAGCCGGCGAGGAGGCGGAGGCCAAGCCGACCCCGTCCGCCCCGGCCAGCAAGAAGCCGCTGCCCGCCGGGGTGGAGTGCAGCGGCACCGACTGCACGGGCAAGGACCCGGAGACCATGGGCTGCGGCGGCGAGTACGCGCGCACCGCCACCACCGTCCGGGTCGGCGCCGCCACCGTCGAGGTCCGCTACAGCAAGACCTGCGAGGCCGCCTGGGCGCGGATCACCCAGGCGTCCGGCGGCGACACCCTGGAGATCGCCGCCCCCGGCGCCAAGAAGCAGACCGGCGAGGTGGGCGCCGCGCCCGACAGCGACGCCTACACGCCGATGGTGGCGGTCAAGACCGCCGACGAGGCCGAGGCGTGCGCCGTCGTCGCGGCCACCAAGGGCTGCACGGAGTAGCCCCCGGCGGGGCGCCCCGCAGGCTGCGACCGCACGAGCCCGACCGGGCCCGTGCGGTCGACGCTTTCCGGCCGAATCGACCGCGCCCCCCCCCCCCCCCCCCCCCCCCCCCCCCCCCAGAGGGAAGAGGGGGGGGGGGGGAAA
>NZ_JBEOWM010000040.1:0-60889 GCF_040296045.1 Streptomyces sp. NPDC002490 | reverse complement strand
GGACCGGGCGTGCGTGCGCGCCTCCATCCCCGCCGCCCCCCGCCCGCCCCCCCCGGGGGCGGGGGGGCCGGGGCGGGGGGGGGGGGCCCCCCCCCCGCCGACGAGCGGGCGCCGGTACGCCCGGGGCGGGTCCACGACCACCCCGGAGGCACACCGCGCCCCCGGCACCCCGTAGGCTCCTTCCTCGTGAGTACGCGCCCCGCACACCCGGAACACCTCGGCGATGTGGTGTGCGCGGTGCGCGACCTGGTGAAGACCTACCCGGCCACCCGGCCCCGCCGCGGTACCCCCGGCGCCCCCGAGGTGCGGGCCACCGACGGGGTCCGCCTCGACGTCCGGCGCGGCGAGGTCTTCGGCCTCCTCGGCCCCAACGGCGCCGGCAAGTCCACCCTGGTGCGCCAGCTCACCGGGCTGATGCGGCCCGACTCCGGCAGCATCGAGATCCTCGGGCACGACATCGTCCGCCACCCCGAGCGCGCCGCCCGCATCCTCGCCCACCTGGGGCAGGAGTCCAGCGCCCTCGACGAACTGACCGTCTCCCTGGCCGCCGAGACCACCGCCCGGCTCCGCGGCCTCGACCTCCGCGCCGCCCGCGCCGAGCGGGACGCCGTCCTCGACGAACTGGGCCTCGCCCCGCTCGCCTCCCGCCCGCTCGCCAAGCTCTCCGGCGGCCAACGGCGGCTCGCCTGCGTCGCCGCCACCCTGGTCGGCGAGCGCCCCCTGCTGGTGCTGGACGAGCCCACCACCGCCATGGACCCGCTCGCCCGGCGCGCGGTGTGGGCGGCGATCGACCGGCGCCGGGCCGAACACGGCACCACCGTGCTGCTCGTCACCCACAACGTCATCGAGGCCGAAACGGTCCTGGACCGGGTCGCCGTCCTCGACCGGGGCCGGGTCATCGCCTGCGACACCCCGTCCGGGCTCAAGGAACGACTCGCCGGCGAGGTCCGGGTGGAGCTGCTGTGGCGCGAGCGCGCCCCGCTCGACATCCCCGAAGTCGCCGCCCTGCGGTCGTCCGCCACCGAGTCCGGCCGCCGCTGGGTGCTGCGGCTCGCCCCCGACGAGGCCCGGGCCGCGGTGGCCGCGGTCACCGGCGGCGCGGCCTTCGCCGCCCTCGACGACTTCACGCTCGCCACCCCCAGCCTGGAGGACGTCTACCTGGCCCTCGGCGGCACCCGCACCGATGCCGCGGGCCTGGTGAAGGCATGACCCACCGACCGCCGAAGGACGCCGTGCCGCACGCTGTCAGGAACAGGAGCCGCACCCCGTGACCGTCGTACCCGCCGAGGCCCCGTCCCGCAGCACCGGGGCCGCCCGCCCGGCGAGCCGCCCCGCCCCCGCCGAGCTGGCGCCCCGCGCCCGGCTGCTGCCCTCCCTCGCCGCCGTCTACCGCGCCCAGCTCTCCCGGGCCCGGGTCGCCCGCATCCCGCTGCTGTTCGTCGCGACCTTCCAGTCCGTCGGGATCATGATCCTGATGCGGGGCGTGGTGGACGGCGGCGAGGAGGCCCGCGCCGTGGTCGCCGGTTCCAGCGTCCTGGTGGTCGCCTTCGTCGCGCTGAACCTGCTCGCCCAGTACTTCGGCCGGCTGCGCGCGGACGGCGGCCTCGACCACTACGCCACGCTGCCGGTGCCGCCCGCCGCCGTGGTCCTCGGCGCCGCCGCGGCCTACGCCTCGTTCACGGTGCCCGGCACCCTGGTCACCGCCGCGGTGGGGTGCGTCCTGTTCCAGTTGCCCTTCACCCACCTGTGGGTGCTGCTCGCGGTGATCCCGCTCGCGGGCGCGGCGCTGGCGGGGCTCGGCGCGGCCCTCGGACTGCTGGCGCCCCGCCCGGAGCTGGCCACCCTGCTCGGCCAGCTGGGCATGTCCGCGGCGCTGCTGCTCGGGGTGCTCCCGCCCGAGCGGCTGCCCTCGCTGGTGCAGTACGGGCGGGACCTGTTGCCCTCCACCTACGGGGTGGAGGCCTTCGCCCGGACCTTCGAGGCCCACCCCGACTGGCGGATCGTCGGGCTGCACCTGGCCGTCTGCGCCGGGGTCGGAGTGATCTCCCTCGCGGTGGCGACCTGGGCGTACCGGAGGGCCGCCGTCCGATGACGCGGGCGCCGCGCCGCCCTGGCACGATGTCAGGGTGACCGCACCGCTGACACCACCGCCGCAGGACAGACCCCCCGCCCGAGGGGACGGGGGCCATCCGCCCGCCGCACCCTTCACCGGGGACTTCGGGGACGGCGCGGAGTCCGGCCCGGGGAAGGCCGCCGAACTCCGGGTCGAACTGCGCGACGCCGCCGTGATCGCCCTCGTGCTCGGCGTGGCCGGGGCGCTGCTCGGGCTGCTGTGGCTGTGGTGGGCGCCCCGGGTGCCGCTGGTCTCGGACGCCGAAGCCGTCTACCTCGGGGACACCGAGGGGGAGCAGGCCATCGGCATCGACGGAACGTTCACTCTGCTCGCGGTCGCCTTCGGCCTGGCCAGTGCGGCCGTGGTGTTCTGGCTGCGCCGGCGCGGCGGGGTGCCGCTGGTGGTCGGCCTGGCCCTCGGCGGGCTGCTCGGCTCCCTGCTGGCCTGGCGGCTGGGGGTGTGGCTCGGCCCCACCCAGAACGTGGTGGAGCACGCCAAGGAGGTCGGCAAGGGCGTGACCTTCGACGCCCCGCTCAGGCTCGGGGCCCGGGGCGCCCTGCTGGTGTGGCCGGTCACCGCGCTCCTCGCCCACCTCTGCCTGACCGCGCTCTTCGGCCCCCGCGACCCCGACCCGTACCTCGCGCAGCACCCCTACGGCACCCCGCAGTGGGACCGCGGCCCGGCCGGACCGTCCGCGGCGACCGGCCCCGGCGCGGCCGACCCGTACCGCGCACCGCCCCGACCGGAGGACCCCTTCGCCCCGCCACCCGACCGGCAGCCGTAGGCGCCGCAGGCCCGCACGGTCTCGTTCAGAGGCGGCCGATGGGGGCCAGGGCGGCGCCGGTGAGCGCCTGGAGGTCGGCCGGGGCGAGTTCGACCTCCAGGCCCCGGCGGCCGGCGGACACGCAGATCGTGGGGTGCTCCCCGGCCGAGGCGTCCAGCACCGTGCGCAGCCGCTTGCGCTGCCCGAGCGGGGAGATGCCGCCCCGGACGTAGCCGGTGACGCGCTCCGCCGCCGCCGGATCGGCCATCGCCGCCCGCTTGCCGCCGACCGCGGTCGCCAGGGCCTTGAGGTCGAGCGACCCGGCCACCGGGACCACCGCCACCGTGAGCTCCCCGTCCACCTCCGCGACCAGGGTCTTGAACACCCGCTCGGGGGAGACCCCCATCGCCTGGGCGGCCTCCTCGCCGTACGAGGGGTGCCCCGGGTCGTGGGCGTAGGCGTGGACGGTGAACGCGGTGCCCGCCGCGGTCAGGGCCACCGTCGCGGGGGTGCCGCCCGGCTGCTGCTTCTGCTTCTTCGCCATCGGCTGTGCGGTCCTCGTCTCCCCGGTCTCCCGGGATCGTGCGGTGGATCAGTTCAGGTTGGTGGGCGCGCGGGTGAGGTCCATCGCCGGGACGGAGGGCAGGGCGCGCAGGATCGCGCTCTCGGTGCGCAGCAGCCGCAACTCGTCCCGGAGCCGGGAGGCGGTGTCGGGGGCCTGGAGCAGCCGTTGCTTGGTCGGGATGTCGAGCATCATCGCCGCGGCCACCAGGTACGACACCACCGAGGGCTCGTCCGGGAGGTCGCCGCCCGTCGACAGCGACAGTTCGCGTGCCCCGGCGAGCCGCTTCTGGTACGTCCGGAAGGCCCGCAGCACGCCTTCGGCGAGGGCGCCCGCCTCGTCGCCCGGCTCCTCGGCCAACTCCTCCACCTCGGCCGTCAGATACGGCCCGGAGGCGTCCACGGAGTGCAGCCGCACCCGGGTGGTGCCGGTGGCGAGGACCTCGAAGCCGCCGTCGGTGCGCTCGCGCACGGTGGCCGCGTCGGCGATGCAGCCCGTGCCGTGGAACGCCGTCAGCGGCTCGGTGCCGAAGCCCGCGGCCGGACCGCGCTCCGCGGCGGCCGTCGGGTCGGGGAGCCCCGGTTCGCTGGGCGCGACCTCGTGGCCGTCCCGGATCGCGACGATCACGAACCGGCGTGGCTCGTCGTCGGGGGTCTTCAGCAGGTCGCGCATCAGGGCGCGATAGCGCTCCTCGAAGACGTTCAGGGGCACGACGAGCCCCGGGAACAGCACCGAGTTGAGCGGGAACAGCGGCAGCCGGACGGTGGTCACGACGTCCAAGCCTAGTGGTCGTCGGCCGGGGCGCGGCGCGGACGGGTCCGCAGCGGTGTCGAGGCGGCCACCTCGATCCGCACGCCGTCGCGCACCTCCAGGAACTGGCCGAGCGGATCGTCGGAGAGCCGGTCCCAGGGGAAGGAGGTGGCGTACGGGCCGATCCGGCGCACCTGCTCCAGGGCGTCCGTCCAGCGTTCCAGCCGCACCAGCACGCAGACCAGGAGGTTGCGCACCTCCGCCGGCCAGGGGTCGGCGGGCGCGTACCGCGCGGAGAGGGCGACCCCCCGGTCCGCGGCGGCGTCCAGGCGGGCCCGGGGCACGGGGTCGGGGCCGGCCGGCGAGGAGAGGTGGCCGAAGACGGCGCGCACCGGCAGCGCCTGCACCAGCGAGTCGGGCAGCGCGTCCTGCGCGGCGCGCTCGGCGAAGTCGAAGCACTGTCCGTGCCCCGCACCGCCGCCGGCCGTGGCCAGGAAGCGCAGCGCGGCCACGTGGCAGCCGTAGTGGTGCGGGGAGCGCCGCACCGCCTCGGCCCACAGCTCCTCGAAGGGGACGCGGGGCACCAGGGTGCCGCGGGCGTGGTCGAGCGCGACCCGCCAGGGCACCGGGTCGCCCGGAGCGGGCCGGGCGGCGGCCGTGACCAGGTCGGTGACCTCGTGCAGCCGCTCCGCCCGGGCCGGCGAGGACCAGGCGTCGGCCACGGCCCGCTCGGCGACCAGCAACAGCAGGTCCGGGTCGCGCGGGGCGTCGGTCCGCCACCTGGCCAGCCACTCGGGCCGGGCCCCGGCGAAGGCGGCGAGCCGCATGACGTAGCGGTCGCGGTCCTCCCAGGCGGCGTCCTCGCGGGTGGCGGCGAGCAGTCGGGCCGCGGGGCGGTACTCGCCGCGGCCGGCGGCCACCAGCGCCGGACCCAGCCGGGCGTCGGGGGCGTCCAGGAGCACCTCGTCGTCGGCGGGCAGTCCCGCGGCCAGCGAGGAGGTGTGTCGGGCCATCCGGGCGGTACGGATGAGGGCACGCAGCAGAACCATGGTCCGAACCATTGAAAACCGCAGGTCGGACCCGCACCAGGGGAAGCCGGTGACGGTTCGGTAACCCCGTCCGGGGTTGCCCGCCGCCGGGTCAAGTCCCGGCAAAGCACCCGGGCGGGGGCGGATCGTTCACCCGCGCCGCAGCAACCGGGTGGCGCCCGCGGCCACGGCCGTCGCCAGTATCCAGCCCGCGACGATCACGCCGGTCCCGAACCACTGCCACCCCCCGGACAGCCGCCAGTGGCCGTCCTGCCCCAGGTCCATCACCGGGACCAGCAGGTCCAGGGCGAACAGCCCGGCGTTCCACTCCGGGTTCTCCCCGGGCTTGAGCGGGGCCGGTGCGGCCCGGGAGAACGCGAGCCCGCACGCCCCCCACAGCACCGCCATCCACCAGGCCGCCCGCCCGGGCCGGTACCCGTAGGCCACCGTCCAGTCCTGCGCGTACCCCCACGCCCGGCCGGTCAGGGGCAGGGTCTCCCGGCGCCGGCGCTGCTTGGCCAGCAGCACCTCGCGGGCGTCCTCGTCCTCGCCGCCGTCCCGCAGCACCGTGGCGAGCCGCTCGTAGGGCTCCGGGTGGTACTCGGGGGTGGCCGCCGCGACCCACTCCAGCCGGCGGGCCAACGGGAACCCGCCGGTCGGCACCAGGCGCTCGTACCGGAAACCGTCCATCTGGAGGCGCCCCAGCCCCGGCCAACTCGTGGCCCGGTCGACCAGGTTGACCACCCGGGCCCCCGACAGCACCACCCGGCCCCGCTCCGGCCGCTCCCCGAGGAACCGCAGCTCCGGGGTGTGGACGCGGCGCAGGGACAGCTCCTGCTCGTCGGTGAGTGCGAACCGCGCCCCCGCCAGGTCGACGGCGTCGCCGAACCGTCCGTCGTCCAGGCGGACGCTGCCCCGGCACTCGAAGCGCTGCACCCGGGTGCCGTGCGCGGGCGTGGTGCCCCGGGTGAGCGGGTCCCCGATGCTCGCCGGCGTCAGGTACAGGGTCCGTTCGACGGTGAGCTGCGGGGCGTTCAGCGCCCGGTCCCCGTACGGGTTGGTCAGGTGGCAGCCGCGCAGGCTCAACGAGACGCCCACCTTCGCGCCGCGCAGGCTCACCTCCCCGTACGCCTCCAGCAGCTCCGCCTGGAGGTCCTGGCCGACGCTCATGCCGTCCGCCACCAGGGCCCGGCCGCGCCGGTCGCCGAACACCACCGCCTGGCTGAGCAGCAGGTCCGTGCCGATCTGGGCGTCGGTCATCCGGACGCCGTGCTGGAACCGGCAGCGCGGCAGGTGGAGGTCGCCCTCGGTGTGGACCCGCGCCGCCTCCAGCCGGGGGACCGCGCAGTCGACGAGCCGCAGCGTGGTGAACCCGGCCTCGGGCAGCAGCACCTCCCGTTCGAAGCGGCAGCGGTTGATCTCCACGTACGGGGTGACGTCACCGCCCGCGAGGTCGACGGTGCCCGTGATGAGCAGGCCCGTCAGCTTCAGGGAGGCCACCCGGCCGGGCAGCGCCGGCGGCCCGTCCAGCAGCAGCCAGCACACCACCCGCGCCCGCACCGTGCGCTCCGGCCCCCAGGGCCGTCCGCCGTGCGGGTCGTCCACGAACGGGTCGCCCGTGCGCAGGTCGTAGCGGCTCCCGTTGCGGAACGCCTGCCACATGCCGACCTCGGCGGGGGTCAGCCCGTCCGGCGGTTCGCCGTTGCCGCTCACTGCCGTCCCCTCGCTGCCGGCGCTACCGCCGCCGCCCATCCCGTGCTCCGTGCCGTTGCCCACGACCACGCCTCCTCGCCTCACCGTGCGCGCCGTTCGCCGCCGGCCGGTCGGCCCCGCCCGCGGTCGGCCGGGGGAGCGGAGGGCGACGGAGCCGTCGGGAACCCGCGGGCTCGGCGACGGGGAGCGCACGCTCCCGGGGCCGTCCGTCGACTGCCGTCGGTGCGCGGTGCTCGTGCCGTCCGTGCGGCCCGTTCCGGGTGGGTGATCACCTCGACCCCGCGCGGCTCACCCGCCTCGGCGACTCGTACAGTCGTTCATACCCATGGAGTGACGATATGAACACGTACGGTGAGGTTGATCGGGGGTGCGGGCCCTCCCGCGTCGCCCCCGCGCGCTCCGGGGCGCTCCCCGACGTCCCCGGGCGGCCGTATCAGTGACTGATACGGCCGCCCGGGGAGCCCGCGCCGTCTGCGAGAATTGGCCCCGTGATCTCCCGAATCGATCTGCGCGGCGACGCCCTCCCCGAGGGTGGCGCCCTGCGCGACCTGCTGCCCCGTGCCGACTTCGACGTCGAGGCCGCCCTGGAGAAGGTGCGCCCCCTCTGCGAGGACGTGCACCATCGCGGCGACGCAGCGCTGATCGACTTCGCCAAGCGGTTCGACGGGGTCGCCCTGGACCGGGTCAGGGTCCCCGCCGAGGCGCTCTCCGCCGCCCTCGCCGCCCTCGACCCCGCGGTGCGCGCCGCCCTGGAGGAGTCCATCCGGCGCGCCCGGCTGGTCCACCGCGCGCAGCGCCGCACCAGCCACACCACCCAGGTCGTCCCCGGGGGCACGGTCACCGAGAAGTGGGTGCCGGTCGAGCGGGTCGGGCTGTACGCCCCCGGCGGCCGGTCGGTGTACCCGTCCTCCGTGGTGATGAACGTCGTCCCCGCGCAGGAGGCCGGTGTCGGCTCCATCGCCCTGGCCTCGCCCCCGCAGCGGGACTTCGACGGGCTGCCGCACCCCACCGTCCTCGCCGCCTGCGCCCTGCTCGGCGTGGACGAGGTGTACGCCGCCGGCGGCGTAGGTGCCGTCGCCATGTTCGCCTACGGCACCGAGTCCTGCCCGCCCGCCGCCATGGTCACCGGCCCCGGCAACATCTGGGTGGCCGCCGCCAAGCGCTACTTCACCGGCCGCATCGGCATCGACACCGAGGCCGGCCCCACCGAGATCGCGGTCCTCGCCGACGACACCGCCGACCCGGCGCACATCGCCGCCGACCTGATCAGCCAGGCCGAGCACGACCCGCTGGCCGCCGCGGTGCTCGTCACCGACTCCGTCACCCTCGCCGACGCCGTCGTCAAGGAACTGGAGCCGCAGGTCGCCGCGACCAAGCACGTCGAGGACCGGGTGCGGCCCGCGTTGACCGGCCGGCAGTCCGCGATCGTCCTGGTCGACGGCGTCGAGGAGGGCCTGCGGGTGGTCGACGCCTACGGCGCCGAGCACCTGGAGATCCAGACCGCCGACGCCGCCGCGGTCGCCGACCGGGTCAAGAACGCCGGCGCGATCTTCGTCGGCCCCTGGGCCCCGGTCTCCCTCGGCGACTACTGCGCCGGCTCCAACCACGTGCTGCCCACCGGCGGCTGCGCCTGCCACTCCTCCGGGCTCTCCGTGCAGTCCTTCCTGCGCGGCATCCACGTCGTGGACTACACCCGGGAGGCGCTCGCCGACGTGGCGCACCACGTGGTGACCCTCGCGGAGGCGGAGGACCTGCCCGCGCACGGCGCGGCGGTCAAGGCACGGTTCGGATGGAAGGTTCCCCAGAGCAAGTGACCAGCATCGACGACCTGCCCGTACGGGACGAGCTGCGCGGCCAGTCCCCCTACGGCGCGCCCCAGCTCGACGTCCCCGTCCGGCTGAACACCAACGAGAACCCCTACCCGCTGCCCGAGGCCCTGGTCGAGCGGATCGCCGAGCGGGTCCGCGAGGCCGCCCGCCACCTCAACCGCTACCCCGACCGCAACGCCGTCGAGCTGCGCACCGAACTCGCCAAGTACCTCACCCGCACCGGCGGCCACCCCGTCACCGGGGAACAGGTCTGGGCGGCCAACGGCTCCAACGAGGTCATCCAGCAGCTCCTCCAGACCTTCGGCGGCCCCGGCCGCACCGCGATCGGCTTCGAGCCCTCGTACTCGATGCACCCGCTGATCGCCCGCGGCACCGGCACCGACTGGATCGACGGCCCCCGCGAGCCCGACTTCACCCTCGACACCGGGGCCGCGGTCCGTGCCGTGACCGAGCACCGTCCGCACGTGGTGTTCATCACCACCCCCAACAACCCCACCGGCAACGCCGTCCCCGCCGAGACCGTCCGTGCCGTCTACGAGGCCGCCCAGGCCGCCCGGCCCTCGCTGGTGATCGTGGACGAGGCGTACGTCGAGTTCAGCCACGGCGACTCGCTGCTGCCGCTGCTGGCGGGCCGCCCGAACCTGGTCGTCTCCCGGACCATGTCCAAGGCCTTCGGCGCCGCCGGGCTGCGCCTGGGCTACTTCGCCGCCGATCCGGCCGTGGTGGACGCCGTCCAACTGGTCCGGCTGCCCTACCACCTGTCCGCCGTCACCCAGGCCACCGCCCTGGCCGCGCTGGAGCACACGGACACCCTGCTCGGCTACGTCGACCAGCTCAAGTCCGAACGCGACCGCCTGGTCACCGAGCTGCGGGCGCTGGAGTACGAGGTCACCGTCTCCGACGCCAACTTCGTGCAGTTCGGCCGCTTCGAGGACCCCGACGGCACGCACGCCGTGTGGCAGCGCATCCTGGAGAGGGGCGTCCTGGTCCGCGACAACGGCGTACCCGGCTACCTGCGGGTCACCGCGGGCACCCCCGAAGAGAACGACGCGTTCCTCGACGCGGTCCGTGAAGTGAAGAAGGAGCTCAGCGCATGACCGGCCAGGCACGCACCGGCAGGGTGGAACGCACCACCAAGGAGACCTCCGTCCTCGTCGAGATCGACCTGGACGGCAGCGGCAAGGTCGACGTGTCGACCGGGGTCGGCTTCTACGACCACATGCTCGACCAGCTCGGCCGGCACGGTCTGTTCGACCTGACCGTCCGGACCGAGGGCGACCTCCACATCGACACCCACCACACCATCGAGGACACCGCCCTCGCCCTCGGCGCCGCCTTCAAGCAGGCGCTCGGCGACAAGGTCGGCATCTACCGCTTCGGCAACTGCACCGTCCCGCTGGACGAGTCCCTCGCCCGGGTCACCGTGGACCTCTCCGGCCGCCCCTACCTGGTGCACAGCGAGCCCGAGAACATGGCGCCCATGATCGGCACCTACGACACCACCATGACCCGGCACATCCTGGAGTCGTTCGTCGCCCAGGCGCAGATCGCGCTGCACGTCCACGTGCCCTACGGCCGCAACGCCCACCACATCGTGGAGTGCCAGTTCAAGGCGCTCGCCCGCGCCCTGCGCTACGCCAGCGAGCGGGACCCGCGCGCCGCGGGCATCCTCCCGTCCACGAAGGGCGCCCTGTAGGCATGAACGGCCTCTCCACCGTCCTCATCTTCGTGGGGCTCTTCCTGGTCGGCGGCATCGTCTCGTTCGCCAAGCAGGGCACGTCCAAGAACGTGGTCACCCTGTTGTCCATCGCCGCCGGCATGTGCCTGCTGGCCGGCGTCCTGCGGCTCGACTACTGGAACTGAGGGCCACCGTGAGCACCCCCACCACCGGCCGCCGCAAGAAGGTCGTGGTCTTCGACTACGGCTTCGGCAACATCCGCTCCGCGGAGCGCGCCCTCGCCCGGGTGGGCGCCGAGGTCGAGATCACCCGCGACTACGACACCGCGATGAACGCCGAGGGCCTGCTGGTGCCCGGCGTCGGCGCCTTCGCCGCCTGCATGGACGGCCTCCGGCAAGCCCGCGGCGACTGGATCGTCGACCGCCGGCTCTCCGGCGGGCGTCCCGTGCTCGGCATCTGCGTCGGCATGCAGATCCTCTTCGCCGAGGGCATCGAGCACGGTGAGCGCACCGAGGGCCTCGACCAGTGGCCCGGCACCGTCGCGCCGCTGGAGGCCGAGGTGGTTCCGCACATGGGCTGGAACACCGTCGACGCCCCCGGGGACTCCCGGCTCTTCGCCGGCCTGGAGGCCGACGCCCGCTACTACTTCGTGCACTCCTACGCCGTCCACGACTGGACCCTGGAGATCACCAACGAGGCGATGAGCGCGCCGCTCGTCACCTGGTCCACCCACGGCAAGCCGTTCGTCGCCGCGGTCGAGAACGGCGCCCTGTGGGCCACCCAGTTCCACCCCGAGAAGTCCGGCGACGCCGGAGCCCAGCTCCTCACCAACTGGATCGGAACCCTGTGAGCACGCTTGAACTCCTCCCCGCCGTCGACGTCCGCGACGGACAGGCCGTCCGCCTCGTGCACGGCGAGTCCGGCACGGAGACCTCCTACGGCTCCCCGCTGGAGGCGGCCCTCGCCTGGCAGCGGGCGGGCGGCGAGTGGCTGCACCTGGTCGACCTCGACGCGGCCTTCGGCACCGGCGACAACCGGGAGCTGATCGCCGAGGTCACCCGGGCCATGGACATCAAGGTCGAACTCTCCGGCGGCATCCGCGACGACGCCTCCCTGGCCGCCGCGCTCGCCACCGGCTGCACCCGGGTCAACCTCGGCACCGCCGCCCTGGAGACCCCCGAGTGGGTCGCCAAGGTCATCGCCGAGCACGGCGACAAGATCGCCGTCGGCCTGGACGTCCGCGGCACCACCCTGCGCGGCCGGGGCTGGACCCGCGACGGCGGCGACCTGTACGAGACGCTGGCCCGGCTCGACGCCGAGGGCTGCGCCCGCTACGTGGTCACCGACATCGCCAAGGACGGCACGCTCCAGGGCCCCAACCTGGAGCTGCTGGAGAACGTCTGCGCCGCCACCGACCGGCCCGTCGTCGCCTCCGGAGGCGTCTCCTCCCTCGACGACCTGCGGGCCATCGCCGCCCTCGTGCCCCGGGGCGTGGAGGGCTCGATCGTCGGCAAGGCCCTCTACGCCAAGGCGTTCACCCTGGAAGAGGCGCTCCAGGCGGTGGCGTCCGCATGACCGACTCCGTGCGCAAGGTGGTGACCGGCGCCCCCTGGGAGGAGAAGTTCGGCTACTCCCGCGCGGTGGAACTCCCCGGCGGGCTCGTCCTGGTCTCCGGCTGCACCTCCGTGGTCGACGGGCGGATCGCCGAGGGCGGCCCCCACGAGCAGGCGGTCAACGCCTTCCGGGTCGCCCTCGCCGCCCTCGACCAGCTCGGCCTGGGTGCGGAGCACGTGGTGCGCACCCGGATGTACGTCACCCACGCACGGGACGTGGAGGAGGTCGGCCGGGCCCACAAGGAGCTCTTCGACGCCGTGCGCCCCGCGGCGTCCATGGTGATCGTCGCCGGCCTGGTCGACCCCAGACTGCTGGTGGAGGTCGAGGTCGAGGCGTACCGGGGAGGTGCCGCATGACCCTCGCGGTCCGGGTCATCCCCTGTCTGGACGTGGACGCCGGCCGGGTCGTCAAGGGCGTCAACTTCCAGAACCTGCGGGACGCGGGCGACCCCGTCGAGATGGCCAAGGTCTACGACGCCGAGGGCGCCGACGAGCTGACCTTCCTCGACATCACGGCCTCCTCCGGCAACCGGGAGACCACCTACGACGTGGTGCGCCGCACCGCCGAACAGGTGTTCATCCCGCTCACCGTCGGCGGGGGCGTGCGCACCGCCGAGGACGTCGACAAGCTGCTGCGGGCCGGGGCCGACAAGGTGGGCGTGAACACCGCCGCCATCGCCCGTCCCGAGCTCATCCGGGAGATCGCCGAGCGGTTCGGCCGCCAGGTCCTGGTGCTCTCCGTCGACGCCCGCCGCACCCCGGAGGGCACCTTCGAGGTCACCACCCACGGCGGTCGCCGCGGCACCGGCCTGGACGCCGTCGAGTGGGCCCACCGGGCCGCCGAGCTCGGCGCCGGGGAGATCCTGCTCAACTCGATGGACGCGGACGGCACCAAGGACGGCTACGACCTGGAGATGATCGCCGCGGTCCGGCAGCACGTCACCGTCCCGGTCATCGCCTCCGGCGGCGCCGGGCGCCTCGCCGACTTCCCGCCGGCGATCGGGGCGGGCGCCGACGCGGTGCTGGCCGCGTCCGTGTTCCACTTCGGCGACCTGCGCATCGGCGAGGTCAAGCAGGCCCTGCGGGAGGCCGGCCACCCGGTGCGCTGAGCCGCCGGGGGCCGCGCCCCGCCTCAGATGCCGAGCTGCTTGGCCGCGTTCAGCCGCTCGACGGCCTCGGGGTCGCCGTCCAGGGTCACCCGGGCGGCGTCCCGGCGTCCCAGCGCGAACATCAACAGCTCACCCGGCTCGCCCGTGACCGTCACCACGGGCGCGCCGCGGTGGGCCACCACCGTCTGACCGTCCGGGCGCCGCAGCACCACGCCCACCGGGTACTTGCGGCCCACCAGACGGGCCGAACGCTCCAGCCGGCGCCACAGCACGTCCGCGAAGACGGGATCGAGGGGGCGCGCCGCCCACTCCTCCTGCGCCCGGCGCACGTCCTCGGCGTGCACGTAGAACTCCACCACGTTCGACGCCTCGTCCACCTGCTTCAGCGAGAACGGCGAGAACTTCGGCGGCCCCGACCGGATGAGCTGCAACAACTCCTCGTACGGCTTCGCCGCGAACTCCGCCTGCACCCGTTCCAAGCGGTCCGCGAGGGGCTTGAAGACGATTCCGCCCGCCGCGTCCGCCCGGCGCTCGCGCACCACCAGGTGCGCGGCCAGGTCCCGGGTGCGCCAGCCCTCGCACAGGGTGGGGGCGTCGGGGCCCGCGGACTCCAACAGATCGGCGAGCAAGAGGCGTTCACGCGTGGCATGGGTCGACATGCGGCCCAGGGTACGGCCGAGTCGGTGGCCCTGCCACGGGACACCGCCCACCGCGGGCCCCGACGCACCCGTGCGCCCCCCGAACGCGTCCAGCGACCGGACGGGCACCCCGCGGGGTCACCCGGGTGGCGCACAATGGGGCCATGACCAGCACGCCCCGTGAGCCCAGCGGTCTCGCCCCCGAGATCGCCGACCGCCTCAAGCGCAGCCCGGACGGCCTCCTGCCCGCCATCGCCCAGCAGTACGACACCGGTGAGGTGCTCATGCTCGGCTGGATGGACGACGAGGCACTGCACCGCACGCTCACCACCGGCCGCTGCACCTACTGGTCCCGCAGCCGCCGGGAGTACTGGGTCAAGGGCGACACCTCCGGACACGTCCAGCACGTCAAGTCCGTCGCCCTCGACTGCGACGCGGACACCGTCCTCGTCAAGGTCGACCAGGTCGGCGCCGCCTGCCACACCGGCGACCGCACCTGCTTCGATGCCGGCGCCCTGCCGCTGGGCCAGTAGGGTCACCCGCCATGGACCTGGAGACCTTCCGCAAGCTCGCCGCCGACCGCCGCGTCGTCCCCGTCAGCCGCACCCTCCTCGCGGACGGCGACACCCCGGTCGGCCTGTACCGCAAGCTCGCCGCCGAGCGGCCGGGCACCTTCCTGCTGGAGTCCGCCGAGAACGGCCGCTCCTGGTCCCGCTACTCCTTCGTCGGGGTCCGCAGCGCCGCGACCCTCACCACCCGCGGGGGCGAGGCCCACTGGCTGGGCACCCCGCCGGTCGGGGTCCCGGTCGACGGGGACCCGCTCGCGGCGCTGCGCGCCACCGTGGAACTGCTGCACACCCCCCGCGACCTCACCGCCGGGATGCCGCCCTTCACCGGGGGCATGGTCGGTTACCTCGGCTACGACATCGTGCGCCGGCTGGAGCGGATCGGCCCCGGGGAGCGGGACGACCTGAAGCTCCCCGAGCTGACCATGCTGCTCACCTCCGACCTCGCCGTCCTCGACCACTGGAACGGCACCGTCCAACTGATCGCCAACGCCATCAACCACAACGACCTCGACACCGGGGTGGACGAGGCGTGGGCGGACGCGGTCGCTCGGCTCGACGCCATGGAGGCCGACCTCTCCCGACCGGTCGCCCAGCCCCCGGCCGCGCTGCCGCCCTCCGAACTGCCCGAGTTCACCGCCCGCTGGGGCGGCCCGGACTTCCGGGCCGCCGTGGAGGACGTCAAGGAGCGCATCCGGGCCGGCGAGGCGTTCCAGGTGGTGCCCTCGCAACGCTTCGAGACCGCCTGCGAGGCCAGCGCCCTGGACGTGTACCGGGTGCTGCGGGCCACCAACCCGTCCCCGTACATGTACCTGATCCGCTTCGAGGACTTCGACGTCGTCGGCTCCTCCCCGGAGGCCCTGGTGAAGGTCGAGGACGGGCACGCCCTGCTGCACCCCATCGCGGGCACCCGGCCGCGCGGCGCCACGCCCCAGGAGGACCAGGCCCTCGCGGACGAACTCCTCGCCGACCCCAAGGAACGCGCCGAGCACCTGATGCTCGTCGACCTCGGGCGCAACGACCTCGGACGGGTCTGCGAGCCCGGCTCCGTCGAGGTCGTGGACTTCATGTCCATCGAGCGCTACTCGCACGTCATGCACATCGTCTCCACGGTGACCGGGCGGGTCGCCCCCGACCGCACCGCCTTCGACGTGCTGACCGCCTGCTTCCCCGCGGGCACCCTCTCCGGCGCCCCCAAGCCGCGGGCCATGCAGATCATCGACGAGCTGGAGCCGTCCCGGCGCGGGCTGTACGGCGGCTGCGTCGGCTACCTGGACTTCGCCGGGGACTCCGACACCGCCATCGCCATCCGCACCGCCCTGCTGCGCGACGGCACCGCCTACGTGCAGGCCGGAGCCGGGGTCGTCGCCGACTCCGACCCCGAGCTGGAGGACCAGGAGTGCCGCAACAAGGCGGCGGCGGTGCTGCGCGCCGTGCACACCGCGAACCGCCTCGCCACCGGCTGACCGGAGCCGCACCCCCGGCTCGGCGCCGGAGGCCGGGCAAGGGATAGTGGTGGGGTGACTACTGCCGTACCGCAGCCCCGAGGGGGCACCGAACGACCGTCCGCGAGGGCCGGGCTCCGCAGCCTGGCCGTGGCCCTGCTGCTGGGCGCGGCCGGGGCCGCGGTGGCCCTGCTCGCCAGCCGTCAGGGGTGGACCGCGGGCACGGCCACCGTTCCCGGCGGCGACTTCCCGCTGACCGCCAAGGGCAGCGAGGTGACGGGGGTCCCCGCGGCGCTCGCGGTCGTCGGGCTGGCCGCCCTGGTGGCGGTCTTCGCGGTGCGCCGCAGCGGACGGGTCGCCGTCGCCGCGCTGCTCACCCTCTGCGGGGCGGGCACCGTCGTCGCGGCCGTCCTCGGCGCGAGCGACAGCGGTGCCCTGGACGAACGGGCCGCCGAGGTCTCCGGCGACACCTCCGCCACCGTGCAGGCCCTCAGCCACAGCGGCTGGCCCTACGTGGCCGCGGTCGGCGGGCTGCTGATCCTGCTCGCCGGGCTGCTGGCGCTGCGCTACGGGCGGCTGTGGCCGGCCATGTCCGGGCGCTACGAACGGGACGGCACCCCGCGCCGCCGCGCCGCGGCCCCCGTGGACCCGGACCGCCCCGAGGACCTGTGGAAGGCCCTGGACCGCGGTGAGGACCCCACCCGACAGGACGGTTGACGCCCTCCCGGGTCCCACCCGGACGGCAGCGCGCCGCCACGCACCCCGCGCACACCTCCGGGCCCCCGGTGCGGAACAATGACCACCGAGCGTCCGGCTCCCCCCACGGATACGGCCGCACCCAGCCGCCTTTCAGCAACGAGGAGCACGTCATGTCGGCCAGCAGCCACGGTCACACCCCCGCCGCCTGGGCCAGCGTCATCATCGCCTTCGTCGGCTTCTGCGTCGCGGGCGCCTTCATGGTCATGGCGAACACCACCGGCTTCTGGGTCGGCATGGCCATCCTCGGGCTCTCCCCGGTCGTCGGCGGCGCCATGAGCATGGCCGGCATGGGCCAGAAGCGCCCCAGGGACATCCTGAACCCCGAGAGCTGAGCCCCGGCCGGGGGCGCACTGGTACGCCGCGCGCGACCCGTCCCGAAGGACGGGCGGGCCCGGCGAGCACGCCGGCGGCCCGCCTTCCGCGCGCGCGGAACCCGCGCGTTCTGGGGGGTCGTGTCCGCCCCGCCCGCCCCGCCGCCGCGCGCGGGCCGCGCCCGCCGGGCAGAATGCACGGGTGAGCGTCGATCCCGAACCGGCCCCCCTCGCCCCGCCCGAACCCGGGGCCCTGCGGCGCCTCCTCGTGCCGCTCGGCGTCCTGGGCGCGGTCCTCGCGGGGTTCGGGTACGTGGGGGCCGTCGATCCCAACGAGCCGGGCCACTACCCGCCCTGCCCGTTGTTCCGGGTGACCGGGGCGTACTGCCCGGGCTGCGGCGGATTGCGCAGCGCCCACGCCTTCGTCCACGGGGACCTGGGCACCGCCCTGGGCGCCAACGCCCTCGCCGTCCTCGCCTTCCTCGCCTTCGCGCTGCTGTGGACGGGGTGGGCGCTGCGCGCGGCACGGGGACGGCCCCTCGCGGTGCCGCCCACCGCGGTGCTCTGGACGCTGGGCGCCGTGGTGGCCGTGTTCACGGTCGTCCGGAACCTGCCCTTCGGTGGCTGGCTGAGACCTTGACCACCGGAGAACGTCCATCCCATGGGACTGCGCGGCACCGATGCGAACCCGCCGCCGTCCTGCGGATACCATCGCAAGTGACCACCCGATCCGCCCCCCGGCGGCCCGGGAGCACCACCTCTCCACCCGCCAACCGTCAGGGAAGGGGGCCGCTCGCGTGAGTGTGCTCGACGAGATCATCGACGGAGTCCGTGCCGACCTCGCCGAACGGCAGGCCCGCACCAGCCTCGACGAGCTCAAGGAGCGTGCGGCGAAGGCTCCCGCGGCCCGTGACGGGGTCGCCGCGCTGCGCGGCGAGGGCGTCCGGGTGATCTGCGAGGTGAAGCGGTCCAGCCCCTCCAAGGGCGCGCTGGCCGCCATCGCCGATCCGGCCGGCCTCGCCTCCGACTACCAGGAGGGCGGCGCTGCCGTCATCTCCGTCCTCACCGAGCAGCGTCGCTTCGGCGGCTCGCTCGCCGACCTGGAGGCCGTCCGGGCCCGGGTCGACATCCCGGTCCTGCGCAAGGACTTCATCGTCACCTCCTACCAGCTGTGGGAGGCCCGCGCCTACGGCGCCGACCTGGCCCTGCTGATCGTCGCCGCCCTCGACCAGCCCGCCCTGGTGTCGCTGATCGAACGCGCCGAGTCCATCGGGCTGACCCCGCTGGTGGAGGTCCACGACGAGGACGAGGCGGAGCGCGCGGTGGACGCCGGCGCCCGGATCATCGGGGTGAACGCCCGCAACCTCAAGACCCTCGCGGTGGACCGCGGCACCTTCGACCGGGTCGCCCCGGAGATCCCGGACGGGATCGTCAAGGTCGCCGAGTCCGGCGTGCGGGGGCCGCACGACCTCATCGCGTACGCCAACGCCGGCGCCGACGCGGTCCTCGTGGGCGAGTCCCTGGTCACCGGCAAGGACCCGCGGACCGCGGTGTCCGACCTGGTCGCCGCCGGCGCGCACCCCGCGCTGCGGCACGGGCGGAGCTGACGACACCCGTGCCCATCGCCTCCCGACTCGCCCGCGGCTGCAAGCCGCGCGGCTGCCGTGCGCCCGCACGGCGGGTCCGGGGGCGGCGGGTGCGGTACGTCATCGGGGACGAGCCCGGCCAGGTGAACGGCATGCGATGGTGTGCCCCGGACGGTCCGGGGACCGTGGTACCCGTCCGCCCGGCGTGCGCCGGGCGGGGCTGACCGACGCGTCGACGTCGGTCCCTCAAGGGCACCCGGATCCCGGCGGCCGTCCCGCGCAGTCATCGTCGGACCGAGTTTCCGGGGCGCGTGCGCCCCGTGAGGAAGCCAGACATGCCCAGTGATTTCTTCGTTCCCGACCCCGACGGCTCCGTCCCGAGCCCCGAGGGCTACTTCGGGGCGTACGGCGGGAAGTTCATTCCCGAGGCCCTGGTGGCCGCCGTCGACGAGGTCGCCGTCGAGTACGACAAGGCCAAGTCGGACCCCGCCTTCGCCGCCGAGTTGGAGGACCTGCTGGTCCACTACACGGGGCGCCCCAGCGCGCTGACCGAGGTGCCGCGGTTCGCCGAACACGCCGGCGGCGCCCGGGTGTTCCTCAAGCGCGAGGACCTCAACCACACCGGCTCGCACAAGATCAACAACGTGCTGGGCCAGGCCCTGCTCACCCGGCGGATGGGCAAGACCCGGGTCATCGCCGAGACCGGAGCCGGTCAGCACGGCGTGGCCACCGCCACCGCCTGCGCGCTGTTCGGCCTCGAATGCACCGTCTACATGGGCGAGATCGACACCCAGCGCCAGGCGCTGAACGTCGCGCGCATGCGGATGCTCGGCGCGGAGGTCGTCGCCGTCCGGTCCGGTTCGCGCACCCTCAAGGACGCCATCAACGAGGCGTTCCGCGACTGGGTGGCCAACGTGGACCGCACGCACTACCTGTTCGGCACGGTCGCCGGGCCGCACCCCTTCCCGGGGATGGTCCGCGACTTCCACCGGGTCATCGGCGTCGAGGCCCGCCGGCAGGTCCTGGAGCGCGCCGGTCGCCTGCCCGACGCCGCGGTGGCCTGCGTGGGCGGCGGTTCCAACGCGATCGGCCTCTTCCACGCCTTCGTCCCGGACCCCTCCGTCCGGCTGATCGGCTGCGAGCCGGCCGGCCACGGGGTGGAGACCGGGGAGCACGCGGCGACCCTGACCCAGGGCGAGCCGGGCATCCTGCACGGTTCGCGCTCCTACGTCCTCCAGGACGACGAGGGCCAGATCACCGAGCCCTACTCCATCTCCGCCGGCCTCGACTACCCCGGCATCGGCCCCGAGCACGCGTACCTCAAGGACAGCGGGCGCGGCGAGTACCGCGCGGTCACCGACGACGCGGCGATGCAGGCGCTGCGTCTGCTCTCCCGCACCGAGGGCATCATCCCGGCCATCGAGAGCGCGCACGCCCTCGCGGGCGCCCTGGAGGTGGGCCGGGAGCTGGGTCCGGACGGGCTCGTCCTGGTGAACCTCTCCGGTCGCGGTGACAAGGACATGGACACCGCCGCCCGGTACTTCGGGCTGTACGACACCGACGCCGCGGTCGCGGCGGACAGCGACGGCGGCGCCGCCGAGATCCAGGGGGACGCGAAGTGACCGCGACGACCGACACGAGCACCGAGCCCTCCGCCGGCCTCGGCGGCCAGCGACGGCTGTTGGAGGAGACCCTCGCCGCGAGTCGCGCCGAGGGCCGTGCCGCCCTGATCGCCTACCTCCCGGCCGGCTTCCCGACCGTGGACGGCGGCATCGAGGCCGTCAAGGCGGCCTTCGAGGGCGGCGCGGACGTGGTCGAGGTCGGGTTGCCGCACAGCGACCCCGTCCTCGACGGGCCGGTCATCCAGACCGCCGACGACATCGCGCTGCGGGGCGGGGTGCGCATCGCCGACGTGATGCGCACGGTCCGCGAGGCGTTCCTGGCCACTGGCAAGCCGGTCCTGGTGATGACCTACTGGAACCCGATCGACCGCTACGGCGTCGAGCGGTTCACCGCGGAGCTGGCCGCGGCCGGCGGCGCGGGGTGCATCCTGCCCGACCTCCCGGTCCAGGAGTCGGCGCTGTGGCGGGAGCACGCCGAGAAGCACGGGCTGGCGACCGTGTTCGTGGTGGCGCCCAGCAGCCGGGACTCCCGGCTCGCCGAGATCACCGCCGCCGGCTCCGGGTTCGTCTACGCCGCCTCGCTGATGGGGGTCACGGGCACCCGCGAGTCGGTGGGGGAGCAGGCGCAGGACCTGGTGCGGCGCACCCGGGCCAGCACCGAGCTGCCGGTGTGCGTGGGGCTCGGCGTGTCCAACGCGGAGCAGGCGGCGGAGGTCGCCGGCTTCGCCGACGGGGTCATCGTCGGATCGGCCTTCGTCAAGCGGATGCTGGACGCGGACGGTCCCGCCGAGGGACTCGCCGCGGTGCGGCAGTTGGCCGGTGAGCTGGCCGCCGGCGTACGCCGCGGCTGATCACCTCCTCTTCGGGGCGCACGCCGGCGCGCGCGCCCCGACGTGCTGTTCGAACGGCTGAGCAGGGGCGGCCCGTCACCCGAAGGGATGGTCCTCCGGCCGGGTGGGGACGGCCGGGCCGCCGGCTCGTTTGCCGGGTGTGAGTGACAAGAACCGTGAGGGAAAGCGCACCGCCCGCGAGCGGCTGGCGGTCGAACGCGAGCGTGAGAAGGCGCGGGAGCGCCGCCGCCGGACCCTGATCGTCAGCAGCGCCGTCGTCGGGGTGCTCGGCCTGGCTGCCGTGGTCGGGGTGATCGCCGCGAATTCGGGCGGCGGGGGCGACACCTCGGGCCCCGTGGTGGTGCCGAAGGGCGCCACCGGCAAGGACGGGCTGGTCATCCCGGTCGGCAAGGACAACGCCCCGTCGACCCTCACGGTCTGGGAGGACTTCCGCTGCCCCGGCTGCAAGATGTTCGAGGACAGCTACCGCTCGACCATCCACGAGCTGACCGACAGCGGCAAGCTCAAGGTGGAGTACCGCTTCGCGACGCTGATCGACGGCAACATGGGCGGGAGCGGTTCGCTGCACGCCGCGAACGCCGCCGCGTGCGCCCAGGAGACCGGGAAGTTCCCCGCCTACCACGACGTGCTCTTCGAGAAGCAGCCCGCCGAGACCGATGACGCCTTCGCCGACGACGGCACCCTGATCGACCTCGCGGGCGAGGTCCAGGGCCTCGCCACCGACGCCTTCCGCGCCTGTGTGGACGACGGGACCCACAACGCCTGGGTGGCCAAGTCCAACCAGGCGTTCCAGGACGCCGAACTGCGCGGCACTCCGACCGTCCTGCTCAACGGCAAGGACGTCTACGGGGACCAGTCCAACCCGCTCACCCCGGCGAAGCTGAAGCAGCAGGTCGACGCCGCAGCCGCCGACCGGGGCTGACCGGGCGCGCACGCGGGGCGGGTGCGCCCCGCCGCCCCGCTCGGACGGCGGGCCGCCCGAGCGGGCCCCGTTACCCAGACGTGTCCGGGGTCGGCTGCCGGGCGGGGCGTTCGGCAAGGTAGCGTCGTCATCGCCATGGAACTTGCCTTCATCCCCAGCCCCTCGCGCGGTGTGGTGTATCTCGGGCCCATTCCGCTGCGCGGCTACGCGTTCTGCATCATCATCGGCGTCTTCGTGGCGGTCTGGCTCGGCAACCGCCGCTGGATCGCCCGGGGCGGCCGGTCCGGCACCGTCGCCGACATCGCCGTCTGGGCGGTCCCCTTCGGTCTGGTGGGCGGCCGGCTCTACCACGTGATCACGGACTACGAGCTGTACTTCGGCGCGGGCCGGGACTGGATCGACGCGTTCAAGATCTGGGAGGGCGGCCTCGGCATCTGGGGCGCGATCGCCTTCGGTGCGCTCGGCGCCTGGATCGGCTGCCGTCAGCGGGGCATCCCGTTGCCCGCGTACGCGGACGCCGTCGCCCCCGGCATCGCCCTCGCCCAGGCGATCGGCCGCTGGGGCAACTGGTTCAACCAGGAGCTCTACGGACGTCCCACCGACCTGCCCTGGGCCGTGGAGATCACCTCCACGGCGGACGGTCGGGTGCCCGGCACGTACCACCCGACCTTCCTGTACGAGTCGCTGTGGTGCGTGGGCGTCGCCGTGCTCGTCATCTGGGCGGACCGCCGCTTCCGGCTCGGACACGGCCGCGCCTTCGCCCTCTACGTCGCCGCGTACTGCGCGGGCCGGTTCTGGATCGAGTACCTGCGGGTCGACGAGGCCCACCACATCCTGGGACTGCGCCTCAACAACTGGACCGCACTGTTCGTCTTCGTGCTCGCCGTGGTCTACCTCGTGGTCTCGCTGAAGAAGCGGCCCGGCCGCGAGGAGGTCGTCGAGCCGGGTGACGGTTCCGGCGAGGACTCCGGCGGGGCGGACGCGGACGAGGAGTCCGGGGCGACCGACGGGACCGAGGGCCCCGGGGAGCGGTCGGCCGGATCCGGCCGGTCCGGGACCCCGAGCGGCAAGGGCTGACGGAGCACACCCATCCGGAAGAGGGGGGGCGGACACTCGGTGTCCGCCCCCCTCCTGCCTGCCGCCCCGGGTTTCCAGCAAGCCCCTCCACGCCAGGTAAGTATGGCCTTCCTTGCTGGTCAGAGCCGTTTTTCGTGCGTAAGTTCGGTGCTGTCACCGGAACTCACCACGGAACGGAGTCGGCACCACCATGGCCCTCATCCAGACGGAGGCGCCGCTCCACGCGGCCCACCGCGACAACCACACGCACCGCGACGTCAACGGTGGGTGGCTGCGGCCGGCGGTGTTCGGTGCGATGGACGGCCTGGTCTCCAACCTCGCACTGATGACCGGCGTCGCCGGCGGCGACGTCTCCCAACGGACGATCGTGATCGCCGGACTGGCCGGACTCACGGCGGGCGCGTTCTCCATGGCGGCGGGGGAGTACACCTCGGTGGCCTCCCAGCGGGAGCTGGTGGAGGCCGAGCTGGCCGTGGAACGCCGGGAACTGCGCAAGCACCCCGAGGACGAGGAACGGGAGCTGGCCGAGCTGTACACCGCCCGCGGGGTGGAGCCCGAACTGGCCCGGGAGGTCGCCCGGCAGCTCTCCCGGGACCCGGAGCAGGCGCTGGAGATCCACGCCCGCGAGGAGCTCGGCATCGACCCGGGCGAGCTGCCGTCCCCGCTGGTCGCGGCGGCCTCGTCGTTCGCCGCCTTCGCCCTGGGCGCGCTGCTTCCCGTGCTGCCCTACCTGCTGGGTGCCGGTGCGCTGTGGCCGGCGGTGGTGGTGGCGCTCGTCGGGCTCTTCCTGTGCGGGGCGGTGGTGGCCAAGGTGACCGCCCGCAGCTGGTGGTACAGCGGACTGCGACAGCTGGCGCTGGGCGGCGCGGCAGCCGCTGTGACTTACCTCCTGGGCAATATCCTGGGGACGGCCGTAGGATGACGGGTGCGCCCGGTGCCGCCGAGCCGGGACGGGATCCCGGCGCGGAAGCCTGAGGGCAGCCGTCGAAGAGCGGTTTCGAGTCTCCGACGGCTGGGCATGAGCCGTAAGCGCCGTGGGCAACGAAGCCCACCCGTCCTCCGGTGGCCCGCACGGTCACCGCCTCGACCCCACGCGGGTCCCCCGAACCACGGTCGCCGACGTCCAGGCCCCCGAGAACCCTCCGGGCCGGTCGACGCGCGCCGCCTCCGCGTCCCACGCCCGCACCACCTCCACGGGCCCTCGGGGCGTCCGCATGTTGGAATGAGTTATCCGCTTTTCGAGAAGCAATTCCATCATGTAACCTGCACGAAATTTTTCGCAGAGGGCCAACGTCGTCCCTCGGCACCGGATACATGCCACGACGACGACGGGAGTGCCGATGCGTACGCCGCGCCAGCCATCCCAGCTCCCCGTGAGCGCCCCCTGGGCGCACATGGACGCTCGCCCCGCAGCCCAGGGGATGTACGACCCGCGCAACGAGCGCGACGCCTGCGGCGTCGGCTTCGTGGCCACCCTCACCGGCGAGGCGAGCCACGCGCTGGTCGACCAGGCACTCACGGTTCTGCGCAACCTGGAGCACCGCGGCGCCACCGGCTCCGAGCCCGACTCCGGCGACGGCGCCGGCATCCTCACCCAGGTGCCCGACGCCTTCCTGCGCGAGGTCACCGACTTCCCGCTGCCCGACGCGGGCGGCTACGCGGTCGGCATCGCCTTCCTGCCGGAGCACGCCGCCGACGCCCACGCCGCGCGGATCGACGCCATCGCCGCCGAAGAGGGCCTGACCGTCCTCGGCTGGCGCGAGGTGCCCGTCGCGCCGCAGCTCCTCGGCGCCACCGCCCGCTCCACGATGCCGGCCTTCCGGCAGCTCTTCGTCTCCGACGGCACCAGCAGCGGGATCGCCCTGGACCGCAAGGCGTTCGTGCTGCGCAAGCGCGCCGAGCGCGAGGCCGGGGTGTACTTCCCCTCGCTGTCCGCACGGACCGTCGTCTACAAGGGCATGCTGACCACCGGGCAGCTCGAACCCTTCTTCCCCGACCTGTCGGACCGCCGGTTCGCCAGCGCCGTCGCGCTGGTGCACTCCCGGTTCTCCACCAACACCTTCCCGAGCTGGCCGCTGGCCCACCCCTACCGGTTCGTCGCCCACAACGGCGAGATCAACACGGTCAAGGGCAACCGCAACTGGATGCGCGCCCGCGAATCGCAGCTCGCCTCGGAACTCTTCGGCGGCGACCGGGCCACCCTCGACCGGATCTTCCCGATCTGCACCCCGGACGCCTCCGACTCGGCCTCCTTCGACGAGGTCCTGGAACTGCTCCACCTCGGCGGACGCTCCCTGCCGCACAGCGTGCTGATGATGATCCCGGAGGCGTGGGAGAACCACGCCTCCATGGACCCCGCACGCCGGGCCTTCTACCAGTACCACGCCACGATGATGGAGCCCTGGGACGGCCCCGCCTGCGTGACCTTCACCGACGGCGTGCAGGTCGGCGCCGTGCTCGACCGCAACGGGCTGCGCCCCGGACGCTACTGGGTGACCGAGGACGGACTCGTCGTCCTCGGTTCCGAGGTGGGCGTCCTGGACATCGACCCCGCCCGCGTCGTGCGCAAGGGCCGCCTCCAGCCCGGCCGGATGTTCCTGGTGGACACCGCCGAGCACCGCATCATCGAGGACGACGAGATCAAGGCCGCCCTCGCCGCCGACCAGCCCTACGCCCAGTGGTTGGAGGCCGGCGAGATCGAGCTGTCGGACCTCCCCGAGCGCGAGCACATCGTGCACACCCACGCCTCGGTGACCCGTCGCCAGCAGACCTTCGGCTACACCGAGGAGGAGCTGCGCGTCCTGCTCGCCCCGATGGCGAAGTCCGGCGCGGAGCCCATCGGCTCCATGGGCACCGACACGCCCATCGCCGCCCTCTCCGAGCGGCCCCGGCTGCTCTTCGACTACTTCACCCAGCTCTTCGCCCAGGTCACCAACCCGCCGCTGGACGCCATCCGCGAGGAGCTCGTCACCTCGCTGCGCTCCTCGCTGGGTCCGCAGGGCAACCTCCTGGACCCGACCGCCGCGTCCTGCCGCAACGTCACCCTGCCGTTCCCGGTCATCGACAACGACGAGCTGGCCAAGCTCATCCACATCAACGCCGACGGCGACATGCCCGGCATGAAGGCCGTCACGCTCTCCGGCCTCTACCGGGTCGCGGACGGCGGCGAGGGCCTGGCCGCCCGGCTGGACGCGGTCTGCGCCGAGGCCGACGCCGCGATCGAGGCCGGGGCCCGGTTGGTCGTGCTCTCCGACCGGCACTCCGACGCCGAGCACGCGCCGATCCCCTCGCTGCTGCTCACCGCCGCCGTGCACCACCACCTCATCCGCACCAAGCAGCGCACCCACGTGGGCCTGCTGGTCGAGGCCGGCGACGTGCGCGAGGTCCACCACGTCGCGCTGCTGATCGGCTTCGGCGCCGCCGCCGTCAACCCGTACCTGGCCATGGAGTCCGTCGAGGACCTGGTCCGCGCCGGCACCTTCCTGCCCGGCGGCGAGCCCGAGACCGCGATCCGCAAGCTGATCCACGCGCTCGGCAAGGGCGTCCTCAAGGTCATGTCCAAGATGGGCATCTCGACCGTCGCCTCCTACCGGGGCGCCCAGGTCTTCGAGGCGGTCGGGCTCTCCGACGAGTTCGTCGACCGCTACTTCAACGGCACCGCCACCAAGATCGGCGGCGTCGGCATCGACGTCGTCGCCAAGGAGGTCGCCGCCCGGCACGCCAAGGCGTACCCCGCCTCCGGGATCGCCCCCGCGCACCGCGCGCTGGAGATCGGCGGCGAGTACCAGTGGCGCCGCGAGGGCGAGCCGCACCTGTTCGACCCGGAGACCGTGTTCCGGCTCCAGCACTCCACCCGCAACCGTCGCTACGACATCTTCAAGCAGTACACCGACCGGGTGAACGAGCAGTCCGAGCGGTTGATGACGCTGCGCGGCCTGTTCGCCTTCGACAGCGGACGCGCCCCGGTCCCGGTGGACGAGGTGGAACCGGTCTCCGAGATCGTCAAGCGCTTCTCCACCGGCGCCATGTCGTACGGGTCCATCTCCCGCGAGGCGCACGAGACGCTCGCCGTCGCGATGAACCGGCTCGGCGGCAAGTCCAACACCGGTGAGGGCGGGGAGGACCCCGAGCGCCTGTACGACCCGGCGCGCCGCTCCTCCATCAAGCAGGTCGCCTCCGGCCGCTTCGGCGTCACCTCCGAGTACCTGGTCAACGCCGACGACATCCAGATCAAGATGGCGCAGGGCGCCAAGCCCGGCGAGGGCGGCCAGCTGCCCGGCCACAAGGTCTACCCGTGGGTGGCCAAGACCCGGCACTCCACCCCGGGCGTGGGGCTGATCTCCCCGCCGCCGCACCACGACATCTACTCCATCGAGGACCTCGCCCAGCTCATCCACGACCTGAAGAACGCCAACCCGAAGGCCCGCATCCACGTGAAGCTGGTCTCCGAGGTCGGCGTCGGCACGGTCGCCGCGGGCGTCTCCAAGGCCCACGCGGACGTCGTCCTGATCTCCGGCCACGACGGAGGCACCGGCGCCTCACCGCTCACCTCGCTCAAGCACGCGGGCGGCCCCTGGGAGCTGGGTCTCGCCGAGACCCAGCAGACGCTGCTGCTCAACGGGTTGCGGGACCGCATCGTCGTGCAGACCGACGGCCAGCTCAAGACCGGCCGCGACGTGGTCATCGCCGCGCTGCTCGGCGCCGAGGAGTTCGGCTTCGCGACCGCGCCGCTGGTGGTCTCCGGCTGCGTCATGATGCGCGTCTGCCACCTCGACACCTGCCCGGTCGGCATCGCCACCCAGAACCCGGTGCTGCGGGACCGGTTCTCCGGCAAGCCCGAGTTCGTCGTCAACTTCTTCGAGTTCATCGCCGAGGAGGTCCGCGAGATCCTCGCCGAGCTGGGCTTCCGCTCCGTCGAGGAGGCCGTCGGCCACGCGGAGGCGCTGGACGTCGGCCGCGCCGTCGACCACTGGAAGGCCCAGGGCCTGGACCTGGCCCCGCTCTTCCACGTCCCGGAGCTGCCCGAGGGCGCCGTCCGGCACCAGCTCGTCGAGCAGGACCACGGGCTGGCGAAGGCCCTCGACAACGAGCTGATCAGGATCGCCGCCGACGCGCTCGCCGCCCCCTCCCGGGAGGAGGCCGCCCCGGTCCGGGCACGGGTCGCGATCCGCAACATCAACCGCACGGTCGGCACCATGCTGGGCCACGAGGTCACCCGGGCCTTCGGCGGCGCGGGCCTGCCCGACGACACCGTCGACATCACCTTCACCGGTTCCGCGGGCCAGTCCTTCGGCGCGTTCCTGCCACACGGAGTCACCCTGCGGCTGGAGGGCGACGCCAACGACTACGTCGGCAAGGGCCTGTCCGGCGGCCGGATCGTGGTCCGGCCGGACCGCTCGGCCGACCACCTGGCCGAGTACTCCACCATCGCCGGCAACACCATCGGCTACGGCGCCACCGGCGGCGAGATGTTCCTGCGCGGTCGGACCGGCGAACGGTTCTGCGTCCGCAACTCCGGCGCGCTGGTCGTCTCCGAGGGGGTCGGCGACCACGGCTGCGAGTACATGACCGGCGGACGGGCGGTCGTCCTCGGCGAGACCGGACGCAACTTCGCGGCGGGCATGTCCGGCGGCGTCGCCTACGTCATCGACCTGGACCGCGACAACGTCAACTCCGGCAACCTCGGTGCGGTCGAGGCGCTGGACGGGGCCGACCGGCAGTGGCTGCACGACGTGGTGCGCCGCCACCACGAGGAGACCGGCTCCACCGTCGCCGAGAAGCTGCTCGCCGACTGGGACACCGCCGCGGAGCGCTTCAGCAAGATCATCCCCAGCACCTACAAGGCAGTGCTCGCCGCCAAGGACGCCGCCGAGCGAGCCGGACTCCCCGAGTCCGAGATCACCGAGAAGATGATGGAGGCGGCGATCAATGGCTGACCCGAAGGGCTTCCTGAACCACGGCCGCCAGGTCGCCTGCTCCCGCCCGGTGCAGGAGCGGCTGCGCGACTGGAACGAGGTCTACGTCCCCGGCTCCCTGCTGCCCGTCATCGGCACCCAGGCGAGCCGCTGCATGGACTGCGGGATCCCGTTCTGCCACAACGGCTGCCCGCTGGGGAACCTCATCCCCGAGTGGAACGACTACGCCTACCGCGAGGACTGGCAGGCCGCCTCCGAGCGGCTGCACGCCACCAACAACTTCCCGGAGTTCACCGGTCGGCTCTGCCCGGCCCCCTGCGAGTCGGCCTGCGTCCTCGGCATCAACCAGCCCGCGGTGACCATCAAGAACGTCGAGGTCTCCATCATCGACAAGGCGTGGGAGGACGGCGGGGTCGCCCCGCAGGCCCCCGAGCGCCTGTCGGGCAGGACCGTGGCGGTCATCGGTTCCGGCCCCGCCGGACTCGCCGCCGCCCAGCAGCTCACCCGGGCCGGGCACACCGTCGCCGTCTACGAGCGCGCCGACCGGATCGGCGGGCTCCTGCGGTACGGCATCCCCGAGTTCAAGATGGAGAAGCGGCACATCAACCGGCGCGTCGAGCAGATGCGCGCCGAGGGCACCAAGTTCCGCACCGGTGTCGAGGTGGGTCGGGACATCGACGCGGTGAAGCTGCGCAAGCGCTACGACGCCGTCGTCATCGCCGCCGGCGCCACCGTCTCCCGCGACCTGCCCGTGCCCGGGCGCGAGCTGAACGGCGTCCACTTCGCGATGGAGTACCTGCCGCTCGCCAACAAGGTGCAGGAGGGCGACTTCGTCGCCCCGCCGATCACCGCCGAGGGCAAGCACGTCGTGGTCATCGGCGGCGGCGACACCGGCGCCGACTGCGTCGGCACCGCCCACCGGCAGGGCGCGCTGTCCGTGACCCAGCTGGAGATCATGCCGCGCCCCGGCGAGGAGCGGAACGCGAACCAGCCCTGGCCCACCTTCCCCATGCTGTACAAGGTGACCTCGGCGCACGAGGAGGGCGGCGAGCGGGTCTACTCCGTCTCCACCACCCGCTTCGAGGGCGACGAGGACGGCAACGTCCAGGCGCTGCACCTGGTCGAGGTCGAGTTCGTGGACGGCAAGCTGGTCCAGAAGCCCGGCACCGAGCGGGCGCTGCCCGCCCAGTTGGTCACCCTGGCGATGGGCTTCACCGGCACCGACCAGGAGAACGGGCTGGTCGCCCAGTTCGGACTGGAGCTCGACGCACGGGGCAACGTCGCCCGCGACGGCGAGTACCAGACCAACGTGCCCGGGGTGTTCGTCGCCGGTGACGCCGGTCGCGGGCAGTCGCTCATCGTGTGGGCGATCGCCGAGGGCCGCTCCGCGGCCCGGGGCGTCGACCGCTTCCTCGGCGGCGCCAGCGACCTGCCCGCCCCGGTGCGGCCCACCGACCGGGCCCTGACCGCCTGAGGTCCCGCGACCGCGCCGCGGTCGCCACCGTTCGTTCCGCACAACGGCGTGCGGTACAGCTCGGCGCCCTCCCCTCCACGTCCCCGACCGGACGGAGGGGAACGGGCGCCGAGTGCCTTCCGCCACCGGGCCGGTGGCAGAGTGGGGCGCATGAGTTCGCTACGGGTGACCACCCGCAACGCCAGGTTCCAGCAGTGGCAGGCCCTCCTCGGCAACCGCTCCAAGCGGCAACGGGCCGGGGAGTTCCTCGTCCAGGGCGTCCGGCCGATCACGCTCGCCGTGGAGCACGACTGGCCCCTGCGCGCGGTGCTGCACTCCGGCGACCGGGGCCTGTCCCGCTGGGCGCGCGAGGTACTCGACCGGGTGCCCGCCCACACCCCGCGGGTGGCCATGGCGGAGGAACTGCTCCACGAACTCGGCGGCAAGGAGGACACCGTCCCCGAACTGCTGGCCGTCGCCGCGATGCCGGAGGACGGGTTCGACCGGATCGCGCCGGGCCCCGACTTCCTGGGCGTGGCCTTCGACCGCCCCATCACCCCGGGCAACATCGGCACCCTCATCCGTTCCGCCGACGCCTTCGGCGCCCACGGGGTCGTCGTCTCGGGGCACGCCGCCGACGTCTACGACCCCAGGTCCCTGCGGGCCAGCACCGGCTCCCTGTTCGCCGTGCCCGTGGTGCGGGTGCCGTCCCCGCAGGACGTGGACGGCTGGGCGGCCGGGGTCCGGGCCCGCGGGGTGCCGCTGCGGATCGTCGGCACCGACGAGCGGGGCTCGGCGGGCATCACGGACACCGACCTGACCGGGCCGACCCTGATCGTGATCGGCAACGAGACCTCCGGGATGAGCGCGGCCTGGCGCGAGCTGTGCGACGCCACGGTCGCCATTCCGATCGGCGGTGCCGCCAGCTCCCTGAACGCCGCCGCCGCGGCGACCGTCCTGCTGTACGAGACGGCCCGGCAGCGCGGCTTCCCCCCGCACTGACCGCCGGGCTCAGGTGTCGCACTCCAGGACCGTCCGGCACAGTCCGCAGCGCGCCCGGACCCGCCCCCGCACGGGCACCCTGAGCCGTTGGTGGCAGGTGGGGCAGGCGAAGGTCACCCGCAGCGGTGGAGGACCCTCGAAGCGGTAGGCGTCGTCGGGGGAGGGGACCGCTCGGCCGGTCCCGGCCCGGCGGCGGTCCGCCGCGTAGCGGCGCCGGGCCGCCCAGCCGGCTCCGACCAGCGGCGGCTGCCGCCGGTCGTGCCGGGCCCGGGCCGCTCCCCGGAGGTACGCCGGGTACGCCTGGGGGCTGGTGAACCACGGCGAGGGGTCCTCGCCGAACAGCAGCGCCCGTTTGGCCAGGACGTACCCGTACTCCTCCGGCGTGAGGTACCCGAGTTTCTGCGAGGAGACGCCGTCCACCCGGTAGGCGTCCAGCAGCAGCCATCCGGCGCCCAGGTACGCGGCGGTGGTGTCCACCAGGACCTCGTTCTCCGCGGTGTCCGGGAGGACCAGGCCCAGTCGGTGGAGGTACACATGGGCCACCTCGTGGGCGAGGGCCGCGCCGATGTCCCGGCGGTGGCGGCGGAACCGGTCGTTCAGCTCGACGGAGTACACGGGTCCGTCGCCGAGCTCCACGGTCGCCGCCCGGTCCATCGCCCGGAAGGCGATGACCAGTCGGGCGTCCGGCAGCCCGTAGTGGTGCACCATGTCCCGGGCCACCCGCTGCGCCCCCGGCAGCAGGTCCTCCGAGTCGTCGAACGCCACGTCCAGCGGGGTCACGCTGGTGGCGAAGGCGTGGAGCGCCCCGGGGGGCAGGTGCCGGTGCAGCGCGGTGATCGCCGCCCGCACGGTGCCCAGGTGCGGGTAGCCGTGTTCGACCGTTGAGCCGTTCGCCACGTCCGGACCCCCTGCCGACACCGAACCGGTTTCCACTGTAGGTGGGTCCGGGCCGCCGGCGCGGCCACTGTCCGGAACCGGGTCCGTGGCGGGTGCCGGCGGTCCGTCCCCACACCCCCCACCATGTTGGCGGGTGCATGTCATGTTGGGCGTTCGACGACCGGTGAGCGGGCTCCCGCCGTCGCCGGCGCGGTAGCGGCCGCCCGGCACCCCCCCACGAAAGGACGCACCGTGAAGCTCCTGAAGACCCTGCCGGGCGCCAGACGACCGATAGCGATCGGCGCGGTCCTCCTCGCCGCCGTCTCCCTCCAACTCCCCGGACCCGCCCGGGCGACCCCCTCGCCCGTCGTCGGCGGCACCCGGGCGGCACAGGGGGAGTTCCCGTTCATGGTCCGGCTCTCGATGGGCTGCGGCGGTTCGCTGTACACCCAGCAGATCGTCCTCACCGCCGCCCACTGCGTCAGCGGCTCGGGGCCGAACACGTCCATCACCGCCACCGCCGGAGTCGTCGACCTCCAGGACCCGCGCGCCGTCACGGCGCGCTCCACCGAGGTGCTCCAGGCCCCCGGCTACTTCGGCTACGGCAAGGACTGGGCCCTGGTCAAACTGGACCGGCCCGTCGCCCTGCCCACCCTGGCGACCGCGACCACCCCCGAGTACGACACCGGGACCTTCACCGTCGCCGGCTGGGGCTCGGCCCGGGAGGGCGGCGCCCAGCAGCGGTACCTGCTCAAGGCGGAGGTGCCCCACGTCAGCGACGCCGTCTGCCAGCAGGCGTACGGCTCCTCCCTGGTGCCCGAAGAGGAACTGTGCGCCGGGTACGTGCAGACCGGCGGCGTCGACACCTGCCAGGGCGACTCCGGCGGGCCCATGTTCCGCCGGGACGCCGCCGGCCAGTGGATCCAGGTCGGCATCGTGAGCTGGGGTCAGGGATGCGCCCGACCGGGCCACCCCGGGGTGTACACGGAAGTGTCCGCCTTCGCCGCGGAGATCGCCGCGGCCGCCGCCGCCCTGTAGTGCCCCCTCAGTCGCCGCCGTGCGGCCCCGCCCCCGCCCCCGCGGCGCCGGGCGGGGCCGCGCCCGGCGCCGGCCCCTCGCACCGTAGGGTGATCCACCATGACCACCAGCGACACCGATCACCAGCACGACCGTCCGGGCTCCGGCACCGTCGAAGCGGACGTGCAGGCCGAACTCGCCCGCCTGCGGGACAGCATCGACAACATCGACGCCGCCGTCGTCCACATGCTCGCGGAGCGCTTCAAGTGCACCCAGCAGGTGGGCGTCCTCAAGGCCGCCCACCACCTGCCACCGGCCGATCCGGCCCGTGAGGCCGCACAGATCACCCGGCTGCGCAGCCTGGCCGAGAACGCCAAGCTCGACCCGGCCTTCGCGGAGAAGCTGCTCAACTTCATCATCGCCGAGGTCATCCGCCACCACGAACAGATCGCCGACACCCGCTGACCCCGGCCCACCGCCGACGGCCGCCCCCGGTCACCCGCCCCGGCAGCCCGGGCCCGGGTCCGTCCGACCCGGACGGGGCCGCGCCACCGTCCCGCCCGCCCGGATCCGCCCGACCGGCACCCCGGCGCAGGCGGCGCCCGCGCACCTCCCCCGCTTCGCTCCCGCGCCCTGCTGAACAACGGTACAAGTGCCGCAGAACCGCCCGGAGTGGACGGCTGCCCTGTGCCGCGGGCCGTGCATCGTGCAGCATGTGCTGCATGTCCGTACTGACGCGCGACGAAGCGCACAACCGAGCCAAGCTCCTCGACGTCCAGCACTACACCGTCGAACTGGACCTCACCACCGGCGACGACACCTTCGCCTCCCGCACGGTCATCCGTTTCGTCTCCCGCGCGGACGCGGACACCTTCGTCGAGCTGAAGCCCGTGGACCTGCACTCCGCCACCTTGGACGGGACCCCGCTGGACCCCGCCACCCTCGACGACAACCGGCTCCCCCTCACCCTCGCCGAGGGCCCCCACGAGCTCACCGTCACCGCCACCATGCGCTACAGCCACACCGGCGAGGGCATGCACCGTTTCACCGACCCCAGCGACGGCGAGACCTACGTCTACAGCCAGCTCTTCCTCGACGACGTCCAGCGCGTCTACGCCGCCTTCGACCAGCCCGACCTCAAGGCGACCTTCGACCTGACCGTGACGGCCCCGGACGACTGGACCGTCCTCGCCAACACCGTCACCACCGACCACGGCGACGGCCGCTGGACCGCCGCCACCACCCCCCGCATCTCCACCTACCTCGTCGCCGTCGCCGCCGGACCCTGGCACAGCGTCCGCACCGAGCACCGCGGCCTGCCCTTCGGCATCCACTGCCGTCGCTCCCTGGGCCCCTACCTCGACCCCGACGCCGACGAGATCCTCGACCTCACCAAGGCCCTCTTCGACCGCTACCACGAGAAGTTCGAGGAGCCCTACCCCTTCGACTCCTACGACCAGGCGTTCGTCCCCGAGTTCAACGCCGGCGCCATGGAGAACCCCGGCCTCGTCACCTTCCGCGACGAGTTCGTCTACCGCTCCGCCGTCACGGAGACCGAGCGGCAGACCCGCGCCATGGTCATCGCCCACGAGATGGCGCACATGTGGTTCGGCGACCTGGTCACCCTCAAGTGGTGGGACGACATCTGGCTGAACGAGTCGTTCGCCGAGTACATGGGCTACCAGACGCTCACCGAGTGCACCCGCTTCACCCACACCTGGGTCGACTTCGGCGTGGCCCGCAAGGCCTGGGGGTACGACGCCGACCAGCGCCCCACCACCCACCCCGTCGCCCCCGACGCCGTCGACGACACTGCCTCCGCCCTGCTCAACTTCGACGGCATCTCCTACGCCAAGGGCGCCTCCGCCCTGCGCCAGCTCGTCTCCTGGCTCGGCGAGAAGGACTTCCTCGCCGGCATCAACACCCACTTCGCCCGCCACAAGTTCGGCAACGCCACCCTCGCCGACTTCCTGGACTCCGTCGCCAGCGCCACCGAACGCGACGTCCACGGATGGGCCGACGCCTGGCTGCGCACCACCGGGGTCGACACCCTCACCGCCGCCGTCACCGCCAAGCCGGGCACCTGGTCCCTCGCCCTCGACCGGGACGGCAGCCGTCCGCACCGGGTGACCGTCGGCGTCTACGACCGCGACCTCAACGACACGGACGCCCTCGTCCTGCGCGAACGGCTGGACGTCGACCTCCCGCAGGACGCCCCCACCACCCGCACCGGGGTCCGGCCGGCCCTCGTCCTCCCCAACGACCAGGACCACACCTACGCCAAGCTCCGCCTCGACACCGACTCCGAGGAAACCGCGCTGCGCGCACTCTCCGCAGTGCCCGACCCGCTGGCCCGCGCCGTCCTGTGGAACGCGCTGCGCGACATGGTCCGCGACGGCGACCTCGAACCCGCCGCCTACCTCGTCACCGCCGACGCCCACCTGCCCGCCGAGACCGACCTGGCCCTCGTCCAGGGCGTCCTCACCTTCGCCGCCACCCACATCGCGGACCGCTACCTCACCCCCGAACAGCGCCCCGAGGCGCTCACCGCCGTCACCGGGATCTGCCGCGCGCTGATCCGCCGCACCGAGGACGGCGACAACCCGGGGCTGCGCCTGACCGCGGTCCGCCACCTCATCTCCGCCGCCGCCCACCCGGACACCATCGGCGACTGGCTCGACGAGGGCACCGTCCCCGGCGGCCCCGAACTCGACCCCGAACTGCGCTGGCGCATCCTCGCCCGCCTCGCCGTCCTCGGCGCGACCGACCACGCCGCCATCGACGCCGAACTCGCCCGCGACCCCAGCGCCACCGGCCAGGAAGGCGCCGCGCTCTGCCGCGCCGCCCTGCCCGACCCGGAGTCCAAGCAGGCCGCCTGGGAGGCCCTCTTCCACCCCGACGACCGGCTCTCCAACTACCTGTTCACCGCCACCGCACGGGGCTTCTGGCAGCCCGAACAGGCCGACCTGGTGGCGGACTACGTCCCCCGCTACTTCACCGAGGCCATCGCGCTCTCCGCCCGCCGCGGACCCGCGATCGCCACCGCGCTCGGCCACCACGGCTTCCCCGTGCACGCCGTCGACCCCGACACCCTCGCCCTCGGCCGTGCCTGCCTCGCCGATCCCGAGACCACCCCGGCCCTGCACCGTCGGCTCGCGGACCAACTCGACGACCTCGCCCGCGCCCTCCGCATCCGCAGCGCCTGACGGCACCGGGACCAACCCGTCCCCACGGCTGCCGCGCCCCTCCGGGCGCGGCAGCCGCGCTCCGCCCCGCGGTGAGCGGGCCGCCGGCGGCCCGTGTCCACCCGCGGTAACTCTTTCGGGTTCCCCGCCCGCACATCGCCCCGGGCACCTCGCCCCGCGCGCCAGGATGAACACGCTGCGCCCGTCGAGCGGGCGCCCTCCCGTCCGGGCGCGGTGTCCTCGCCGCACCACCCCCGCACCCAGGCCACCCCCGACCGGGAGGAACCGACCCCGCCCCGGCACAAGGACACCCCCATGGCCCCCGCCCCGACGCCCCCGCGCCCCGCGTCCCCCGCACCCGTCCGGTCCTCCGCCCCGCCGAGCCCCCGGCCGGAGTCCGCCACCCCCCGCGACCTCATCGGCATCGGCATCGGCCCCTTCAACCTCTCCCTCGCGGCCCTCGCCCACCCCCTCACCACCCTGGACGCCGTCTTCTACGACCAGCACCCCGCCTTCCACTGGCACCCCGGGCTGCTGCTCGACGGAGCCACCCTCCAGGTCCCCTTCCTCGCCGACCTCGTCACCCTCGTCGACCCGGCGAACCCCTGGACCTTCCTCAATTACCTCCGCGCCCACGAGCGCCTCTTCCCCTTCTACTTCGCCGAGCGCTTCCACATCCACCGCACCGAGTACGACGCCTACTGCCGCTGGGTCAGCGAAGGACTCCCCAGCCTCCGCTTCGGCCACCGCGTCGACTCCGTCCGCTGGAACCGTGCGGACGCCCTCTTCGACGTCGAGCTCACCCGCCTCGACCCGGACGGCCACCTCCTGTCCCGCGAGCGCGCCCGGGCCAAGAACGTCGCCCTCGGCATCGGCACCGCTCCCCACGTCCCCGAGCCCCTGCGCCCCCTGGCCGACGACCCCGCGGTGGCCGTCCACCACGCCGCCGACTACCTCACCCACCGCGAACGCCTCGCCACCGCCGACCACCTCACCGTCATCGGCTCCGGCCAGTCCGGCGCCGAGGTCTTCCTCGACCTCCTGCGGCAGCGGCCCCCCGGTCGCGAACGCCTCCACTGGCTCGCCCGCACCGAGGCGTTCGCCCCCATGGAGTACTCCAAACTCGGCCTCGAACACTTCACCCCCGACTACACCCGCTACTTCCACGGCCTCCCCGCGTCCGTCCGCGAGGCCCTCGTGCCCCGGCAGTGGCAACTCCACAAGGGCATCGACACCGAGACCATCAGCGCCATCCACGAGGAGCTCTACCGCCGTACCCTGCACGGCGGTTGGCCCGACGTCGTCCTCACCCCCGCGGTCGAGGTCCGCTCCGTCGAACGCCTCGCCGACGCACGGATCGCCCTCCACCTGGAGCACCGGCAGCAACACCGCCACAGTCGGCTCGCCACCGACGCGGTGGTCCTCGCCACTGGCTACCACGAGCGCCCCCTCGGCCCGGTCCTCGCGGACCTCGTCCCCCTGCTGCGCCACGACGAGACCGGACGCCTCCGTGTCGACCGGCACCAACGGCTGGTGCTCGACCCGTCCGTGGTCGGCCCGGGCCGCCACGTCTACGTCCAGAACGCGGAGCGCCACACGCACGGCGTCGGCACCCCCGACCTCGGACTCGCCGCTTGGCGCGGCGCCACCATCCTCAACGACCTCACCGGCAAGAACCCCTACCCCCTGCCCGCCCGCACCGCGTTCACCACCTTCGGACTCGGCCCCGTCGGCTCCCGCGCACAGGACGCGCCCCGCTGAGCCGCACCGCTCGCCGCGGTCCGGTCCCTCCCGGGAGCGTGGCCCCCCTGCCCCGTGCCTCCCGGTGCGAGGCTGGTCGTGGACGCGAGTAAATGCTCATCGGAGCGCCCCTCTGCACAATTCGACAGTTGTTAAAACCCTTTCATGGAAAGGATGTTGGGCAGTCACCGGATACCAATTTCCTACCCGCCGGTAAGCCCTAGGCTCGAACCATGCGCCGAGCAAAAATCGTCTGTACTCTGGGCCCCGCCACTGACTCGTACGACCAGATCAAGGCACTGGTCGAGGTCGGAATGGACGTTGCCCGTTTCAACCTCAGTCATGGGTCTTACGCCGAACACGAGGAGCGCTACCAGCGCGTCCGCAAGGCGGCCGAGGAGACCGGCCGCAGCGTCGGGCTCCTCGCGGACCTCCAAGGTCCCAAGATCCGGCTCGGCCGCTTCCTCGAAGGCCCGGTGCTCCTAGAGCGCGGGGACGCCTTCACCATCACCGTCGAGGACGGAGTCGAAGGGGACCGCCACACCTGCGGGACCACGTACGACGGCCTCGCCGCCGACGTCACCCCCGGTGAACGCATCCTGGTGGACGACGGCAAGGTGACCCTGGAGGTCGTCGCCGTCGACGGTCCTCGGGTGCGCACCACCGTCATCGAGGGCGGCATGGTCTCCGACCACAAGGGCCTCAACCTCCCCGGTGTCGCCGTCTCGGTGCCCGCCCTCTCCGCCAAGGACCAGGAAGACCTCCGCTGGGCGCTGCGTACCGGTTTCGACGTCATCGCCCTTTCCTTCGTGCGGAGCGGACAGGACATCAGGGACGTCCACCGCATTATGAAAGAAGAGGGCCGTTTCGTCCCGGTCATCGCCAAAATCGAAAAGCCCCAGGCGGTCGACAACCTGGACGACATCGTCGCCGCATTCGACGGCCTCATGGTGGCCCGGGGCGACCTCGGCGTCGAAATGCCCCTGGAGCAAGTCCCCCTCGTCCAAAAGCGTGCCGTCAAAATCGCCCGGCGCAATGCCAAGCCCGTCATCGTGGCCACCCAGATGCTGGACTCGATGATCGAGAACTCCCGTCCCACCCGGGCGGAGGCGTCCGACGTGGCCAACGCCGTCATCGACGGCACCGATGCGGTGATGCTCTCCGGCGAGACCAGCGTCGGGAAGTACCCGATCGAGACGGTGCGGACCATGGCGCGGATCGTCGAGGCCGCCGAGGAGGAGCTCCTCGCCAAGGGGCTGCCGCCGCTGACCGAGGCCAACAAGCCGCGCACCCAGGGCGGGGCGGTCGCCCGTGCGGCCGCGGAGATCGGCGACTTCCTCGGTGCCAAGTTCCTCGTCGCCTTCACGCAGTCCGGCGACACCGTCAGGCGTCTGTCCCGGTACCGTTCGCCGATCCCGCTGCTCGCCTTCACGCCCGACGCGGCGACCCGCTCCCAACTCAATCTCACCTGGGGCGTGGAGACCTTCCTCGGGCCCCGGGTCGATTCCACCGACGCCATGGTCGAGCAGGTGGACGAGCAGCTCCTGAGGATCGGTCGCTGCGAACGCGGTGACACGGTGGTGATCACCGCGGGTTCCCCGCCCGGGGTCGCGGGCTTCACCAATCTGGTCCGCGTCCACCACATCGGTGACAACCCGTCCTGATCGACCCGCGTGAACGACGCCTCCCGCCCGGTCGTCCGGACCGGGCCCGGGTGCGTACCCCTCCGCCCCGGCGCACGCGCCCCGTTCCGGAGCCGCCCTGGGCGGCCCCGGAACCTCCGGAGCGCCCGTCCGGCGCGTCCGGAACGGCCGTCGTTGCCGCCCTCGCGGCGGGAAGGTGCGCTTCGTCGAACGCCCGTGCAGAGAAGGTCCATACGGCTACTCTGCGTGACGGAACGGTGTCTTGGGTAGCGAAAAAGCGGAAGTTCACACGAAGGTGAGCTTCCGCTTCAGGAGTGCCGGGTGCGGGATTCGAACCCGCACGCCCTTTCGGACAGATGTGTTTGAGACATCAGCGTCTGCCATTCCGCCAACCCGGCCGAGCACCCGAGCAGCATACCGGGTCGGCGGCCTTCCCCGCTGCTGGGTAGGCTGCATAACCACGAGAACAGGCCCGTCATGAGGAGCCCCAGGTGACCGCCCCCGAGCCACCCCAGCCCGAAGCAGACGACGACAAGTCGCACGTGCCTCCGCTGACGACCCGTGTGGTCATCGCCGAGGACGAGGCGCTGATCCGCCTCGACCTCAAAGAGATGCTGGAGGAAGAGGGCTACAGCGTGGTCGGCGAGGCGGGCGACGGCGAGACGGCCGTGGCCCTCGCCCAGGAACTCCGCCCGGACCTGGTGATCCTCGACGTGAAGATGCCCAAGCTGGACGGCATCTCCGCGGCCGAGCGGATCGCCGGGGAGTCCATCGCCCCGGTGCTGATGCTCACCGCGTTCTCCCAGCGGGACCTGGTGGAACGGGCGCGCGACGCCGGAGCCATGGCCTACCTGGTCAAGCCGTTCAGCAAGAGCGACGTCGTGCCGGCCATCGAGATGGCGGTCTCGCGCTTCACGGAGCTGCGCACCCTGGAGCAGGAGGTCGCCGACCTCACCCAACGGCTGGAGACCCGCAAGCTGGTGGACCGGGCCAAGTCGGTGCTCCAGACCGAGTACGGGCTGACCGAGCCGGCCGCGTTCCGCTGGATCCAGAAGACGTCCATGGACCGCAGGCTGTCGATGCGCGAGGTCGCGGAGGCCGTGATCGAGGACGGCCGGGAGCGCCGTGCGGCCAAGGAGAAGCAGCAGTAGGCGTCCTGGGGCGTGGGGGCGGTCGCGACGGCCGTCGCACGCACCGGCGAGGGCCCGTCACCCGGGTGGGCGCCCGGGCGGCGGGCCTCCTGTGTGCCGTGGCCGAGGACGGGGCGCGCGCTTCAGTCCTCGCCCAGGTACGCCTTGCGGACGGACTCGTCGTGGAGGAGCTCCGCTCCGGAGCCGGAGAGGACGATCCGGCCGGTCTCCATGACGTAGCCGCGGTCGGCGAGGGAGAGCGCGGCCCGGGCGTTCTGCTCCACCAGCAGGATCGTGGTGCCCAGGGCCTTCAGCTCGACGATGGTCGCCATGATCTTCTGCATCATGATCGGCGAGAGCCCCATGGACGGCTCGTCGAGCATGAGGAGCTTCGGCCGGGACATCAGGGCCCGCCCCATGGCCAGCATCTGTTGCTCGCCGCCGGAGAGGGTGCCCGCGGCCTGCGCCCGGCGCTCCTCTAGGACGGGGAAGAGGGCGTAGGCCCGGGCGATGTCCCGGTCGATCCCGTCGACGTCCTCGCGCAGGAACGCGCCGAGTCGGAGGTTCTCCTCGATGGTGAGGCGGGGGAAGACGCGGCGGCCCTCGGGCGAGTGGGCGAGGCCCAGGGCGACGATCTCGTGGGCGGGGGTGGAACCCAGCGGGACGCCGGCGAAGGAGATGCTGCCGGCGAGCGGTCTGAGCAGGCCCGAGATGGTGCGCAGGGTGGTGGTCTTGCCTGCGCCGTTGGTGCCGATCAGGGTGACGACCTGCCCCGCGTCCACGGTGAAGGAGATCCCCTTGACGGCCTCGATCCTGCCGTAGGCGACCTTCAGGTCCTTGACGTCCAGGAGTGCGGTCACGGGGTGTCCCCTTTCGGGCGGGTGGCGCGGGTGCCGCCGGCGGGGTCGACGTCCCCGGCCGGGACGGCGTCCGCCGGGTCCTCGGGGACCCCCTCGTACGGGGCGCCGAGGTAGGCGGCGACGACGCGTTCGTCGCGCCGGACGACGTCGCTGGTGCCCTCGACCAGCTTTTCGCCCTGGACCAGGCAGGCGACCCGGTCGCTGAGGCCGAAGACGAAGCGCATGTCGTGCTCGATCACGAGCACGGCGGTGCCCTGGTCGCGGATGGCGAGGACGAGTTCCTCGGCGGCGCGGGTCTCCTGCGGGTTCATGCCGGCGGTGGGTTCGTCGAGCAGGAGCAGCCCGGGGTCGCTGGCGAGCGCCCGGGCGATTTCGAGCTTGCGCTGTTCCCCGTAGGGGAGGTTGCGGGCGAGGTGGTCGCGCTTGGGGGCGAGTCCGACGAAGTCGAGGAGCTCCATCGAGCGTTCCTCCAAGGCCCGCTCCGCCCGGGTGAACGCGGGCCCGCGCAGGAGGGCGGACCACAGCCCCTCCTTGGTGCGGGTGTGCCGCCCGACCAGCACGTTCTCCAGGACGGTCATGTGGGCGAAGAGCCGGATGTTCTGGAAGGTGCGGGCGATCCCGGCCCGGGTGACCAGGTGGGGCTTGGGCGGGAGGACCCTGCCGCGGTAGGTGACGGTGCCTTCGGCGGGGACGTAGAGGCCGGTGAGGCAGTTGAAGAAGGTGGTCTTCCCCGCACCGTTGGGCCCGATGAGGCCGACGATCTCGCCGGCGTCGACGGTGAGGTCGACGGAGCGCACGGCGGTGAGGCCCCCGAAACGCATGGTGACCCCGGTGGCCCGTAGCACGGCGGTGTCGGGGGCGGGCCGGGGACGGGTGCCGGTGGTGGTGTTCACGTGGGTCACGCCCCCGCCTTGGTGGTGTCCACGGCCGGGTCGGGTGCGTGCCGCCCGCCGGGTGGGTCGAGTGGGTCGGTCTCGTGGAACGCGAGCCGCTGGCGCCGGTCGGCGACGATGCCCTCGGGACGGAACCGCATCAGCACCACCAGCGCGATGCCGAACGCGAGCAGGGACTTGTCCTGGAGGAACACGAGCTTCTCGGGCAACAGGTAGAGGAGCGCGGCGCCCAGCAGGGGGCCGCTGACCGTGCCCATCCCGCCGAGCACCACGGCGGCGAGCAGGAACGCGGAGTTCGGCGGGGTGGAGCCGGCGAACTGGTACGGGGTGGGCACCACGTTGTAGGTGACGTGGGCGCTCACGGTGCCGGCCAGACCGGCGAGGGCGGCACCGAGCGCGAAGGCGGTCAGCTTGACGCGGAAGCCGTTGATCCCCATGGCGGTGGCGGCGGTCTCGTCCTCGCGGATGGCGACCCAGGCGCGGCCGATGCGGGAGTCCGCGGCCCGGTTGTAGACGATCACGACGACGGCCATCACCAGCACCATCAACAGGTAGTAGTTGGCGAACCTGCCGAGGGTGATGCCGGCCACCTCGTGGGTCTCGCCGAAGTCGAAGCCGAGGAACTGGAGGTCGGGGATGGCGGGGATGCCGGTGGGGCCGTTGGTGAGGTCGGGTCCGGAGTCCCCGTCGAGGTTGTTGACCGCGATGCGGAAGATCTCGCCGAAGCCGAGGGTGACGATGGCGAGGTAGTCGCCGCGCAGCCGCAGGGTGGGGGCACCGATGAGGATTCCGAAGAGGAGGGAGGCCGCGGCCCCGGTGAGCGCCGCCGCCCAGAAGGGGAACTGCACCCCGGAGAAGCGGGAGAACTCGGACCCGGAGACCAGGGCCGCCGTGTAGGCGCCGACGCCGAGGAAGGCGACGTACCCGAGGTCGAGGAGACCGGCGAGGCCCACCACGACGTTCAGGCCGAGGGCGACGGTCCCGAAGATCAGGATGTTGACGCCGATGTTGGTGTAGTGGTCGTCGTTCTGGGTGAACGGGAAGAGGATCGCCGCGGCGAAGCCCATCGCCAGGGTGAAGGACCGGTTGTCGGCGGTCAGTCGGGAGAACCGCTCGACGGCCCCGGCCGCGTGCAGGGCCCAGATCCCGGAGACGACGACGATGAGGTAGCCGATGAAGGTCTCGCCCTCTTCGGAGGGGGTGTCCACGCCGTAGGTGAAGACGGCCAGCCCCACCATGACGACCAGGGTGATGACCGCCCGTTGCACCCAGGGTGCGGCCGGGCGGCTCGGCACGGCGAGCCGCTCCGGTCTGCGGACGAGCCGGCGCAGCACCTCGCGCCGGTCGACGGTGCCGTCGGGGCGGGACGCGGCGGGTTGGGGGAGTGCGAGCACCCCCAGCAGGGGCAGCGCGGAGGCCGCCGTGGCGATGTGGCCGCCCGGTTCCAGGTGGGCCAGGCCGCCGAGGGTGACGGCGATGGCGAGGGTGGTGAACCAGGTGGTGGCGAAGAGCCCGAGCGCGCTGAGCACGAGCGGGGCGTCGGTGCCGCCCGGGTTCAGCCGGCGCACCCCGGGGACGGGACGGGTCGCCAGCGCGAACAGCAGGGTCAGGCCGGCGGCGACGAGGGTCATCCACTGGAGGCCGCCGGGGTATCCGTGGACGGTGAGGTCGCCGGGGAAGGCGCTGGTCCAGGTCCAGGCGAGGAACGGCGTCACGAGGCTCGCGCCGGCGCCGGCGAGGACCAACGCACGGGCCGCCGGGACCGGGAGGGGCAGGAGCGCGGCGTACCGGTTCGTCGTCACGGCCCTCACGCCCTGTCCGTGACGCGTTCGCCGAGCAGCCCCTGGGGCCGCACCAGGAGGACGAGGATGAGCAGGCAGAAGGCCCAGACGTTGGCCCAACTGGCGCCGCCGAGCTGGTCCATCCCGGGCACTCCGTCGATGTAGGCGCTGGCCAGCGTCTCGGCCAGGCCGAGGACGACCCCGCCGAGCATGGCGCCGTAGACGTTGCCGATGCCGCCGAGGACGGCCGCGGTGAACGCCTTGAGCCCCATGATGAAGCCCATGCGGTACTCGACGTGCCCGTACTTGAAGCCGTAGGCCACCGCCGCCACGGCGGCGAAGAACCCGCCGATGGCGAAGGCGATGACGATGATGCGGTGGGTGTCGATGCCCATGAGCTGCGCCGTGTCGGGGTCCTGTGCGGTGGCCTGCATGGCGCGTCCGGTGCGGCTGCGCCGGACGAAGAGGGCGAGTCCGGTCATGCAGACGACGGCGACCGCGAGGAGGAAGACGTCGGCCCGGGTGAGGGTCAGGGAGCCGATCTGGTGGCTCCCGCCGCCGAGTTGGGGGAAGACGCGCGGCTTGTCGGCACGGGGGTAGAAGTTGCGGACGGCCTCCTGGAGCGCCAGGGAGAGGCCGATGGCGGTGATCAGGGGCGCCAGGCGTGGTGCTCCGCGCAGGGGCCGGTAGGCGAACCTCTCGGCCCCCACGGCGAAGAGGACGGCGATCAGTCCGCCGCCGAGGAGCATCAGGGGCAGGGCGGCCCAGATCGAGGTGCCGGTGGGCAGGACGTAGGCGTACACGGTGAGCGCGCCGAAGCCGCCGACCATGAAGATCTCGCCGTGTGCGAAGTTGATCAGCTGGACGATGCCGTAGACCATCGTGTAGCCGATGGCGATCAGCCCGTACATCGAGCCGAGGAGCAGCCCGTTGGCCAGCTGTTGCGGCAGGGTGTTCACCGCGTGGCCTCCATAGTCGCTTGGGGGGCGGGGTGGGTCAGACGCGGGGCCGCGCGGTCGGGTGCGTCGTCCGCGCGGCCCGGGGGTGCCCGCCGGACTCCGGGGTGGTGTCGGTGTCCGGGCGTCGGCCGGTGCGGTGCCGTGGTCCGTCAGCTGTTGTGGGTGCCGGTCTTGACGGCTTCCCACGTGCCCTGCTCGACCTGGTAGACGGTCAGTTGCTTGTTGCCGGTGTCCCCGTACTCGTCGAAGGAGACCTTGCCGGTGATGCCCTCGAAGTCGCTCTTGCCGACCGCTTCGACGACCTGTTCGCGCAGGTCGTCCCCGCCGGGCAGCTTGCCGTCGTTGGCTTCCTTGACCGCCTTGACGGCGTTGATGATCGCGGACGCGGCGTCGTAGGAGTAGCCGCCGTAGGTGCCGTAGTCGCCCTTGTACCCCTTGGCCTTGTAGGTCTCGATGAAGGTCCTGGCGGCCGGCAGGGTGTCGACCGGGACGCCGACGGAGGTGGCGAGGTCGCCCTCGGCGGTGGCGCCCGCGGTCTCGATGTAGGTGGGGGTGAACATGCCGTCGCCGCCGAACAGCGGGATCTTCGCCCCGGCCTCCTTCAGTTGCTTGGTGATGAGTTGGGACTCGTCGTACTGGCCGCCGTAGTAGACGAGATCGGGCTCGGCGTCCTCGATCTTGGTGATGAGGGCGGCGAAGTCCTTGTCCCCGGTGTTGATGCTGTCGGTGCCGACGACCGTGCCGCCCGCCTCCTGGAAATCCTCTCGGAAGATCTTCGCGAGGCCGGCGCCGTACGCCTGCTTGTCGTCGACCACGTAGACCTTCTTCTTCTTGAGGGTGTTGAAGGCGTAGTCGGCCGCGAATCCACCTTGGATGACGTCGGTCGTCGCGGTGCGGAAGTACGTGGCGTAGGGGCGCTTCTTGTCGCCGTTCTGCCAGTTCTTGCCCTGAGTGAGTTCTGGATCGGTGTTGGAGGGGGAGATCTGGACCAGATTGGCGGAGGCGAAGACCTGCTGCATGGACCGGGCGACCCCCGAGTTGAGCGGGCCGACGACCCCGACGACGGACTTGTCGCCGACCAGGGCTGTTGCGTTCTGTTGTCCGGTGGCCGGTTGCGCCTTGTCGTCGAGCGCTTTGAGCTCGAATTTCACACCAGGAACGAGCTTCTTTTCGTTGGCGTCGTCGACGGCGATCTTGACGCCGCCCCGGATGCCGAGTCCCGTTGCGGAATTCTCCCCGGACAGGGGTGCGTCCACACCGATGGTGAGGGTCGTGTCGCCGCTGGAGCCGTCCCCCGCGCCCGTGTCGTCGCGCGAGCCACAAGCGGTGAGGGCGAGCGCTCCGGTGGTGAGAACGGAGGTGAGCATCAGCAAAGAACGCTGTCGCACGATCAGTCCTTTCCGTCGACCCGCCCTTCCCTGAATGGGTCGGAGCAATGTCGAACTGGTACTGAACTCCCGATGGATCGGTGACTGGCGGTGACTCTAAAGCCTGACTCCCGGCCCGGGGCAGTGGCCCGGATGCGCTTGTGACTCTCTTGTTATGACAGGGCGGAATTTAAGATTCCGTTCTTTGTGGTGAAGGTGGCTCCGGAGTTTCTCCCGGTGGTCGGCATTCCGTGCGCGAACCCCTCCGCTGAGCAGTGCGGGATGTACCGGAGAGCGGTCGCTCGGTGATCTTTCGGCTGCGGGAAATGATCGATAATTTAGATGGGGTCACCATTGAGGCGATGAATCAAGATCGCCTTTCCGCTACTCGATGTGACGGGGGTGTGCATTCCCGAGAATTCGTACCGGGCTCCCTTGTCGGTCTTTTCCTCGTGATTTCCGGGAATGGTGGATGAAGGCTCCACGAAGCGGGTGGAGCCGAGTGGGGCGGAACGATCCGGGAGTGCGGAGAGGGGGCGGGGCGTCTCTCCTGCGGCAGGGGCGCGGCGCGGGCGTGCCCGGGAGCGTCGGGGGACGATCGATCCCCCGGTGGCGAACGGGCGTGCCTCCCCGTCACCGCCCGGGAACGCGTCGAGCCCGCGGGCGGACCCGCGGGCTCGACAGGTGGGGCGGGCGCGCTCAGCCCTTCGGGGCGTCCGCTTCGCGCAGCATGCAGGTGAGGCGCGCGGTGCACACCCGCCGGCCCTCGGCATCGGTGACGGCGATCTCGTAGGTGGCGGTGGAACGGCCCCGGTGCACGGGGGTCGCGGTGCCGGTGACGGAGCCGGAGCGCACCCCGCGGTGGTGGGTGCAGTTGAGGTCCACGCCCACCGCGATCCGGCGTGCCCCGCCGTGCAGCATCGCGCCGATGGAACCGAGGGTCTCGGCGAGGACCGCCGACGCCCCGCCGTGCAGCAGCCCGTACGGCTGGGTGTTGCCCTCGACGGGCATCGTCCCGACGACGCGCTCGGCGGACGCCTCCTGGATCTCGATGCCCATGCGGGTGCCGAGGTGCCCCGCGGAGAACAGGGCGGGCAGGTCGACGCCGAGGCCCGCGTACTCGTCGACGACCTCCTGGGGGAACTTCACCGTGCGCTGCTCGCCCATGGACTCCTCCTCGGTGGCGCCGGGTCGCTCGACCCGGCGTGTCCGTCCCTTCCTACCAGGTCGGGTGAGCGGTCGCTCAGGTGCCTGCGGGCTCCGTGCCGGACGGTTCGAGCCGGATCACCACGGACTTGCTCGCCGGAGTGTTGCTGGTGTCGGCCGTCGCGTCGAGGGGCACGAGGACGTTCGTCTCCGGGTAGTACGCGGCGGCGCACCCGCGCGCGGTCGGGTAGTGGACCACCCGGAACCCCGGAGCGCGCCGCTCGACCCCGTCCCGCCACTCGCCCACCAGATCGGCGTGGGACCCGTCGGGGAACCCGAGCGCCCGGGCGTCCTCCGGGTGGACCAGCACCACGCGGCGTCCGTTCCTGATGCCCCGGTAGCGGTCGTCGAGCCCGTAGACGGTGGTGTTGTACTGGTCGTGGGAGCGCAGCGTCTGGAGCAGCAACCGCCCGGCGGGGACGTGGGGGTGGGTGACGGGCTCGGCCGTGAAGTTGGCCTTGCCGGTGGCGGTGGGGAAGCGGCGCTCGTCGCGCGGGGCGTGCGGGAGGGTGAACCCGCCGGGCCGGGAGACCTTGGCGTTGAAGTCCTCGAAGCCGGGCACCACGCGCGCGATGCGGTCGCGGATCCTCGCGTAGTCGACGGCGAAGTCCTCCCAGGGCACGACGCTGCGGTCGCCGAGCACGGCACGGGCCAGCCGACAGACGATCACCGGCTCGGACAGCAGCTCGGGGCCGGCCGGGGCGAGCCGCCCCCGTGAGGCGTGGACCACGCCCATGGAGTCCTCGACGGTCACGAACTGCGGCCCGCCCGCCTGCACGTCGCGTTCGGTGCGCCCGAGGGTCGGCAGGATCAGGGCGTGCGCCCCGGTGACGACGTGCGAACGGTTCAGCTTGGTGGAGACGTGCACGGTCAACCGCGCCCGCCGCACCGCGGCTTCGGTGACGGCGGTGTCCGGGGAGGCGGAGACGAAGTTGCCGCCCATGGCCACGAGGACCTTCGCCGCGCCGTCGCGCAGCGCCCGGATGGCGCGGACCACGTCGTGGCCGTGCGCCCGCGGGGGAGCGAAGCCGAACTCCTCCGCCAGCGCGTCGAGGAAGGCGTCCGCCGGGCGCTCGAAGATGCCCATCGTGCGGTCGCCCTGCACGTTGGAGTGGCCGCGCACCGGGCACACCCCGGCACCGGGCCGACCGACGGCCCCCCGTAGCAGCAGGAGGTTGACCACCTCCTTGATGGTCGCGACGGAGTGCTTGTGCTGGGTCAGGCCCATCGCCCAGCACACCACCGTCCGACGGGAGGCGAGGAGCATCCGGAACGCCTCCTGCACGGCGGCGCGTTCCAGTCCGGTCGCGGCGAGCGTCCGCTCCCAGTCGGCGGCCCGGGCGGCGGTCGCGAACGCCTCGAAGCCGTGGGTGTGCGCACGGACGAACTCGTGGTCCACGGCCCCCGCGGTGCCGTTCGCGTCGGCGTCCAGCAGCAGCCGGTTGAGCAGGCGGAACAGCGCCTGGTCGCCGCCGATGCGGATCTGGAGGAACAGATCGGTCAGGGCGGTGCCCCGCAGCAGCCCCCGGGGACTCTGCGGGTCCTTGAACCGTTCCAGCCCCGCCTCCGGCAGCGGATTGATCGTGATGATCTTCGCCCCGGCCCGCTTGGCCTTCTCCAGCGAGCCGAGCATCCTCGGGTGGTTCGTCCCCGGGTTCTGCCCGGCGACGACGATCAGGTCGGCCCGGTGGAGGTCTTCGAGCAAGACGCTGCCCTTGCCGACGCCGAGCGTCTCGGTGAGCGCCGACCCCGAGGACTCGTGGCACATGTTGGAACAGTCGGGGAGGTTGTTGGTGCCGAACTCGCGGACGAAGAGCTGGTAGAGGAACGCCGCCTCGTTGCTGGTGCGTCCGGAGGTGTAGAAGACGGCCTCGTCGGGCGAGTCCAGCGCGTTCAACTCCGCGGCGATCAGCTCGAAGGCGCGCTCCCAGGAGATCGGCCGGTAGTGGTCCGCGCCTTCGGGCAGGTGCAGGGGGTGGGTGAGGCGCCCCTGCTGTCCGAGCCAGTAGCCGCTGCGGGCGGCCAGCCCGGACACGGAGTGCTCGGCGAAGAAGGCGGGGCCGACCCGCCTCAGAGTGGCCTCCTCGGCGACGGCCTTGGCGCCGTTCTCGCAGAACTCCGCCGTGTGGCGGCGCTCCGGCTCCGGCCAGGCGCAGCCGGGGCAGTCGAAGCCGTCCTCCTGGTTGACGCGCAGCAGGGTGAGCGCGGTGCGCCGCACGCCCATCTGTCGGTGCGCGTGGCGCAGGGCGTGCCCGACGCCGGGCAGCCCCGCCGCCGCGTGCCGGGGCGGGGTCACCTCGGGATCGTCCTGCACCGGGTCGTGCCGGGGCGGTTCACTGGCCATCTCGGCTCCTCGTCGAGCGCGGGCGCCCGCGGTGACGTGCCCGCGGGGCCCTCCTGCCGTCCTTGCCGCTCCCTGTCTATACCGTCCCGGCTCCGTTCCGCGCCCCCGCGGTCCCGCCCGGGTGCGCAGGGGGCGTCCGGGGCGGGGCGGCCACGGCTGTCGGTGCGGCGTGGCAGGATCGGGGGCGTGGCAGAGACAGCATCGAAGAAGACCGGGACCGCGGCGGGCACGGGCGGGGGTGACCGGCCCCGACTGCTCCTCATGGACGGGCACTCGCTGGCGTACCGGGCGTTCTTCGCGCTGCCCGCGGAGAACTTCACGACCGCGGCGGGTCAGACGACGAACGCGATCTACGGGTTCGCCTCGATGCTGGCGAACACCCTGCGTGACGAGGCGCCCACGCACTTCGCGGTCGCCTTCGACGTCTCGCGGCGGACGTGGCGCTCCGCGGAGTACGCCGACTACAAGGCGAACCGTTCGAAGACCCCCGACGAGTTCCGGGGCCAGGTCGAGCTGATCGGCGAACTGCTGGACGCGATGCACGCCGAGCGGTTCGCCGTGGACGGCTTCGAGGCCGACGACGTGATCGCCACCCTGGCCACGCAGGCGGAGGCCGAGGGCTTCGAGGTGCTGATCGTCACGGGTGACCGCGACTCCTTCCAGTTGGTCAGCGACCACACCACGGTGCTGTACCCGACGAAGGGCGTCTCGGAGCTGACCCGGTTCACCCCGGAGAAGGTCCAGGAGAAGTACGGCCTGACCCCGGCGCAGTACCCGGACTTCGCCGCGCTGCGCGGCGACCCCTCGGACAACCTGCCCGGCATCCCCGGGGTGGGGGAGAAGACCGCGGCGAAGTGGATCAACCAGTTCGGCTCGTTCGCGGAGCTGGTGGAGCGGGTCGACGAGGTCAAGGGCAAGGCCGGGCAGAACCTGCGCGACCACTTGGAGGCCGTGCAGCTCAACCGCCGGCTCACCGAGCTCACCCGGGACGTCGAGCTGCCCAGGACCGTCACCGACCTGGAACGCGCCCCGTACGACCGCAAGGCCGTGGCGCTGGTCCTGGACACCCTGGAGATCCGCAACCCGTCCCTGCGCGAGCGGTTGCTCGCGGTGGACCCGGGAGAGGCCGGGGACGAGCCGGTGATCGAGGCGGCCGTCGAGGTCGACGGCAGCGTGCTGGGGACCGGCGAGGTCGCCCCCTGGCTGGCCGGGCACGCGGACGCCCCCCTCGGGCTGGCCACGGTGGACACCTGGTCCCTCGGGACGGGCTCGGTGACCGAGGTCGCCCTCGCCGCCGCCGACGGAGCGGCGGCCTGGTTCGACCCGGCCCAGCTGGACGAGGCGGACGAGAACGCGTTCGCCGGCTGGCTGGCCGACGCCGACCGGCCGAAGGTGCTGCACAACGCCAAGGGCGTGCTGCGGGCCTTCGCCGAGCACGGCTGGACGATCGAGGGCATCGCCATGGACACGGCCCTGGCCGCGTACCTGGTGAAGCCCGGACGCCGCTCCTTCGCGCTGGACGCGCTGACCCTGGAGTACCTGGGACGGGAACTGGCGCCGGCCGCCGCCCCCGACGGGCAGCTCGCGTTCGGCGTGGACGAACAGGCGGAGGCGCAGGCCCTGATGGTGCAGGCGCGGGCCGTGCTCGACCTCGGCGGTGCCTTCGGGACCCGGTTGCCGGAGGTCGGCGCGGCCGATCTGCTGCGCGAGGTGGAACTGCCCACCTCCGTGCTGTTGGCGCGGATGGAGCGGCACGGCATCGCCGCCGACCGGGCGCACCTGGAGTCCATGGAGCAGATGTTCGCGGGCGCCGTCCAGCAGGCGGTGAAGGAGGCGCACGCCGCGGTGGGCCGTGAGTTCAACCTCGGCTCCCCCAAGCAGCTCCAGGAGGTGTTCTTCGGGGAGCTGAACCTGCCGAAGACCAAGAAGACGAAGACCGGGTACACCACCGACGCCGATGCGCTCGCCTGGCTCGCCACCCAGACCGACCACGAACTGCCCGTCATCATGCTCCGCCACCGGGAGCAGGCGAAGCTGCGGGTCACCGTCGAGGGGTTGATCAAGACGATCGCCGCGGACGGCCGCATCCACACCACCTTCAACCAGACCGTCGCGGCCACGGGGCGACTGTCCTCCACCGAGCCGAACCTCCAGAACATCCCCGTCCGCACCGACGAGGGCCGGGCGATCCGGCGGGGGTTCGTCGTCGGGGCGGGCTTCGAGTCCCTGATGACGGCGGACTACAGCCAGATCGAACTGCGGGTGATGGCGCACCTGTCCGAGGACGCGGGACTCATCGAGGCGTTCACCTCCGGCGAGGACCTGCACACCACCGTCGCCTCCCAGGTGTTCGGCGTGGACCGGTCCGCGGTGGACCCGGAGATGCGCCGCAAGATCAAGGCCATGTCCTACGGTCTGGCCTACGGCCTGTCGGCGTTCGGGCTCTCCCAGCAGCTCAACATCGAGGCGGCGGAGGCCCGCGCCCTGATGGACACGTACTTCGAGCGCTTCGGCGGGGTCCGCGACTACCTCCAGCGGGTGGTGGAGGAGGCCCGCGCCACGGGGTACACGGAGACCCTGTTCGGCCGGCGCCGGTACCTCCCCGACCTCAACAGCGACAACCGCCAGCGCCGGGAGATGGCCGAACGGATGGCCCTCAACGCCCCCATCCAGGGCACGGCCGCCGACATCGTCAAGATCGCGATGCTGAACGTCGACCGGGCGATGGACGAGGCACGGCTGGCCTCCCGCATGCTCCTCCAGGTCCACGATGAAATCGTGCTGGAGGTCGCTCCCGGAGAGCGCGAGCCGCTGGAGGCGCTGGTGCGCCGGGAGATGGCGGACGCGGTGCGCCTGCGGGCCCCGCTCGACGTGTCGGTCGGTGTCGGCGACACCTGGGAGTCGGCCGCCCACTGAGGCGCCGCCACGGGAGTGGGCGGGGCCTCGGCATGCTCGTGCGCACGGCGAGGCCCCGCCCTTACGGCAACCGGCTCCGGGCCCGTGACGGCGGGAGGGAGCCCCCGGTCGCGAGTCGTGCGCGCCCGCCCACCCCCCACCAATGAGCCAATCGCCCATAACGGTCACTGGCCCGTACCTACGCGGGGGAAGTTGCCGTAGGGTCACTGGCGTCGGGGTGCGCCAGAGCCGCGCGCACCGCGAACGGGCACCGGCGGAAGGGGAATCGGGGATTCATGGCGGCGTACTTCGGCAAACGGCTGTACAAGGGGGCGGCGACCACCGCCGTGGCGGCGTTGGCCGTGGCGGCACTCTCCGCCTCGGGCGCTCCTGGAGCCCAGGGAGTGACCGATTCCGTCTCGGGCCTCCAGACGCTCGACAACCTGCCGAACGAAGAGGGCGCCGAGCCCTCGGCCACCGGAGACTCGCCCTACTACACGGAACTCCCACCGCTCAAGAGCCCGGCGGTGCCCCCCACCGCGGGTGAACAGGCCACCGGCGGCCGGTCCGAGTCCGGCATCCCGGCCACCGTCCTCGACGCCTACAAGAAGGCCGAATCGTCACTGCGCGCCTCCCAGCCGGAGTGCAAGCTGCCGTGGCAACTGCTCGCCGCGATCGGCAAGGTCGAGTCGGGCCACGCCAGCGGAGGCCGGGTCGACGCGGACGGCACCACGACCACACCGATCCTCGGCCCCGTCCTCAACGGCAACGGCTTCGCCACCATCAGGGACACCGACAACGGCGCCTACGACGACGACCCGCACTACGACCGCGCCGTGGGCCCGATGCAGTTCATCCCCTCCACCTGGGGTCAGGGCGGACCGGACGGCGAGGGCTGGGGCGCCGACGGCAACGGCGACGGCCAGCGCAACCCCAACAACATCTACGATGCCGCGCTCGCCGCCGGACGCTACCTCTGCGCCGGTGGCCGCGACCTCTCCTCCGCTTCCCAACTCCGGGCCGCGATCCTCAGCTACAACCGTTCCACCGAGTACGTGAACACCGTGCTGTCGTGGCTGGAGTACTACCGCGAGGGCACCCACGAGATCCCCGACGGAACCGGCACCGTGCCCAAGGAGCGCAGCCGCCCGGACAGGTCCGAGGACGCCGACGGGGCGGCGGAGCGCCGACCGCCCCGCTCCGGGGACGCACCCGAGCCCTCCCCCCGGCCCGAGGGCCCGGGCCGCAGCCCGTCGCCCGAGCCCGAAGAGCCCCGCACCCCGCCGACGACGCCGCCCACCACACCGCCCGCCAAGCCCCCGACCAAGCCGCCCGCCCCGCCGCCGGCCACCCGACCCACCACACCTCCGACCAAGCCCCCCACGCCCACCGACACCGTGATGCGACTGGTGGCGGCCAGCAGCGCACAGCTGACGGCGACCGCCGGGGAGGCCTTCGCCCAGCAGGCCAAGGTGCGTGCGGTCACCCGGTCCGGCGACCCGGTGGCCGGGGTGCGGGTCCGCTTCGCCGTCCAGGGCGAAACCGACACCGCCTTCCCCGGCGGCGAACGCTTCGCCAGCGTCCTCACCGACCGGTCCGGGTTCGCCACCGCGCCCGCACTGATCGCGGGGGAGCAGACCGGCCGCTTCGAGGTCCGCGCCGCGGTGGTGGGCCGCAGCGTGCACACCGACCTCGCGGCCACCGTCGTCCAGCGCGAGGCCGACGCCCTCGTCCGCATCGGCGACGAGGAGTTGGTCTGCCTGCCGGGTGCGCAGTTCCCGGACGCCATCGAGGTCAAGGCCACCCGCCGGGGAGCCGCGGCCGGCCGGGTCGCCGCCACGGCGACCCTCGTCAAGTCCGCCGACGGCCCTGCCGAGAACGACCGGGGCCCCCACTTCAAGGACGCTGACGGCAATCCCGTGCGCACCCGGACCGACCTCGTCACCGACGAGGACGGACTGCTCCGCCTGCCCGCACTCTTCGCGGACGAGACCCCGGGCACCCACCTGCTCCGCATCACCACCGCCGGCGGCGCCACCCTCACCATCGAGCTCACGATCGAGAAGACGCCCGCCGTCTGAGGCGGTGTCCGCCCGCCCGGGCCCGCCGCTCGGCGGGCCCGGGCGGACACCACCTCATCCCCCCGCCCGGGCCGTGGTGTGCCGAGTCGGCGGCGCCGTCGACGGATCCTCCGGCCACGGGTGCTTGGGGTAGCGCCCCCGCAACTCGGCCCGCACCGCCCGGTACCCCTGGGACCAGAACGAGGGAAGGTCCGCGGTCACCGCAGCCGGCCGGCCCGCCGGGGACAACAGGTGCATCAACAGCGGCACCCCCGCCACCTCGGGCGTGCGCACCCACCCGAACACCTCCTGCAACTTCACCGCGAGCACCGGCCGTTCGGGGTTCGCGTAGTCCACCCTGATCCGGGAGCCGCTCGGCACCTCGATGCGTTCGGGTGCCAGCGCGTCCAGGCGGGCGGCCTCCCCGCTCGCCCAGGGCAGCAACCGGGTCAGCGCCCGCCCCGCATCGATGCGCGCCAACTGCGCCCGGTTCCGCACCCGCCCCAGTTCCGGCTCCAGCCACTCCGCGGCGCGCGCGATCAGTGCCGCATCGGACACCTCGGGCCAGCCGCCGCCCAGGGTGCGGTGCAGGAACGCCAGCCGCTGCCTCAGCACCGTGGCGTCACGGTCCCAGCCGAGCAGGCCCAGCCCCTCCCGGCGCAACCCCTCCAACACCGCTTCCCCGACCAGCGCGGGATCGGGCTCCGCCAACGGGCGCACCGACAACTCCACCGCTCCCAACCGCTCGACCCGCCGCGCCACCAGGTCCCCGTCCGACCAGGCGACCTCGTCCCCCTCGGTGCGCAGGGACCCGGCAGCCCGGTGCGCGACCCCCTCGTCCACCGCGGCGGCGAGCCGGACCCGGGCGTGCCCCGCCCCCGCCGGCCGGTCCGCCACGGCCACCGCCAGCCAGGGCACGCCCCGCAGTGCCGAGCCCTCGCCCAACTGGGCCCGGGTGCCCGACACCATCCGGTAGTCGCCCTCGCCCCGTTCCCTGGCCAGCCGTTCCGGAAAGGCCAACGCCGCCACGAGTCCCGCCACCCGGTCCCGGTCGTCGAGCAGGGAGTCCTGAGCGGGCCGGACCCCGACCGATGGGCCCCCGGAGCGCTCGTGGTCCGCCCCGTCCACGGCCGCCGTCAGCCGGCGCACCTCGGCCTTCCACCGTGCGCCGTAGCCGTCGTCGCCCCGTCGGGCGGAGCGCCACGCGGCCGCGAGGTCGTCCCCGTATGCCCGGGGAGGCTCCTCGCTCAACAGCGCCACCACCTCGGCCGCCTGCCGCCCGCCCACCTCCGCGGCCCCGTCCAACAGGGCCCGCGCGAGTCGTGGGTGCAGCCCCACGCGCGCCATCCGCAGCCCGCGCCGGGTCACCCGACCCGATCCGTCGACCGCGCCGAGCGCGCCGAGGCTGGCCCGTGCGGCGGCGAGCGCACCCGGTGGAGGCGCGTCCAACAGGGCGAGGCCGGTCGCCTCCGGGTCACCCCACACCGCGCTCTGCAAGGCGAACGCCGTCAACTCGGCCACCTTGATCTCCGGAAGCGGGAACGGGGCCAACCGGTCGTGCTCCGCGGGCGACCAACAGCGGTACACCGTCCCCGGGGCCTCCCGCCCGGCCCGCCCGGCCCGCTGGTCGGCGGCGGCCCGGGACACCCGCACCGTCGTCAGGGAACCGAGTCCCCGGGCGTGGTCCGTCCGCGGCTCCCGGGCCAGTCCCGCGTCCACCACGGTCCGCACGCCCGGCACGGTCAGGCTGGACTCGGCCACCGAGGTCGTCAGCACCACCCGGCGCGCCGACCCACCGGCCAACACCGCGTCCTGCACGGCGGCCGGGGCCCGTCCGTGCACCTGGAGGACCTCGGCGCCGCCCTCGCCCGAGGGGGCCGGGAGGTCCGCCAGCTGCCCCGCCACCCGGGCGATCTCCCCGACCCCGGGCAGGAAGCACAGCACGTCCCCCGTCCGCTCCGCCCAGGCCCGCCGCACCACCGAGGCGACGTGCGCGAGCAGGGCCGGGTCGACCCGGGTGCCGTGCGGAGGTCGCACCGTGCGCGGGGGCGGTGCCCACACCACGTCCACCGGATGGGACGCCCCCGCCGTCTCCACCACCGGTGCCCCGCCCAGGAGTTCGGCCCAGCCGCGCGCGTCGGTGGTCGCCGACGCGGCCACCAGCCGGAGGTCCGGACGGAGCGTGCCCCGCACGTCGAGCAGGAAGGCGGCAGCGGTGTCCGCGTCCAGGTGCCGCTCGTGGCACTCGTCCAGGACCACCGTCCCCACCCCCGTCAACTCCTGCTCCCGCTGGAGCCGTTGGAGCAGCACGCCGGTCGTGACCACTTCGACCACGGTCTGCGGGCCCACCACCCGCTCACCGCGCACGGTGAACCCCACGCGCCCGCCGGGCCGTTCGCCCAGCAGCCAGGCCATCCGGCGCGCGGCGGCCCGGGCGGCGATCCGACGCGGCTCGGCGACGAGGACCCGGTGGGGAGCGGGCGACCCCGGTCGGTCGCCCTGCGGGCCGACGAGACCGGCGAGCACCAGCGGCACCAGGGTCGTCTTGCCCGTGCCGGGCGGTGCGCAGAGCACCGCCGTCCCGTGGTCGTCCAGGGCGGACAGCAGGGCGGGCACGGCCTCGCGCACCGGGAGACGGTCGAGTGCATCGGTTCGGATCATGCGGTCAGTGTGCGGCCTGGGCGCGACCGGTGCGTTCGGTTATCCACAAGCGGGGTGGGATCGCATGATGATGTGATTTTCCATGGTGCAGGGGGCGCGCAGCCGGGCCCGGGGGCGATCCCTACCGCTCGCAGACGAAGACCGCGGTGCCGGGGATCAGGTGCCCGCGCAGCGGCGACCAGCCGCCCCACTCCTCCCCGTTCCACTCCGGCCACTCCGGCTCCACCAGGTCCACCAGGCGGAACCCGGCGGCCACCACGTCCCGCACCCGGTCGCCGAGCGTGCGGTGGTGCTCCACGTACACGGCCTCGCCGCTCTCGTCCTGCTCCACGTAGGGCGTGCGGTCGAAGTACGACGCGGCCACCGACAGGCCCTCGGGACCCGGCTCGTCGGGGAAGGCCCAGCGGATCGGGTGGGTCACCGAGAAGACGAACCGGCCGCCCGGTCGCAGCACCCGACGCACCTCGCGCAGCACCCGCACCGGGTCCGCGACGAACGGGAGCGCCCCGTAGGCCGAACACGCCAGGTCGAAGGAGTCCGGCCGGAACGGCAGCGCTCCGGCGTCCGCCTCCACCAGGGCCACCCCGTCCGACCCGATCCGCAGGGCGTGCTGGAGCTGCCGGTGCGACAGGTCGAGCGCCACCGCCCGGGCCCCCTGCGCGGCCAGCCAGCGCGAGCACTGCGCGGCTCCCGCCCCGATCTCCAGGACGTCCCGCCCGGCCAGTTCCGTCGCCGGCCCCAGCAGCGCGGCGTCCGCCTCGTCCAGCCCCTCGGGGCCCCAGACGAACCGGTCGTCCCCGAGGAACGCCCCGTGGTCGCTCTGGTACTCGTCGGCGTTGCGGTCCCACCAGCCGCGGTTGGCGCGGCTGCTCTCCGTGCCCGAAACGGTGCGCCGGGTGGCTTCCGGCTCGGGCAGTTCGACCTCTTGGATGATTGGCTCCCTCGTCGTACTCTTCCGACGAACCGCGGACGCGTTCCACGTCGGCCGAAAGAGATCGGTCCATGGCCGGATGTGGCCGCTGTGGCCTCGTGTGACGGTTTCGGTGCCGGGAATGCGGCGATCCGCCCCGGGTGTGCGCCTTTCGCGCATTGACCCTGTCCGGCTGCCCCCGTATGCTACAAGTTGCGCTGCGAGCCTGCGCTCCTCAGACAGAGCAGGCTGCGCTCGCGTCTGTATGTATGTCCCCTCGGTTTCGAGGTGTGGTCCGTTTCCCCGCGAGGGTGCGGAGCGCGCTTCTCAGGACTGTCCGGCCTTCTGCAGAGCGACAACGGCTCCCGGCGTAGCAGTACCTACGACTTCAATGTCCGTACCGGAGCCCTTTCCCACATGACGAGCAGCACCGAGACCACCGCCACCACCCCGCAGGTAGCGGTCAACGACATCGGTAACGAGGAAGCCTTCCTCGCCGCGATCGACGAGACGATCAAGTACTTCAACGACGGCGACATCGTCGACGGCGTCATCGTGAAGGTCGACCGGGACGAGGTCCTGCTCGACATCGGTTACAAGACCGAAGGTGTCATCCCGAGCCGCGAGCTCTCGATCAAGCACGACGTCGACCCCAACGAGGTCGTCGCCGTCGGTGACGAGATCGAGGCCCTCGTCCTCCAGAAGGAGGACAAGGAAGGCCGCCTGATCCTCTCGAAGAAGCGCGCCCAGTACGAGCGTGCCTGGGGCACCATCGAGAAGATCAAGGAAGAGGACGGCATCGTCACCGGTACCGTCATCGAGGTCGTCAAGGGTGGTCTCATCCTCGACATCGGCCTCCGCGGCTTCCTCCCGGCCTCCCTGGTCGAGATGCGTCGCGTCCGCGACCTCCAGCCGTACGTCGGCAAGGAGCTCGAGGCGAAGATCATCGAGCTGGACAAGAACCGCAACAACGTGGTCCTGTCCCGCCGTGCCTGGCTGGAGCAGACCCAGTCCGAGGTCCGCCAGACGTTCCTCACCACCCTCCAGAAGGGCCAGGTCCGCTCCGGCGTCGTGTCCTCGATCGTCAACTTCGGTGCCTTCGTGGACCTGGGTGGCGTCGACGGTCTCGTCCACGTCTCCGAGCTCTCCTGGAAGCACATCGACCACCCCTCCGAGGTCGTCGAGGTCGGTCAGGAAGTCACCGTCGAGGTCCTCGACGTGGACATGGACCGCGAGCGCGTCTCCCTGTCGCTCAAGGCGACCCAGGAAGACCCGTGGCAGCAGTTCGCCCGGACGCACCAGATCGGTCAGGTCGTCCCCGGCAAGGTCACCAAGCTCGTTCCGTTCGGTGCGTTCGTCCGCGTGGACGAGGGCATCGAGGGCCTGGTCCACATCTCCGAGCTGGCCGAGCGCCACGTGGAGATCCCGGAGCAGGTCGTCCAGGTCAACGACGAGATCTTCGTCAAGGTCATCGACATCGACCTGGAGCGTCGCCGCATCAGCCTCTCGCTGAAGCAGGCCAACGAGTCCTTCGGTGCCGACCCGTCCGCGGTCGAGTTCGACCCGACCCTGTACGGCATGGCCGCGTCCTACGACGACCAGGGCAATTACATCTACCCCGAGGGCTTCGACCCCGAGACCAACGACTGGCTCGAAGGGTACGAGAAGCAGCGCGAGGAGTGGGAGCGCCAGTACGCGGAGGCGCAGACCCGCTTCGAGCAGCACCAGGCCCAGGTCATCAAGTCCCGCGAGGCCGACGCGGAGGCTGCCGCCGAGGGTGGCGACGCCGTCGCCGCCCAGGCTGCCTCCGGTGGCGGTTCGTACTCCTCGGAGTCCGCGGACAACTCCGGTGCCCTGGCTTCGGACGAGGCGCTCGCCGCGCTCCGCGAGAAGCTCGCCGGTGGCCAGAGCTGAGGCTCCCCACTAGGCGCTAGCCGCTGACGTCGGGCCCGCACCCCTTCCCCTTGGGTTCTAACGGTCCTCGCAACACCCGCGATGTGTGGGAGTTGCGAGGACCGTGGCTGTTGGACGCGATGATCTTGCGGGGTTGCGGGAGC